>JAFLRZ010000001.1 GCA_022511225.1 Eubacterium sp.
TACAGGGCTCGAACCTGTGACCCTCTGCTTGTAAGGCAGATGCTCTCCCAGCTGAGCTATGCTCCCACTTGTGACAGTCGCCATTCTTGCGACGGGTTATATAATACAATAAGAGTTAATAAATGTCAATACCTTTTAACAAAATTTTTCTAATTTTTCTATATAGTAAAAGATTATTGTTACTAAAATCATAGAAGCTTTTTTATATCATTTGGTGTAAAAACATACTTTTTATCACAAAAATGACATTCTACGCTTGTATCCTCACCTGAGTCAATCATTTCTTCAAGTGCTTCCCTGCCTGATGAAATCAATGCTTTTTCTACTCTTTCCTTTGAGCAGTTGCATTTATATTCAACGGTGTTTTCATCAAGCTTTTCAATATTGATATTTTTCATTGCTCTTATCGCTATTTCATCAGGAGTCATTCCCTTTGAAAGCATTGTTGTAACGGCTTCTATATCCTGCATTGAATACTCAATTTTATCGATAATTTCGTCAGGACTTCCCGGAAGAAGCTGAATGATGAATCCGCCTGCAGCAGCAACAGTTAAATCAGGATTTACCAAAACACCTAAGGCACAGACACTTGGAGTCTGCTCGGAAACTACAAAATAATTAGTTATATCTTCGGCAATTTCGCCGCTAATTATCTGTGTCTGCCCAACGTACGGCTCTTTTAGTCCAATATCCTTCATAACGTAGAGATAGCCGTTTGTTCCGACTGTTCCCCTGACGTCAAGCTTGCCTTTGTCATTGAGAGGAATTTCAACGATAGGATTTTGTACATAACCTCTTGCATTACCATTACTGTCAGAAACAGCGATAATTGAGCCTGCAGGGCCATTACCGTTAATTCTCAGTGTTACCGAATCATCTTTACCCTTGAGCATATCACCCATCATTGAAGACGCAGTGAGAAGCCTTCCAAGAGCAGCAGTATTGACGGCTGAGGTTTTATGAATTCTTTCTGCTTCGGCAACCATACTTGTTGTATCTGCAGCAATAACAAATGCACTACCGTCTTCTGTAATATATCTAACAATTTTTCCCATATCTATTTCCTTTTACAAACAAAAAATATTCTTTCTGATTTATCTTCAGGCTCCTCTTCGGTAAGTTCGTTATAGATTCCGATTATTTCAAATCCTGTATTATTCAGCAGATTACTGATTTCATCGGTTTCATATGCTTTTTCTTCAAAATTTTCAGAATATCGATCATAGCTTTTTCCATTATATATGAAAAAATCAAGAAAAATGCTTACAACACCGTCACCGATATACACATTATCCCAAGATAAAAAATAATCCTCTTCGTCATAAACAAAAGTATTGTTTCCGAGTATAACCTCATTTTTATAAAGTGTATTTACATCAAAAACAAATATTCCGTTCTCATTTAAAGCAGAATAAACGCACTTAAAACAGCTTTCAACCTCATCTATATCTTTGAGATGATTAATGCTGTCAAGAGAAGACACGCAGTAATTCACATTATAAGGAAGCTCAAAATCCTTCATATCGCCTTTAGCGAAAATTGCATTTTTTATATTTTTACTATTCGCCTGAACAAGCATATCTTCAGACAAATCTATTCCTATAATTTCATATCCCTTTTGAGCAAGATGCTGACTTAAGCTGCCCGAACCGCAGGCAAGGTCAAGAAGGGTCTTCTCACCGCTTCCATAGCGAGAAAAAAAGTTAGAAATGTAATCACTTCTAACTTTATAATCAGCGTTTTCAGTTAAGGAATCATAATACCGAGCAAGCGTAACATAACTACTCATCATTCTGCGCCCTATCTTTTTCCTTAATGCGTTCAAATATTTTATCGTATCCGTCACATCCATACTGCAAAGAACGGTTTACACGGCTGATTGTGGCAGTTGATGCTCCTGTCTGATTGACAATATCGGTATACACACACTTTTCGGAAAGCATTTTTGCAACAACAAGTCTTTGGCTTATTGTTTTAATCTCCTGAATTGTGCATAAGTCCTCAAAAAAGTCATAGCACTCTTCTTCATTTTCAAGAGAAAGGATTGCTTTAAACAAGAAATCAATATTATCATTTTGTAATTTTCTGCTCATATACACACCTCTTTAATTGAAGTAATCATATTGTAGCACACTAAACTGTGAAAGTAAAGAAAAATCTCTGATATTTTTAATATCAGAGATTTTACGGAGAAATGCCGTTCAATAAAATTTAGAAGCATTTATGCGCATTAGCTTTATTATAAAGTTATTAAATCATTGTACATATCAAAACAATCAAAGGTAGCAAAGTAATCCTTCGGTGTCTCTGCTCGTCTTATAAGCTGAAAACTGCCATCCTCTTTAAGAAGAATTTCGGAGCTCTTAAGCTTTCCGTTATAATTATAACCCATAGAAAAGCCGTGAGCACCTGCGTCGTGGATAAACAAATAGTCGCCCATATCGATTTTAGGAAGCATTCTGTCTATCGCAAACTTATCGCAGTTTTCACAAAGCGAGCCTGTAACGTCATACTTATTGTCGCAAGGCTCATTCTCCTTACCAAGAACAGTGATGTGATGATACGCTCCGTAAATTGCAGGTCTCATAAGATTTGCAGCACAAGCATCAACACCTATATATTCCTTATGTGTGTGCTTTTCGTTAATAGCCTTAGTGATGAGCGCGCCGTAAGGACCCATCATATATCTTCCAAGCTCAGTGAAGATAGCAACGTCGTCCATACCTGCAGGGACTAAAACCTCTTCATAAGCTTTTCTGACACCGTCACCGATAACGAATATATCATTCGGCTCCTGATCAGGCTTATAAGGAATACCGATGCCGCCTGAGAGGTTAATAAACGTGATATGTACATCAAGCTTATTTTTAAGCTCAACTGCAAGCTCAAAAAGAATTTTTGCAAGCATAGGGTAATATTCGTTAGTAACAGTATTAGAGCAGAGGAAGGAATGAATACCGAACTCTTCAACACCCTTTTCTTTAAGTATAGCAAAAGCCTCAAAAATCTGCTCGGTTGTCATACCGTACTTAGCGTCACCCGGATTATCCATAATGTCGTTCGTGATTTTGAATACGCCACCGGGATTGTAACGGCAGCTCATTTTTTTAGGGAGCTTTCCGCAAGCCTTTTCTACTGCTGCAATATGAGTAATGTCATCAAGATTTATAATTCCGCCAAGGTCATCACAATACTTGAACTCTTCAATAGGTGTGTCGTTTGATGAAAACATAATATCATCACCTGTTGCACCGATAGCTTTGGAAAGCATCAGCTCTGTTATTGATGAACAGTCACAACCACATCCGTATTCTCTTAAAATATTGATAAGAAACGGATTAGGGGTAGCCTTTACGGCAAAATACTCCTTATAACCCTTATTCCATGAAAATGCCTTTTTAAGATTCTGTACATTTTCTCTGATTCCCTTTTCATCGTACAAATGGAAAGGTGTAGGATATGCTGCTGATATTTCTTCAACCTTTTCCTTTGTTACAAAAACTTTCTTACTCATTTATATTTCCTCCATCACTGATTGCATTTTCAATATAATTCTTAATTCCGTTAATTCCCTGCCCTGTTACAGCCGAAAACGGAACAACAGGTACGTTGCCTGCAAAAGCAAGCTCATCTTTTGACTTTTTAAGTCTTTCGGCATACGCGGTCTTTTTAAGCTTATCACACTTCGTCATAACTATGATAAAAGGCAAGCCCATTTCCATCATAAAAGTAATCATACCTTTATCATCTTCAGTTAAAGGATGACGCATATCAATCAGTTGTATAACGAGCTTTATATTTCTGTCGCTTTGAAAATAGCCTTCCATAAGCTCGCCAAATCGGTTAAGCTCCTGCTTGCTGATTTTTGCATATCCGTAGCCGGGTAAGTCTACAAACTTAATACCGTCAACGTCATAAAAGTTTATGGTTATTGTTTTACCCGGAACAGAGCTGACTCTTGCAAGCTGTTTACGATTAAACAGTTTATTTAGAAGTGAGCTCTTTCCGACGTTTGATCTGCCTGCAAAAACGATTTCGCAGGTGTCATCATCAGGGAGCTGGGATGATAAGCCAAATGCCTTTTCAAAAAATGCTTTATTATAATTCATAATTCCCCTACTGTGTTACTGCTGAATTCTTTACTGTCTTGTCAGCGGTATAATACATTTTTGGATTAGGTTTGTTTTTTGCTATACTGCCATCAAAAGCAATATTCAGAATCTCATCAAAATTACTTACTGCAACAAATTCAACAGCATCTTTAACTTCATCAGAAATCTCGGACAAATCCTTAATATTATCAAAAGGAATAATTACCGTTGTACAACCCGCCTTGTATGCAGCCATAGATTTTTCCTTAAGTCCACCTATAGCCATTGCCTTACCTTTTAGGCTGATTTCTCCCGTCATTGCTACATCTGATTTGATTGCAACACCTGTTAATTCACTTACTAAGGCAGTTGTAAAAGCAAGACCTGCAGACGGACCGTCTTTAGGTACTGCACCTTCAGGAGTATGAATATGGATATCCTTGTTTTTATAAAACTCGTTATCTATTCCATACAAATCAGCCTTGCTTCTGACAAATGAAATAGCAGTCTTAGCACTTTCCTTCATCACGTCACCGAGGTTACCTGTAAGCTCAATTTTACCTGTTCCGTCAAGTGCACTTACCTCAATGGGAAGCATTGTGCCTCCAACGCTTGTCCACGCAAGACCGTTAACCACACCGACCTGATTTTCTTTTGCAATTACGTCAGGCTTATATTTGATTTTACCAAGAAAATCATCAATGTTATTAGCTGTTACTTTAAAGATTTTTTCTCCGCTTTCAAGCGAAACAGCAGCCTTTCTGCAAAGTGTTGCAAGCTGTTTTTGCAGATTTCTTACACCTGCTTCTTTTGTGTAACCCTCAATAAGTGTGTGTATGGCATCATCTGTGATTTTAAATTCCTTGGAAGAAATGTTATGCCTTTCAAGCTCTTTTTTTAGCAGATGCTTTTTTGCAATATAAAATTTTTCCTGAACAGTATACGAGCTAAGCTCTATAATTTCCATTCTGTCATAAAGAGGTGCAGGAATAGATGATACGTCATTTGCAGTTGTGATAAAAAGCACGTTGCTTAAATCAATCGGAAATTCAATATAATGGTCTGCAAATGTATTGTTTTGCTCAGGATCAAGCGCCTCAAGAAGTGCAGAAGAAGGATCACCCTTATAATCTGCTCCGAGCTTGTCAATCTCATCAAGCAAAACGATAGGATTCATAACCTCACTTTTTATAATTGCCTCGACAATTCTGCCCGGCATAGCACCTATGTATGTCTTTCGGTGTCCCCTTATCTCAGCTTCATCATGAATACCGCCAAGTGCAATACGAACATATTTTCTATTCATACTCTTTGCAAGAGATTTTACAATAGAGGTTTTACCAACTCCCGGAGGGCCTGCAAGGCAGAGAATCTGACCTGAAAAATCAGGATTACGCTTATAAACTGCAAGAGAATCTACTATTCTCTCCTTAACTTTATCAAGACCGTAATGGTCCTTATCAAGAATCTTTCTTGACTTATCAAGATTAATACTATCTTTTGTACATTTGCCAAAAGGAATTTCAAGAGCCTTGTCAAGATAATTCCTTAAAACAGTTGCCTCGTGCGAGCCTAAGGGCATCTTCATAAGCTTATTAGTGTAATTTATAAGCTTGTCCTTAATTTCGTCACTGCATTTAAGATTATTTATTTTTTGCCTGTATTCGTCAGCTTCTTCAACGGGGCTTTCGGTTTCACCAAGAGTTTCTGCAATAACCTTCATTTCCTCACGAAGATAATATTCACGCTGACCCTTGTCAATTTCAGCGGCAACCTTTTTTTGTATCTCCTGCTCAATCTGCAGCTCTTCATTTTCCTTGGAAATAAAAATATATAACTGTGAAATGCGCTCGGTTGGATTAATAATTGATAATATAGTCTGCTTATTAATGTATGTAAGATTGATTTCAGAGCTTATAATGTCAGCAAGCTCACCGCTAAGCTTTGCATTATCAACACGATTATGAATTTCATTAGAAATATCTCTCGTAAGCTCAGAATATTTATCAAATTCTTTTCTTACAAGACGCTTGTAAGCTAAATCCTCACGTGTTTCCTCGTGCTCACCATCATCAATACCATATACATCAGCCAATATAAACGGCTTTGTCTGGTTAAGACTGACAAGCTCTGCCCTGTAAATTCCCTCAACTGCAACTCTGACGCATCTTTCGTTATTGCCAAGTCTTATGAGCTGTTTAACGGTACAAACCGTACCGATTTCATAAAGATCGTCAAATTGAGGCTCGTCAATTACAGGATCTTTCTGACAAACAATAAATACTTTCTGGTCAGTATTCATTGCATTTTTAAGTGCCTCAATGCTCTTTTTGCGACCAACATCAAAGGTAATAGTTGAATTTGGAAAAACAACAAGACCTCTGAGCGGAATTACAGGAAGATTTGTTAATGTATCATTTATATTACTACACATAGTTAACCTACTTACAAGTTTATTTTATAAAATATTAATTTGATTATATAATAATTAAAGAAAAAACGCAATAAAAAGTTGATACTAATTTAGACAGAAAAAGAGCTTGGTAAAACCAAACTCTTTTTTATATATTGCTTATGCATTTTTTAGTTCACTTACCGTAAGATTAACGGCTTGCTTTTTAGAGCTCTTAGTAATAATCGGCTCTTCGTTATTTCTTACACAGTTTTCAGTGATAATAATTTCAGTAACGGTATCATCACTCGGAATATCAAACATCAAATCATTCAAAACACTTTCGAACGTACTGCGAAGACCTCTTGCACCAGTTTTTCTTTCAAGAGTAATATCAGCAATAGCCCCTAATGCCTTATCATCAAAAATAAGCTTTACGTTGTCAAGTTCAAATAATTTCTGATACTGTTTGACAATAGAGTTTTTAGGTTCTTTCATAATACGGATAAGTGCTTCCTTGTCAAGCTCGTCAAGAACCGAAAGAACCGGGATTCTGCCGATTAACTCAGGAATCAAGCCAAACTTGACTAAATCATGCTGAATAGCATTATGAAGTATATTCTTCTCCTTAAGCTTTGATGATTTAACTTCTGCACCAAATCCGAGAGAAGCACCGCCAATGCGCTTTTCAATAATTTTTTCTATGCCGTCAAAAGCACCGCCGCATATAAATAAAATATTAGTCGTGTCAATTTGAATAAATTCCTGTTGCGGATGCTTTCTGCCACCGCCCGGCGGAACGTTTGATACGGTGCCTTCAAGAATCTTAAGAAGCGCCTGCTGTACTCCCTCACCGCTGACATCTCTTGTAATAGAACGGTTTTCGCTCTTACGAGAGATTTTATCGATTTCATCAACGTAGATTATACCACGCTGAGCCTTTTCTATATCGAAATCAGCTGCCTGAATAAGACGGAGCAATATATTCTCAACGTCCTCACCGACGTAACCTGCTTCGGTCAAAGTAGTGGCATCAGCAATTGCGAACGGAACGTTAAGTGTCTTGGCAAGGGTCTGTGCAAGCATAGTTTTGCCTACACCTGTTGGACCTAAAAGCATTATATTGCTTTTTTGAAGCTCAACGTCACCGACTAATCCACCACTGTAAATACGCTTATAATGGTTATAGACAGCAACTGAAAGTGCTTTTTTGGCCTCATCCTGACCTATAACGTATTCGTCAAGCTTCTGCTTAATTTCGGCAGGTTTTGGAAGAACGATATCATCCTCCTCAGCCGAAGTATTAGGAACCTTTACAGGATTGCTGTCATTGAGCATCTCATAGCAAACACTTACACATTCATCACATATGCAGACACCTCTGCCAGCAAGAAGCTTATGAACTCTTGATTCAGGCTTACCGCAAAAAGAGCATCTGGCAATATTGTTATATGAATCATCTCTTGACATAAAATCTTACCCTTATCTTTTATCAATTACTTTATCAACAAGTCCGAATTCAAGAGCTTCCTGTGCAGTGAGCCAATTATCTCTATCAGTAGCAGCAGTCATTTCTTCAACTGTTTTTCCGCAGTTTTCAGCCATTATTGTATTTAATTTCTTCTTTGTATGAAGAATGTGATTAGCGGCAATCTCAATTTCTGTTGCCTGTCCCTCTGTTCTTCCGAGAGGCTGATGAATCATAACCTCTGAGTTAGGAAGGCAGATTCTCTTGCCCTTAGCACCGCTTGAAAGCAGAAATGCACCCATAGAAGCAGCCATACCCATACAGATAGTAGATACATCACACTTGATATACTGCATCGTATCATAAATAGCCATACCGTCTGTCACAGAGCCACCGGGACTGTTGATATAAAGGCTGATGTCCTTTTCGCTGTCCTGTCCCTCGAGGAACAAAAGCTGTGCTACAACGAGTGATGCTGTTGTTGAATTAACCTCATCAGAAAGGACTATAATTCTGTCGTTTAATAATCTGGAATAAATATCCATTGAGCGCTCTCCGGCGCCGGTCTGTTCAAGAACATAAGGCACTAATGCCATATAATCACCAATCCTTTAATAGTGTAATTATTCCTTAACTGCTGACTCAACGATTAAATCAACAGCCTTTCTTGTCTTAATATCTGATGCAAGCTGTTCAGCAGGAACAGCAGCCTTAATCTGCTCAGCCTCCATCTGATACTGTTCAGCAAGCTTTGCAACCTCAGCGTCAATTTCTTCTTCAGTTGCTTCGATATTTTCAGCTTTAACAATTGCTTCAAGAGCAATAGAGGTCTTAACCTGCTTCTCAGCACCCTCTTTGAAGGTTTCTTTGAAGGAGTCCATATCCTGACCCATATAACCAAGATATGTATTAAGGTCAATGCCCTGCATCTGGAGTCTGTATGAGTAATCCTGAATCATCTCGTCACATCTCTGATCATACATACATTCAGGAACTTCAACCTCCATATTCTCAACAACCTGCTCGATTAACTGATTTTCAAAATCAGCCTTTGCGTCTGCTTCTTTCTTATCAGAAAGCTGCTTTTTGATGTCTGCCTTAAGCTCATCAAGAGTATCAAAATCTGATACGTCCTTTGCAAATTCGTCATCAAGCTCAGGAAGTTCCTTTGTCTTGATTTCGTGAATTTTGCACTTGAATACGGCATCCTTGCCTGCAAGCTCAGCAGCATACTCTTCAGGGAAAGTAACGTTTACGTCAAACTCATCACCAACGTTATGACCTGCAACCTGCTCCTCAAAACCCGGAATGAATGAGCCTGAGCCAAGCTCGAGAGGATAATTCTCGCCCTTGCCTCCGTCAAAAGCTACACCGTCAACAAAGCCTTCGAAGTCGATTTCAGCAGTATCGCCCATCTCAGCAGCTCTGTCCTCAACTGTAACAAGTCGTGAATTCCTGTCAAGCATATTGTTTATTTCGTTATCTACGTCTTCATCAGTTGCTTCTGTCGGGAGCATTGCAGCCTTTAAGCCCTTGTACTCGCCAAGCTTAACCTCTTCCGGATAAACATTAATTTTAAGAGTAAGCTCTAAACCCTCTGACTTGCTCATTACAGGAACGTCAAGATCAAAAGGCTGACCTACCATTCTGAAATTACCCTCTTCAATTGCATCACCTACAACTGTTGGGTATATAATTTCAAGTGCTTCCTCGTAGAATGCACCCTCACCATAATATTTCTCTACCATTCCCTGAGTAGCCTTACCCTTACGAAATCCCGGAATCTGAATGCTTTTTCTCTGCTTCTGGTAAGCTTTTTTGCAAGCTTCAGCAAACTCCTCAGCTGTTGCAGTGATGTTAAGCTCATATACGTTTGTCTCAACTTTATTAGATGATTTAAGTGCCATAATAATGACCTCCTAACAATATTTTCTAATCATCGAAATGGAATTATAACATATTATAAAAACAATATCAAGAATTTTTAGAATTTCTTGACTAAATATGGCACAAAATTAAGTCTGTCAGCAGAAATCAACTTAAAGCTGACATCATCTACACTGTCATCAACTGCAAAACGCGCAGCTACACCATGAAGATGCCCATAATAGCATTTTTTTATACCATATTCATTTAACAGATTTAATATTTCTTCGCACTTTTCATTTGCAGTAATAGGCGGATAATGAAGAAAGACAAGCTTTTCATCCGATTTAGCTGAATCGAGGGACATTTTAAGTCGCAGTACTTCTCTATTGAGTACCTTTTCATCCTGAGCCTCCTCAGAATCAAACAGCCATCCTCTGCTTCCGCACACAGAAAAGCCGTCAAACTCGACAGCGTTATTATAAAGAAATGAAATAGTATTAAATCCGTTTTCATTTATAAATTTATTCATTTTGCTGACGGTATTCCACCAATAATCATGATTACCTTTAATAATAATTTTTTTGCCGTTAAGGTTATTTATAAACTTAAAATCGTTATAAAGTTCATCAAAATTCATTGCCCAGCTGATGTCACCTGCAATAACTACATAATCATCATCACTAACTAAATTATTCCAATTTTTCTGTAATTTTTCAGTATAGTTTTCCCAGCCGTTAAAAGTATCCATAGGTTTATTCGTACCGAAGGACAAATGAGTATCGGCAATTGCAAAAAGTGACATAGCATCTCCTTGAATAAAAATAATTGATTTTCACAAACTAATCTTGAAGGGAGTGATAAAAATGAATGATGAGATTAAAGGAATTTCCTGCGAAGTAAAGAATTGTAAGTTTAACAGCCGCGAGAAGTATTGTATGGCGGGTCATATCAGGGTTGGTGATCCGACGGCTACAAGCTCAAGCGATACAAACTGTCAGACATTTGAATGCTGCGACAACTGTGAGTGCAGATAACAAACAAAAAGGATAAATAAAGCTATAACGAAAATACGGCTCATACGAGCCGTATTTTTGGCGTTGATTATAAATTAAGAAGTTTGAATACCATTTGGCTCATATCCTCTTTATTGCACACGTCGTTGAATCTTACCGACTTATCCTTAAGGCTTGCAAGAGGAGTTGGAATAGAAACGTTAGTCACCTTGTTTAGCTCATCAACCATTTCAAATTCGTCAAGCTTTGGAGCTTCGCCGTTAAGAACTGCATCCAGCACGCTTGCAGAAAACTTATACGGCGATGCAGTAGAATCGATTACGGTAGGAATATCTGACTTTCCGCTCTCAACAAACTTTTCGTACACCTTGACCGCAACTGCAGTGTGGGTGTCACAAAGATAATTATAACTGTTAAAATGAGTTTTAATGGTGTCGTAAACCTCTTCCTCACTCGCATAGCCCGAGTCAAAAACTGCTGAAATCTGCGCCATAAGATTCTCTGAAATTTCATACACTCCGTCAGAATTGAGTTTAGACATCAAATCAGCAACAAGCTTGTCATCCTCGCCGCTCATATGGAACAAAAGTCTTTCAAGATTTGATGAAATGAGTATATCCATAGAAGGTGACGTTGTTGTATAAAAAGCTCTGTTTCTGTCGTACTTGCCCGTATGAAGAAAGTCAGTAAGAACATTGTTGGAGTTAGAAGCGCAGACAAGGTATTTAATCGGAAGTCCCATTTGCTTAGCATAATACGCAGCAAGGATGTTACCGAAATTACCTGTAGGCACAACGACGTTCATTTCCTCTCCGAGCTTAATATTGCCCATTTCAAGCATATCGCAGTATGCTGAGAAATAGTATACTATCTGCGGAACAAGTCTGCCCCAGTTGATTGAATTTGCTGATGAAAACATCATATTCTTCTCAGCAAGTTGAGCCTTAATTTCTGCATTAGTGAAGATAGATTTAACAGCGCTCTGTGCATCGTCAAAATTGCCGTTAATAGCGCATACTGCTACGTTGTCGCCCTCCTGAGTGGTCATTTGAAGCTTTTGCATAGGTGATACACCGTCAACAGGATAGAACACTAAAATTTTTGTATTATCCACATTCTTGAAGCCTTCAAGTGCAGCTTTGCCTGTATCACCGGACGTTGCAACAAGTATTACGATTGTCTTGCCGTCAGCAGTCTTTTTAGCAGAAACGGTCATAAGATAAGGAAGGAGCTGAAGAGCCATATCCTTGAATGCACAAGTAGGTCCGTGCCAGAGTTCAAGAATATTCTTGTTGCCTGCAACATTTACTGTTGGCGCAATTTTGTCTGACGAAAACTTGTCAGCGGCGTAAGCGCCCTCTACGCAGTAATCAAGCTCTTCTTCAGTAAAGTCAGTAAGATATTCTTTAAGAACAGTTTTAGCCCTGTCAATATATGACATTGGGACCATTGAAGAAATCTTGTCAATCGAAAACTGAGGAATTTCGCAAGGAACAAAAAGTCCGCCTTCCTCGCTGATTCCCTGTGCAATTGCTTTTGATGCAGTTACTTTTATAGATTTATCTCGCGTTGAAGTATAATACATAAGCGTCTCCTAAAAAATAATTTAATATATTTTATACTAACTGAAAAGCATTTTCAAGATGTTTGACTAATTTAGTCTTATTATTTTCAGTAATTATTTCTATAACGTCAAATCTCGGCTGAAGATTAGTTTTGTTATTCATAAGATAAATTTGAGATGAGGCAATAATTTTCTTCTGTTTTGCATGATTTACAAATTCTTTCGGTTGTGCAATCGAGTCGTTGCTTCTCTGCTTAACCTCAATGAAACAAATATATTTTTTGTTAGATGCAATTATGTCAATCTCACCAAATCTTGTAGTGTAATTAACGTCAAGTATTTTATACCGTTTCTTGCGCAGAAACTTTGCCGCCTCTATCTCTCCGAGCTTTCCCCTGCTATTCATTATTCAAAATCTTCCTTAAAAACGATTTTCTGTGAATCGGTGAAATACCGTATTTTTCTATCATTTCATAATGAAGCTTTGTTCCGTATCCCTTGTGCTTTTCAAATTGATATTCGGGGTACTTTTCAGCAAGCTCGAGCATATATCTGTCTCGGCTTACCTTTGCAATTATTGATGCAGCCGCAATATTTGCACTTTTACTGTCGCCTTTGACTATATCCCATTCAGCAATAGAAAGACCGGGCTTTTTATTGCCGTCTATAAGCGCAATGTCAGGCTTAACGGAAAGTCCATCAACGGCTCTTCTCATAGCAAGAAATGTAGCTTGTAAAATATTGATTTCGTCGATTTCCTGCTCTGTTGCGATACCGACACTATATGAAATGGCTTCCTCCTTTATAATATCAAAAAGGGCATCTCTTTTCTTCTCTGAAAGCTTTTTTGAGTCGTTTACACCGTCAATTACATATCCCTTTGGCAGGATAACTGCGGCAGCGTAAACGGGACCCGCAAGAGGTCCTCTGCCTGCTTCATCGACACCACATATAACGTTATAACCTTGTGAATACGCTTTTTCTTCAAATTCTAACCAATTCATAACGGCAGCTCAAGAGATATTCTCCCGAGCATTCCTCCTCGAAATTCATCGCAAAGCATTACAGCCGTGCGCTCATAATTTATTTCTCCGCCTTTGATGAGAAATCCTCTTTTTTTTCCGATTAGTTCCAATATTTCCCAGCCTTGTAAGCCGTCAATACTATTTAGCTTATATCTCTCTGTTATAGCCTGCGGACGAAGCGTTGAAAGCACCTCAAGCAGTCTGCAGGAAAGAGTTTCAATGTCTGTTACCTCGTCCTTTACTGCGCCTGTAAATGCAAGCTTGTCCCCTACCTCAGGGTCATCAAATTTAGGCCACAGTACACCCGGGGTATCAAGAAGTTCAATGCCTTTTCCTACAGCAAACCATTGCTGCTGCCTTGTGACACCTGCCTTATCAGCAACCTTGGCTTTTGAATTACCTGCCATTCTGTTTATAAAAGACGATTTTCCTGTATTCGGAATTCCGACAACCATAAGCCTTAATGCCTTGCCGTTCATTCCCTTTTGCTCGTTTCTCTCTATTACGCTTTGAAGCGCCTGCTTCACAGTAGGTAAAAAGTTGTTAAGTCCTTTACCAGTTCTGCAATCAACAGGCAGAGCATATATTCCGTTACTTTTATAATAATCAACCCACAGTTTTGTTGCCTGAGCATCTGCGATATCGCATTTATTGAGCAAAACAATACGAGGCTTTTTGCTTATTAATTCGCCGAGCTCGGGATTAGATGAGCTGTAAGGAATTCTTGCATCAACAAGCTCAACAACTCCGTCAACAAGGTTAAGACTTTCCTTGATAATCCGTCTTGTCTTAGCCATATGACCGGGAAACCACTGAACTGTCTGTTTTTGAAAATCTGCCATAATAACACCATTCATAAGTTTTTGTTCATTATACTAAAAATAGCAAAAAAAAGCAAGATGACGAAGCACCTTGCTTTTAGATTAAAAATAGTAATACCAGTATGCACCCTCTGACAGCTTATACAGCATATTGTTTTTAGTATCATTAAGATAGTAAGTACATTTATACTTATAGCCGCAATCATGCTTATAAAGCTTTTTAATATCTCCGTAAACTATCTCATAATCACCGAAACGAGCAAATACCTGTTTGTTTTCAGGTTGTTTTCTGCCCTCTGATTTTAACATTTTTGCTTTTACCGTCTTAATCGTTTCTTTATCTGTCTTTACCTTTTCACCGTCAGTATTAAGCACGGTAACTTTATCCTGCCAATCAAGAAGATAAATATTGCTGTCAATACTATCGTCCACGTAAAGATATCCAATTTCAAATAAATCCGAAGCAATCAGCGAATCAGCGCCGTTCTTATATTTGTGAAGCTGATATGTGTGAAAATCAATCTCTTTATACTTTTCTTCAACCTCAAGAACTGTTCTTTGATCCTGTTGCTCCAAAGTCATTGTACTTGCGCAATAATACAGAGAATCATCTATTACACATGGGTAAATATTATCTACCGTATTGGGCGTCTGAAAAATCTTCTTAAGCTCATTCGTTTCCATATTTAATGAAAACAAACAAAATCCCCAGTTATAATTTTCATAATAGTCCGTATATGCATAAGCAGTAAAGAAAAGCTCATTATCAATCAGATAAATATTATCTATGTCTGATAAAGGTGTCTTTTTTTCATCAATAGGATAGTACGCTTCGCCTGACTTCAAATCGTAAATAACAAGCTTTGAAGCATTGCCGAAGGTATTTGAGCTTGATTCATCTAAAACAGAATAAATAAATTTATCCTCAGTAAGATAACAATCTGTGCTTTCTCTGTATGCATTGCTTGGAGTGTAATTAATTTGTTCTACCTTATCGCCTTTGAGAGAGATAGATACAGGCAGAGATAAATCATCAGCAAAATCAGAAAATGCAACAAACACACCTACTAAAGCAATGATAGTTGCTAACACAACGCAGATTGAAATAATAATAGCTTTTTTCTTATTCATAACTGATCACCTCGTGCTCATTATATAGCAAAGTTGCCGTAATCACAAGGCTCGCATAGTAGAAGTAATCCACGGAGCGTAGAATGTTCTGAATTAATATATCTCTATTGCAGTTATATATTTTTTGACAGTTTATAAATAACAGAATAATCTTTTGCATTAATTATCCCGTCTCCTGTAACATCAAACAAAAATTTTGAATCATATGTTTTTGTGTTTATATATTTATTGACAAGACAGGGATGCCACATTTCAAGTAATACGTCTGCTGAAAGTGATATTCTTTCGTCTTTTTTACAGTCAGGACACTTATATGTAACCGTACCGTCAACAGCATAATTTTCCACAACGTATTTATGCGAGGTTTGATGATAGTCAATGATATTTTCAGTATTTTTAAATACACCATTGCTAAGATACAGCGTTCCATAGTCAGTTGATAAGTCAACTGCGGTAAGTGCTTCGCAGTCCCTTAGCGCTCCGTTATATAGATATCTCGCGTTTGGCATATATACAAATAATAGACTGTTGCAATTTTCAAGAGCATATCTGCCGCATTTTGTAACATTTGGAGCAATTACCTTTTTCAGATTCGGGCAATTTGCAAACGCATATCCACCAATCGTTTCAATACTGCTTGGAAGAACGATAGTTTCAACACTTTGATTTCCTGCAAAGCAGTCTGCACCGATTGCAGTAACGGTCTTGCCGTCTATTTCACTCGGGACCTTGATAACCTTGCTGTCTATAAGCTGACAGCGTGAGAGTGTTGATGTAGTACTGTTAAACGTATAATCATCTTCGTTATAAGAGGGAGCATTAATTATTTTGTCCTTGCTCTTTCTCATTCTATCACCATAAGCAACGGCATTGACAGTAGTTGCACTTTCAAGCTCTAAGGTGTCACCGTTATAATATACACCCTTTGACTGAGTAATATTATTTGTCGCAATAGTTGAATTTGAATTTAATTTACAATAAATTCTTACACCTTCATCACAGTGAAAAGTTATTTTACTAAATCCTGTTGTTTCATTCTTTTCTAAATCATATGTAAAATCTGCTTGAGGTAGCTCCTTGCCGATAAGCTTGCATAATGATGCATAACCGTCAATGTATGAATAAGAATTATTATCTTCGTGCGAATACTCTGTAACTATATAGCTTTTGAGTGTTGAAGTTTTTAAAGAACTGTTTACACTAAGCATATTCACAAATATTGAGAGTGCCATAGGCGTTGCGGCAGAAGTACCGTCCCAATAGATATCACTGCCATCCTGAAAGGATCTGACAGTTGACCCTACTGTAAAATAATTTACACCTGTTCCGTAATTGCTGTATTTTGCCTTAGCTCTATTCGGACCAAGACTGCCTATTCCGATTACATTATCATGACAACTTGGATAATGCTTTAGAGATGTAGTAAGTTGATTACTTTCATTGCCGGCAGCCGCAACCATTATTGCTCCCCTGTTATATGCGTTATTAATAGCATTTTGTTGAGTTGTAGAGGTTTCGTAACTCCCATAACTCATATTTAATATTTTACATTTGTCATTTGCAGTAGCCATGGTCATTGCCGTAGTAGCGCCATAATGACTAATACCGTCAGCATCTCCGCAGTCATATGAGAATATTTTTACATTTCCCATAGTATTATAAATTATTGTACCACATATTTTTGTTCCGTGGTCGTTATCAGCACCTACGGTATTTCCAAGATTTTCTACAACACCTCTGGTAAGGTCATTTTCTTCACAACCTGTATCTATTACTCCGATTCTTATTTCGGGAAGGTCAGAATAATTTTCCTTGATTAGCTTAATCATATCGTCAATATTACTTGCCGCTGTAGAATAGCATTTTGCATCATCATTATCAAGTATTTCATCACCGCAAAGAGTTAACTTACGGTCATAATCTACACTTTCAACATAATCAAGTGAGTTATAATAAGCATAGGCTTTTTCAGCCTGTTCTCTTGTTTCAAACTGAAAAATCTGCAAGTCATCATAGCCTGATGCTTTTTGGAAAGCTCCCTGATCATCAAGCTTCTTTTTTGATACCACTGCAACTCTGTTTTCAATCTCGCCTGAAAGAGCAGTGGTTTCGTAATACATTTTTCTGACTTGTCTGCACTCTATTTCATCTGCAACAAATTTGCCGATTTCAATTATGCCAACCGTAAAAAACGAAAAAAATAAAACTATTACCAAAGCAAAGGACATAATTCTTTTCAAGATGAACACTCCTTTTAATTATTCTGTCTATATGTATGTACATTTTATCAGCAAAAACCTTACACTTTTTTGCAAAAGAAAAAAGCCTCAGTATAAACTGAGGCTTTCTGAATGATTAAATTACTGAATGTTCTCTTTAACCTTAGCTGCCTTACCAACGCGGTCACGAAGATAATAGAGCTTTGAACGGCGAACCTTACCTGAGCGAACAACCTGTACGTCAACAACGTTTGGTGAGTGCATTGGGAATACTCTCTCAACACCAACACCGTATGAAAGGCGACGAACAGTGAATGTCTTTGAGATGCCTGAACCCTTAATTGCGATTACAGTACCCTCAAACATCTGGATTCTTTCTCTGCTACCCTCACGGATATTAACTGATACCTTTACAGTATCACCGATTGAGAACTTAGGAAGTTCTGCCTTTGTGCTGTCCTTTTCAATTAACTTAAGTGCGTCCATTTCAATTCCTCCTGTTTTTTATGAGATGTTCATATCAATACTGAAAGAGGACCATCTTCTTAAATGCTGACACATAGCAATTTACGCGTTGCAAGAGATGCAACGGAACAAATGCTTAGATATGTTACCACAAACGGTTACAAAATGCAAGACTTTTATTTAAATTCCTTGTAATTTTTGTCAAGTAAGGAAATTCTACTGATATTTTTCCATTCAAAATCCATATCAATAAGCCTTATTATCGTATCAAAAAGAAGCGATGGATTAAGATTTCTTTCTGTTCCTGCAAGAAGTCTTATATTTAGAACGATAATATCGTTTCTTATTGAAATTGAATACTTATCAATATATGACTTGATATTAGTTTCCTTAAAAACTTTTTTCTTGCCTTTTTTGCCCTTTTTTAGTGCGATTATTTCATCGGCTGACAAAACGTTATTAATCAACTCAAGAGCCTTTTCGTTATCTGCAAACTGAAGCTTGAAAACATAGTCTGAATAAACTATTTCACTTTGATCACGAAACTCATCGTAAACGTCTATTATTCTAAGCTCATAAGGCAAAACCTTATTCATTCTGCTTTTAATTTCATCATTTGAAATATCCTGAATGAGCCTGATATCGACACTTTCGCAAAGGCTCTCAACACCGAATGAAAGCGGAAGTGAAAAGTTCATATACGGATGCGGATTAAAGCCCTCTGTATACCAAAGAGGAATGTCCGCTCTGTTAAATGCTCTGCCCATAGCTCTCATTATATCAAGGTGGCTGATATATTTGAGTCTGCCGTCTTTTGCAAAACGAAGTCTAACTTCTCGCATCACAAGCACCTCCGTTAAGCTTATTTGCACCACAGCCCGAACACTTTATACGGCAATGAGGCGTTGTTTCGTTATTATGCGCCTTTTTATTTTCTTGTTCAAGAAATCTTCGGCTGACACCAAAATCAAGATGATCCCAAGGCAGAAGCTCGGAAAAATCTCTTCTTCTGTGAGTATAAAAATGCGGATCAAGATTATTCTCCTCAAATGCCTGAAGCCACGCGTCAAAGTTGAACTTATCATCCCACGAATCAAACTTGCATCCAAGCTCATACGCACGAAGTATCACCTTGCCGAGCCGTCTGTCACCTCTTGCAAGCACACCCTCTAACAGAGATGTCGGTGTATCGTGATACGAAACACGAATTTTTTTGCTCGGTATTGATTTGAGCAGATACTCCTGCTTTGCCTTTAGCGACTCCTGGCTGTCCTCAGGCTCCCACTGAAACGGTGTAAACGGCTTAGGAATAAACGATGCACAGGATATTGACACCTGACAGCCTGTCCCTTTCTGCCTGTCGGGATTTTTGTAGAAGGTATGAATTACTTCCATAGCGAGATTGGCAATACCCTCGATATCCTCCATTGTTTCTGTCGGAAGTCCCATCATAAAGTATAGTTTTACCGACGACCAACCATTATTAAATACCTTAGTGCAGGTATCAAGAAGCTCCTGCTCTGTAACATTTTTATTTATAACGTCACGAAGGCGCTGTGTACCTGCTTCAGGAGCAAAAGTAAGACCGCTCCTTCTGACCTTATTGAGCTTTTCTACAAGTTCATCAGAAAAATTATCAACTCTCAGGCTTGGAAGCGATAGATTAATATTATCCTTGACAGTCCAATCAATAAGAGTAGTGAGCATATTATTTACATCACTGTGATCTGATGTTGAAAGCGAGCAAAGAGAAATTTCATCATAGCCTGTATTTTTTATCAGCTCCTTGCACTGCTGATTAATCGTTTCAACATTTTTTTCGCGGATAGGTCTATAAATAAATCCTGCCTGACAAAAACGGCATCCACGTATACATCCCCTGAAAATTTCCTCAACTGCTCTGTCATGAACAATGCTTATGTAAGGAACAACGAACTCCTTGGGATAATACACCTTGTTCATATCGGAAATAATAGACTTTTTAACTACTGCAGGGGCGTCATTGATAGGTTTAAGGCTCTTTAACGTGCCGTCGTCATTATAGCTGTCCTCATAAAATGACGGAACGTAAACTCCCGTAATATCCTTAGCCTTATATAAGAATTCCTGTTTGCTTAAACCTTTTTTCTTACAGTCCTTTAGTAAGTCGATAACCTCGTTGGTGCTTTCTTCTCCCTCTCCGAGAAACACGATATCAACAAAATCGGCAATCGGCTCAGGATTACAGCAACACGGACCCCCTACGCAGATTATAGGAGTAAGATCATTTCTCTCACTGCTTAAAAGCTTAATACCCGCAAGGTTGAGCATATTGAGCATATTTGTATAGCAAAGCTCATACTGAAGCGTAAAGCCGATCATATCAAAATTTTTAATATAATCTCCGCTTTCAAGGGCAAAAAGAGGTACGTTATACTTTCGCATCTGCTCCTCCATATCGGTATCAGGAGCAAAAACCCTTTCGCACCAAGCGTCTTCTCTCTCGTTGACAAGTCCATATAAAATCTTCATACCAAGATGGCTCATACCGATTTCATACGTATCAGGGAAGCAAAATGCATAACGAATGTCAATCTCGTTCTTGTCCTTAACGACAGAATTAAGCTCACCGCCGATATATCTTGCAGGCTTTTGAACATACTGCAATATTTTTTCAACTTCTTTTTTCATATTAAACCTCAATAATTTACACTATAGGCAATTAGGTACAACACAATAAGCAGCATAGAAAATGAATTATATTTTACTATCAGATATATTGAAAACACTAATAGTAATATGATAAAAATTCTGCTGATACTCTTTGATAATCTTACTGAAAACAAATCAAGCAGTCTGCCTGCATCAAGCGGAAAAACAGGGAGCATATTAATAGCAAACAGAATCAAATTAAAATCATCACGAAGAAACAGATACAAAATAAAATTAAGTATAGGACCTGCTGAAATTACGGCAAATTCCTTTGCTCTTGAAAGCTTTGTTTCGTACTTCATTGCAACGCCGTAGTATGAAAAACGTATTAAATCTGCCTTACCGCCAACAATGAGAAGAACAATCAGATGCCCTGCCTCGTGAATGATTGAAAATAGTAAAATATAAAGAACATTATCTGCAGAAAGAAGTGCAGAAACAGAGAGAATAAGCATAAAAGCAAAATCAACTCTTATTCTGCAATTTAAAATAGTAAACTCCACAATATCACCATAATATATTACGATATTGCGCAGTAAATAATTACCTTCTTTTGTCAATATAACTTTGTAAAATTACAACTGCGGATACTGAATCGACTGTATTCTTACGTTTTTTACCGCGAACGTTGTTATAACTTAAAATATCGTGAGCGATAACAGTCGTTAATCTCTCATCTTCAAAATCAATCGGAATATCAACTTTTTCGCTTAGCGCATCTCCGAGTGCCCTGCACTCTTCTGCCCTAAAGCCGTAACTTCCGTCCATATTTCGTGGCAAGCCGATGACAATCATTTCGGCTTTTTCTTTTTTTGCAATTTCTACAAGCTTATCAACAAGCTTTGGGCGATACTGTTCTTCAATTGTACAGTATGCGCCGGCAAGAACTTCTCTTACATCACAAAAGGCAACACCTGTTCTGGTGTCACCGTAATCAACTGACATAATTTTCATTATTCACCTATAAATCAAGGGGAAATCAAGAGTAACCGATTTCCCCTTAACAAACAAAAATATATTCGATACGCTCAAGTTCAGATGATTTTATTCGTCACTTTCCTCTTTTTTGGCTCCTGTAGTCTTAGCTTCTGCAGTAGTTTCCTCTTTTTTAGAGTCAGTTCCCTTATCGTCACCTGAATCATCTTTCTTGTCTTTCTTTTCGTCCTCTTCTTTCTCTTCGGTAAATTCTTCATAACAGTAACCGGGCAGATTATTCTTATCATACCAGCCGTAAACACCTGTTCCGTCACGAAGCTTACCGCAATTTGTGCAATAGGATCTCTGAACAATTCCATCAAACTCAGTGAACTGAGTGTCATATTCAGCATTATTCTTATTAAGAGCTTCGTATACCTGCTCCATAACTGCTTTCCAGATAGTTCCTGCAGGATTTGGCGAAAGAGAATAATAAACCTCTTTCGGCTTATCATATCCATACCATGTTGCAGCGATAAAATTAGGTGTACCGCCTACAAACCATCTGTCCTTATCATCATTAGTGGTACCTGTTTTACCAAAACATTCAATGCCTGAAAGCTTATACGAAGTACCTGTACCCTGAGTCATAACAGTTTGAAGCAGCTTGTTCATTACCCAAGCAGTACCCTCGGAAATTGCCTCTTCCTTATGCTTCTCGGCGTCTTTTTCGATGATTACGTTACCACGGCTATCCTCGATTTTATAATAGCAATATGGCTCATAATAGTAACCGCCATTACCGAAAGCAGCATATGCAGCAGTAATATCAAGAACTTTTGCACCATTTGTAAGAGAACCGATTGCCATTGGTCCGTAGTCAACGTCTCTTATGCTGTCGAGTGATGATAAATGAAATTTCTCACTGAGGTAATCAAACGACCATTCAACACTTTCAGCGTCAACAGTTCTTGCTGAAATAGTGTTGAGTGAATTGGCAAGACCGTACTGAAGAGTAACGTAATTATTTGAATAATGACCACCTTGGTTAACAGGCCACGGCTTTCCCTCAACCATAGTAAACGGCTTATCCTGAAATTTAGTTGACCAGTAGATATCAAAGTCGTCATCGTTAAGACTCTTTTCGAGGGCAGGAGCATAGACGGCAATTGGTTTGATTGTGGAGCCGGGTGGTCTTGTTGACATTGTAGCACGATTAAGAAGAAGTGCACCCTTATTTTTGCCGGTACCTCCAACAACACCTAAAACTCTTCCCTGATAATCCATAATGCACATTGCGCCCTGTACTGTTTCATCAGGCATTCTGCGATAGTTTTCATAAACGTCTTCAAGTGCATCCTGAACGT
Source organism: Eubacterium sp. (assembly GCA_022511225.1). Taxonomy (GTDB): domain Bacteria; phylum Bacillota; class Clostridia; order Oscillospirales; family Acutalibacteraceae; genus Eubacterium_R. The sequence continues at coordinate 23,032 of JAFLRZ010000001.1, forward strand.
CAAAATCAATCGCAGTATATATTTTAAGTCCTCCGCCGTAAACAAGGTCTTTTGCCTTTTTAGCGGTGTAACCCATTTTCTGCAAATCTTCCTGAACTGTAGTAATTACGTAGTCCACGTAATAATTCGTGATATTGTCTTTATCTTTTTTGGAATTTTTATTCTTTATCTTTGAGCCTTTATAATTTTTACTGTTTGTAAAAATCATTTTATAGTTAATAGCTTCCTCGTACTGCTCTTCGGTAATAAAGCCGTTATCTTCGCTTGCCATTTCTTCAAGAATCCACTTCTGACGTTGCTGATTACCGTTTTCAGTTTCGTAGTTAATGAGCGGATCGTACTGAGTAGGTGCTTTTGTGATAGCTGAAAGGCAGGCACACTCTGCAATATTAAGATCTGATACTTCTTTGCCAAAATATCTCTCTGCAGCAGTCTTTACTCCGTAGCATCCGTTTGAAAGATAAATCGTGTTGAGGTATGCCTCTAAAATCTGCTCTTTATCGTAATTGCGCTCTATATTGAGAGCTCTTAAAATCTCATTGAATTTTCTTACGTAGGTAACGCTGTTATCATCAGTAAGGTTCTTAATAAGCTGTTGAGTAATTGTAGAGCCGCCCTGACCGGAATTTGACGGCTTTACGAGAACGCCGATAGTTCTTATCCAGTCAACACCGTGATGCTTGTAAAAGCGCTTATCCTCAGTTGCAATAATTGCCTTTGGCAGATACTCGCTCATTTCATCAAGACTTACCCAGATACGGTTTTCCTCGCCGTGAAGTCGGGTAATCTCAACAATATCATCACCATCTATACCGTAAATAAATGACGTCTGATTCTGCGAAAGAGCCTCTTCTGTTAAATCGAACACAGGATCGCCGTAAACTACGCTGTAGCCGTAGATAGCAATTACTGAAAAGCATACTACTCCCACAATTCCTGCAATCATAGCACATCCGACTATTAATTTGCCGAGTCTGCCGAGAGCCTTCTGAGCAGGGGTACGTTCCTTTTTAGCTTTTCTTTTTTTAGCCATTTTTTGCTCAAGCTCTTTTTCGATTTCTCTGCCTCTTTTAACCCTTTTAGATTTCTTTTCAGCAGGCGAAACATTATATGAGGTTGGTAATTTTTCTGATTTTGCTTCTCGTGCATTCTTGTCCTCGTCATATGCCTTGGCAGAATTATTCATAAAAGATTTGAGTAAATCATCATAATCATTTGAAGCCACAATCACACCTCCATAATTTTGTACTAATATTATAATATAAAATATGTGAGAAATAAAGTACTAAATTGTAAAATTTAATGTTTGAGCTCGCGCGCTCTCTTTTTGCTTATTTGTATTACCTTTTTAGTAACGATAACGTTATCATAAGTTCTCTTAGCTCTTACGCTGAGCCAGTAGCTCTTGTTACAAGAGGGACATTTGCCTGTGTTTCTAAATGTATTATTAACAAGCTCATAATTATTCATAATCTTGAGCTCTTTATTGCAGTGCTCGCAATTGAATTTGACGTCTGATAGTTTGAAGTCATCACAATCAGGAGTCAAAATATAATAATTTTTGAAAACGAGTCTTTCAAAAAATTCTACGTTGCAATTTTTTATATAATCACTAATCAGCTTTTCATCAAATACTTTTTTTATACAATAGGCAGTAACGTAGCAATCTTCTAAAGCTCTGTGAAGGTTATCGGTATTAACGTCTATATCAAACTTTGCTGCACAATTAGCAAGACTGATTTGAGCCCCCGCATCAGCATCGTCTATGAAGCGCATACAGTATTTTTGCGCATCAGCATATTTCCTAATAAAAGGTATATCGGCTGATTCCTTAAACTTCTTAAAGTTTTCAACAAGAGTATATAAATCACTCGAAGACCAGCTGAGAAATAAAACGTCTCCCCCGCCGCACCAACGAGCAAAATCATTAAACGCAATATCAAAATCAACACCGTCACGGCGGATTTCGTCCATAGTAATGTGAGTTAAATTCTTAAAACTCGAGCGAAGCTTTTTTGAGAGCCTTGGTTTGATAAGCTGTTTGAAGGTGTCTACAATTTCAAGTCTGTCATCCAGCTTAAGTGCACCTATTTCAAGAATTTCATTCATACCCTTTTTCAGCTTGTAATTATAGGCATTATTCCATTCTAAATCAAAAATAATATATTCCATAATTCTCCAATTATACATCCGGTAAAAAAATTAACCTTGCTAAACGCAAGGTTAATTGAAAAAACAAATTATCCTATGAAAAGGAAAATTAAGAATGCAGCAAGAACTACTACAAAGAAAGCAACAATAAGCCATTTTGTTATTCTTTCAAGCTTTTCTTCAATTGACCTGCCCTTTGCTTTACCAAGAAAAGCCTCTGCGCCGCCTGCAATTGCACCTGAAAGGTTTTGAGAACGACCTTCCTGCATAAGAACTACAACAATTATAATTATTGACATAACAATCAATACAGCGCCAAATACATAATGATACCAAAGCATTATACTATCCTCCGTTACATAAATTACTTATGGATTATATCACATAAATATCTATAATGCAAGAACTTTTTATTAAAAAGTCAATTGCTCTGCTATATCCGTCTCACTTGGCAGTGCTCCGGCAGCAGGTAAATTCTTTGCCCTAAAGCGCCAAGCTTTTTCAAACTCACCCTCTTTGTATAAATGCAATGAGGTAATTTTATGAGTTTTCTTGAGCTTCATACAGGCAATTCCCTGAGTATCTTTCGTCGTTTTCGGAAGTACTCCAGCAGTATTGAGAAGGAGCATTCGTCCGCTTGATGAGCAGATAACAATATCAGTGTCTTCCTCAATATAAATGGCCTGAGCAAGGGGTGATTTATTCGAGTAAGCGTTAATGAGCTTCTTTCTGTTAGTTTTTGTCTGATAAGCAGTTATGTCAACCTTGGCAAGCTTTCCGTTTTCGAATACAAAAATCATATAACCCTTGTACTCTTTTATAAGTGCCATATAGGCAACCTGTTCGCCATCAGCCATTTCAAGCTTTGACGGTATATATTCACCTAAAACGGATGCCTTAGTGTCAATAAAATCATCAACTCTTGATTTATATACCTGATTCTGATTTGTGAAGAAGAGCAGTTCATCCTTGTTTGAACATTCGGTTTCGGAAATTATTTCGTCGCCCTCCTTAACCTTTTGCTCACCGCTCATACGAAGATTAGCTGTTTTGATTTTTTTGAGATAACCCTCTGCGGAAAGGAACAGTGTAACAGGATAATCCTGTACCTCAACTACATCCGCTACAGCTTCCTCACTAACGTCATATAAAACCTCGCTCTTTCTGCCATTATCGTATTTCTTAACAACATCCTGAAGCTCTTTTATGATGATTTTCTTCATTTTGTTCTTGCTTGAAAGAATATCCTCAAGCTCCTGAATATCGTTTTCAAGCTGCTCAATATCTTTAATCCGCTTAAGAATATACTCTCGGTTGAGGTGACGAAGCTTTATTTCTGCAACGTATTCTGCCTGAGTTTCGTCAATCCCAAAGCCAATCATAAGATTAGGCACAACCTCTGACTCGCTCTCGGTTTCACGAACGATTTTAATAGCTTTGTCAATATCAAGGAGAATTTTTGAAAGCCCCTTAAGAAGATGAAGCTGTTTTCTTTTTTTGTCAAGATTAAAAGTAATTCTTCTTCTTATACATTCAAGCCTGAAATCAATCCATTCAAGAAGTATGCTTTTAACTCCAAGCACCATAGGTCTACCCTTGATAAGCACGTTGAAGTTACAACTGAAAGAATCCTGAAGCGGAGTAATCTTATAAAGTTTATTCATAAACGAATCTGGATCAATGCCACGCTTAAGATCAATCGTAATCCTAAGACCTGACAAATCAGTTTCATCGCGGATATCGTTAATCTCTTTGATTTTATTTGATTTTACAAGCTCTATAATCTTATCAATTACAGCCTCCGAAGTAGTTGTAGGCGGAATCTTTGTAATGTCAATACAGTTATACTTCTTATCGTAGGTATACTTAGCTCTTACTTTTACAGAGCCCTTACCTGTATTATAAATCTTTTCAAGCTCGTCTTTATCATAAAGAATATATCCACCGCCTACAAAATCAGGCGCAACAAGAGTGTCACTGACAATATGATCGGGGTTTTTCATTAAAGCAATCGTTGTTTCGCATATTTCTTTAAGATTAAACGAAGCTATTGATGATGCCATACCGGCAGCAATACCTGTTGTAACGTTACAGAGAATTGACGGGAACGTAACCGGAAGAAGAGTCGGCTCCTTCATAGTATTATCGTAGTTATCGACAAAATCAACCGTGTCAAGCTTTATGTCATCGAAAAGCTCGTGGCATATCGGTGCAAGCTTAGCTTCTGTATAACGTGAAGCCGCATACATCATATTTTTACTGTACGCCTTACCAAAGTTACCCTTTGACTCAACGAAAGGATAAAGCAAGCTCTCGTTTCCTCTTGACAGGCGCACCATAGTTTCATATATTGCAGCATCGCCGTGAGGGTTTAACTGCATAGTTCTGCCGACGATATTTGCGCTCTTAACCGTACCGCCCTGAAGAAGTCCCATAAGATACATTGTATACAAGAGCTTTCTGTGCGACGGCTTAAGTCCGTCGATTTCAGGCAAGGCTCTTGACATAATGATGCTCATAGCATAAGGCATAAAGTTGCTTGTAAGGGTATCGGTGATTACCTCATCCTGAATTAAGCCTGCGCCTTTAATATGAACGTTGTCAGCAAGGGGGTTATTCTTTTTTTCTTCAATATCTTTTTTTCTTCTTGCCAAAATAATCCTCCTTAGGTGGATTGAATGTTTTATTATCTTAACTTACATCTGCCGCATCAAGATACAGATGACCGAAATCAGAAATATAGTCCTTTCTGCCTTCAAGATTGTCACCTAAAAGTAAATCAAAAATTTGAGAAGTCTTTTCGGCGTCAGCCATCGTTACTTTAATAAGTCTTCTTGTTGCAGGATTCATAGTTGTAAGCGCCATCATTTCAGCTTCGTTTTCACCAAGTCCCTTTGAACGCTGAACAGTATATTTTTCATTGCCTATTTCAGCCTTAATCTCGTCCATCTCGACCTCATTATAGGCAAAATACGTTTGATCCTTACACCTCACCTCATAAAGCGGAGACTCGGCAATATATACCTTCTCAGCCTCAATTAGCTTAGGCATAAGACGGTATATCATCGTTAAAATCAACGTTCTTATATGAAAGCCGTCAACGTCGGCATCGGTACATATAAGCACCTTTGACCAGCGAAGATTGTCCATATTAAATACCGATAAATCCTTTGCTGCCTTGCTCTTGACCTCAACTCCGCAACCGAGCACTTTAATCAAATCAGTAATAATATCACTCTTAAAAATCTTATCATAATCAGATTTAAGGCAATTGAGAATTTTACCTCTAACGGGAATTACGGCTTGAAAAGCAGCGTCTCGCGCCTGCTTACAGGCACCAAGTGCAGAGTCACCCTCTACTATGAACACTTCCCTCTCATTTACGTCTTTAGAACGGCAGTCAACAAACTTCTGAATACGATTAGTCATATCAATTTTTGACTGCAACGACTTCTTAATAGTGCTCTTGGTTGCTTCAGCCTTTACTCTCGCTCTCATATTGATGAGAACCTGATTGGCAATCTTTTCGGCTTCCATCTTATTTTCGATAAAATAGACCTCAAGCTGTTTTCTGAAGAAATCGGTCATTGCGTCCTGAATGAACTTGTTGGTTATAGATTTCTTAGTCTGGTTTTCATATGATGTCTGAGTTGAAAATGAGGAAACAACGAAAATAATACAATCCTCAATATCCTGAATTGTAATCTGTGAATCAGTTTTGGAAAATTTGCCGTTAGATTTAAGATAGTTGTTAATCTGATTAGTAAAAGCGCTTCTGAATGCCTTTTCAGGTGAGCCACCGTGCTCAAGAAAGCTTGAATTATGGTAATACTCTTTTAGCTGTGTTTTTAGTGAAAAGCACATAGCAGCTTTAATTTTCAGCTTATATTCGGGCAAGTCATCTCTGTCCTTACCCTTACGCTCACACTCCCAGTATTGCGGTGAAGTAAACGCTTCCTCACCCGAAAGTTCTTTAACGTAATCCATAATACCGTCATTATAGCAGTATTCAAATGTTTCAAATTTTGAAGCACTGATTTGATTTTTCAGAATAAATTTAATTCCGTCGTTTACTATTGCCTGTCTTTTAATTGTTTCCTTAAAATAATCAAGCGGAATATTTATATCTGTAAAAACTTCTAAATCAGGCTTCCACTTAATTCTTGTGCCTGTATCGCGCTTATCATATTTTTCTTTATGAAGTCCACCGACATTTTCGCCCTTTTCAAAATGAAGAGTGTACTTATATCCGCCTGTATGAATCTCTGCATCCATATATTCAGAGGCGTACTGAGTAGCACATAAACCGAGTCCATTAAGACCAAGTGAAAACTCGTAATCATTATCATCATACTTTCCGCCTGCATACATTTCGCAGAAAAGGAGCTCCCAGTTATAGCAATCTTCATTTTTATTATAATCAACAGGAATACCACGGCCGAAATCCTGAATCTCTATAGAGCCGTCAAGAAAGCGGGTAACTATAATTTTATTACCATACCCATCTCTTGCTTCATCGATAGAGTTTGACATAATTTCGAAAACAGCGTGCTGACAACCCTCAAGTCCGTCTGAGCCGAATATAACAGCAGGTCTTAATCTTACCCTTTCGGCACCTTTGAGCGACTTGATACTATCATTGCCATACTCATTTTTCTTTGCCATAATTACCCTCCGTAAGAAAGTTTAAATTCCGATATATGATACAATATATTGTATAAAAAGTCAAGCAAAGCAACAAATTAGGCGATAGCATTGTACTATCGCCTGATTATTTAGAGATTATTCGTCTATATTTGCTGATTCGTCAGCTTTGCTGTCATCTGAAGGATTAACAGAATTTTCAGTATCTTCTTCATTTTCTGCTAAACAATCTATTTGCGCTGTATCTTCGCTTTCAGTCTTTTCTTCATCATCAGGAATAAATCCGTCTTCCATAAGTGAGATAAACTGATTCTTGTCAATCTTCTCTCGCTCAATAAGACTGTCTGCAACAAGCTCAAGCTTATCAAAATGGTCTTTGAGAATACTCTCGGTTCTTGCATAAGCTTCATTGATAATTCTTGATACTTCCTCATCAATTTTTGCAGACGTTTCTTCGGAATAATTTTTAACGTGACCATAATCTCTGCCGATAAATACTTCCTGATTATCTCCAGCATAATTGATAGGTCCGATATTGTCGCTCATACCATACTTGGTTACCATATCTCTTGCAATCTGTGTTGCACGTTCAATATCATTTGAAGCACCTGTAGAAATATCGTCGAGTGAAATTGCCTCAGCAACTCTACCGCCAAGCATCGATACAAGAGTGTCAAGCATTTCTTTTTTGGAAGAATAATTTTCCTCCTGAGGCTGATACATAGTGTAACCGCCTGCACCCATACCTCTCGGTATAATTGAAATTTCCTGAACGGGATCGTGATCTTTGAGATAGTAAGAAACAACTGCGTGACCTGCTTCGTGGAAGGCAGTAAGCTTAAGTGCTTTTTTGCTGTACTTATGAGACTTCTTCTCAGTGCCCATAATTACCTTTGTCATAGCTTCCTGAATTTCGGCGTAGGTAATTGCCATATTATTACGGCGTGCTGCAAGGAGAGCCGCCTCGTTCATAAGGTTTTCAAGATCAGCACCTACAAAGCCGATTGTGTTCTTAGCAACGTCACCTAAATCAACGTCAGGAGCAAGAGGCTTGTTCTTAGAATGGACCTTAAGAATTTCCTCTCTGCCCTTTGTATCGGGTCTGCCCACGGTAATCTGCCTGTCAAATCTGCCCGGTCTTAAAAGAGCAGGATCAAGAACATCGGGTCTGTTTGTAGCAGCAATAATAATTACGCCCTCGTTTGCACCAAATCCATCCATCTCAACAAGAAGCTGGTTAAGTGTCTGCTCACGCTCATCGTGACCGCCGCCCATTCCGGCACCTCTATGTCTGCCGACAGCATCAATCTCATCAATAAATACGATTGCAGGAGATTTCTTTTTAGCCTGATCAAAAAGATCTCTTACTCTTGATGCACCGACACCTACGTACATTTCAACGAAGTCAGAGCCTGAAATAGACAGGAACGGTGCACCTGCCTCTCCCGCAACTGCCCTTGCAAGGAGCGTTTTACCTGTACCCGGAGGACCTACAAGAAGTACACCCTTAGGTATTCTCGCACCGAGCTTTGTAAATTTATCAGGATCCTTGAGAAATTCTACAAGCTCCTCAAGCTCTCCTTTTTCCTCATCACAGCCGGCAACATCCTTAAACGTTGTTTTACGCTTTTCATCATCAGCAAGGCTTTTGGTTCTTATTTTCCCAAAGCTTAAAGTGCGGTTGTGGTCATTCGCCATCGCTCCGCTCATTTTTCTGAAGGCATATATAGTAAGACCGCCGATAAGAAGAAGCATAAGGAGACTCGGAAGCATACTTATAAACCAAGAGCCTGATGAGCCTGATTCATAATCAAATACTATCTGTTTATCTGGATTAGCCTCGTTGTAGCTTTCTACGCTGCCTCTGATGTCGTCAAGAAAATACGCAACACCAGCACTCGGGACAGAATATTTTTGCTCTTTGTTAGGTTCTGCGAAAGTCTTATAAGTGAGATTTCCGCTTGATAAATCAAGCTTAAACTCTGCTATTTCGTTGTTTTTGAACATATTAACTACCTGTGAATACTTCAAATCAACGTCGTTTTGCTTACCGGCATAATAAGCAAGAGAGCCAATAAGAACAATCGGTATGAGCAGATATATCAATATTGACTTCCAATTTTTTGCCATATTGTTCATATATTAATCCTCCGTGGGAATTTTACAATAAAAGATAGTTTTAGTCGAGCTGTCAGCCTTTACTCTTTCATCTACGCAGTATCCGGATATACCGATAACACCAAAATCATCACAAATTACAGGAACACTGCCTCTTTCATATTCAGGAATTTTATATTCGTTGAAAAGCTTTTTGAGTGTCTTAGTGCACCCTCTGCCGGCAGGTGAAATTGAATCCCCTGCTTTTCTGCATCTGAAATAAACTTTACCGATAATTTTATCATAATCGCAGAAAAAGTCAACATCAGAGTTATCAAAATCATTTGAACTAATCGTATCAAAAAACGGTATTACAAAAGGCGTTTTCTCACTGCATTTATGCAAATACAGCATATCATTGTAAGAAATTGCAAAATCATTTTCATTTATCTGAATTTTGCCCGACTTGTCTAAAAGAAGCAGAACTTCGTTAAGATGCAATCTATCAACACTTATATCAAACTGTTTGAAATAGAGAGTTACAACTCTTTTAATTACTGATATATGGTATGATTTGAGTTTACTTATAATAAGTTTATCATTATGCATACATTCGCTCAGTGCATCTATTGAAACCTGCGAAATAAAATCATTATCTTCTGCTGAATCACTAATAAATTCATTTAAGTGCTCAGCAGCAGAAGTATTGACATTTTTTAGTGAAGGCATAATAACGTTTCTGATATAATTTCTTGTGTACTTATTATCAGAATTTGTTGAATCAACCCTGTAATCAATACCGTTTTCAACGGCATAAGCTCTGATTTCTGCAGATGTACATTCGATAAGGGGTCTTATTATGTTGCCGCGAACAGCAGGAATAGACGCAGCACCGTTGATGCCGCAGCCACGAACCAATCTGAAAATTAATGTTTCAGCGTTATCATCAGCATTGTGTGCAGTTGCGATTTTATCCGCGTTCAATGAATCGAAAAATTCATATCTTCTTTTCCTTGAATACTCCTCAACTGTCATACCGGCAAGCCTCGACTCTTCAGGCGCATTAATACTAAGCTTTGAAAATTTAATATTATTTTTCTTGCAAATACTCCTTACAAACTCTGCATCGTTTACAGAAGCCTCTCCCCTGATTCCGTGCTCGACGTGAGCAACCTCAAGAGTTACGGACAGTTTTTGCATAGCTTCGATAAAAAGTTTAAGCATAACAACTGAGTCTGCTCCTCCGGAAACGGCTAACAGAACCTTGTCGCCCGAAGAAATCATATTATATTTATCAATAGTAGATAAAAACTTGTTAATCATAATCAGTTATTTATTGTTTTGTCTACGGCTCTGAATCTTGTATATTCCTTATCAAAGACAAGCTCTACTGTTTCGGTAGCACCATGTCTGTTCTTAGCAATAATGAGTTCTGTTTTTGACGTATCAACCTCGTTTTGCTGTTCCTCAGAAAGTTCGTTTTTATAGTAATCCGGACGATACAGAAACATAACTATATCTGCATCCTGTTCTATAGTTCCCGACTCACGAAGATCGGAAAGCTGCGGCTTGTGGCTTTTGCCACGTCCCTCAGATGCTCTTGAAAGCTGTGCACAGCACACCACGGGAATGTTGAGGTCCTTTGCCATCATCTTGAGATTTCTTGTGACGTCGGAAACCTCCTGAACTCTGTTTTCCTTTTTCACAGCAGATTTGATAAGTCCGAGATAGTCGATAATTATGCAGTCAACATCTCGTTCTCTCATTACCTTTGATTTTATTTCGGGAACAGTGATTGATGATGAATCATCAATATAAAGCTCAACGTTTTCGTACTGACCCGTTGCATTTCCGAGTCTTGTCCACTCATCGACTGTAAGCTCACCCTTTCTGAGCTTTTGTGAGTCAATACCTGCCTGCGATGAAAGAAGTCTTTCTGCAAGCTGTTCCTTTGTCATTTCAAGGCTGAAAAAAGCACACTTCTTTTTTGCAAGCATTGTAATATTATGAGCAAGATTAAGCGCAAAGCTTGTTTTACCCATAGCAGGTCTTGCACCGATAAGAATGAAATCAGAACGGTTAAGACCAGATAAATATTTATCAAGGAGTCCAAAGCCTGTCGGGATGCCTTTATACTTTTCCTTTTCGTCGCCTGTAATCTTATCAAGCCTTGAATAGACATCATTTATGATGATTTTGCTGATTTTTTCAAGTCCGTTTTTATCTTTTCCTTGATTAATGTTATATATAAGCTGTTGTGCTTTATCTAAAATTTCTCCGGCTTCAGCTTCTCCGCTTGATGCATCATCAATAATATCCTGAGCAACTGTAATCAGGCTTCTGAGCAAATACTGTTCATTAACAATGTTTATATAATGCTTAATATTAGTTGTTGTCGGAACAGTCTGAGCAAGCTGAACAAGATATTCTCTTCCGCCTGAAACGTCATAGTCACCGGCTTTTGCAAGCTCATCAGCAATTATAACAGGGTCTATCGGCTTTCTTGCAGAATTCATTATAAGCATAGAGTTAAAAATAACCTTATGCCTTTCAAGATAAAACGAGTCTGCTTTAAGTGAAGAAAATACGTCAGGCAGACATTCGGGATCAATCAGCATCGAACCAAGTACAGATTGCTCTGCCTCAAGATTATATGGCATATTACCGCTAAAATCCAAACTCACATCAGCCATAATTATGCCTCCGATACCTGAACGAACACCTTAGCTGTAATACCTTGATAAACCTTGATTTCTGCCTGAATAGTACCAAATGACTTCATATCATCCATAACTATCTTACGCTTATCAATATCTACATCGAGATCTGCTTTAATCTGCTTTGCAACATCCTTTGACGTTACAGAGCCGAAGAGCTTGCCGTTAGCTCCTGCCTTTGCCTTAAGCTTAAAAGTTTTGCCTTCAAGCTTCGCAGCAAGCTCATTTGCAGCCTTGAGCTCTTCTGCCTTGTGAAACTTCTTGGAATTTTCTCTGTTTTTAAACTCATTCATTGCAGAAGCATTAGCCTCAATTGCAAGTCCTTTTGGAAAAAGGAAGTTTCTTGCATATCCGTCTGAGGCATTAACCAAATCACCTTTTTTGCCAAGACTTTTTACGTCCTGTGTTAAAATAACTTTCATATCTTTTCTCCTATATTTCCATCAAAATCGGAAGCACCATAGGGCTTCGCTTTGTTTTTTCATACATAAGCTTTGATATATCTTCCCTGAGAAGTGACTTAAGAGAATTCCAGTCATGATATCGTTTATCATAGCTGTCTGATATAATTTCATAGGCAAGAGCTTTTGCGGCAGACATCAGATCTTCGTTTTCCTTTACATAGACAAATCCTCTTGAAACAACATCAGGACCGCTGACAATATATCCACTCTCTCTGTCTATTGTAGCAACAATGATTACAAGTCCGTCTTTAGAGAGCTTTTTTCTGTCATTAAGAACAATGTTACCTACGTCACCAACACCAAGTCCGTCAACGTAAACTTCACCTGAAGTAACACCTTCGAGCGGTTTTATTCCATCGGCAGAAAGCTCGATTCTGTCACCAATTGTTCCGATATAAATATTTTCTTTAGCAATACCCATAGCTTCAGCAAGAAGAGCGTGCTTTTGCAAATGCTTTTGCTCGCCGTGAACGGGAATGAAATACTTGGGGTTTGTAAGACCAAGCATCAGCTTGAGCTCCTCCTGACAAGCGTGGCCCGAAACGTGAACGTCATACATCTTTTCATATATAACTTCTACTCCGTGCTTCATAAGCTCATTGACTACATTACCTACCATTTTTTCATTACCCGGAATCGGAGTAGCAGAAATTATAACGTAATCATTTGGAGTAACACTTACCTTTCGGTGCTCGCCAAACGCCATTTTTGTAAGCGCAGACATCGGCTCACCCTGAGAGCCTGTAGTGATAATAAGAAGCTTATCATCGGGGTAGTTTCTTATTGAGTTAATATCAATGAGAAGACCGTTCGGAACGTTAAGATAACCAAGCTCGCTTCCGACGTTTACAAGATTTTCAAGGCTTCGTCCTATTACGGCAACCTTTCTGTCCATCGACTTTGCAACGTCCATTATCTGCTGAATACGATGAATATTAGATGCAAACGTAGCAACTACAATTCGCTTGTTTTTTGCTTTTCTGAACAGAAGCTCAAAGGAATCACCGACTGATCTTTCACTCGTTGTATAACCCGGTCTTTCGGCATTAGTTGAGTCGGAAAGAAGTGCAAGAACGCCTTTTTTTCCGAAATCGGCAAATCTTGTTAAGTCAATCATATCTCCGTCAACAGGTGTAGTATCAATTTTGAAGTCACCTGTCTGGATTATAGTTCCTGCCGCACATCTTATGGCAAGTCCTACCGCGTCGGGAATAGAATGATTTACGTGGATAAGCTCAATATTAAAATCGCCTAATGTTATATTATCTCTTGGTTTTAGTTCAATCAGCTTTGAGCTGCCGAGAAGTCCGTGCTCCTCTAACTTTCCTTTAATAAGACCTATTGTGAGCTTAGTAGCATAAATCGGTATGTTGACCTTTTGAAGCAAATAAGCAAGTCCGCCGATGTGGTCCTCATGACCGTGAGTAATAACAATACCTCTTATTTTATCAGCGTTTTCCTCTACGTAGGTAAAATCAGGAATTACAATATCTACACCCGGTAAATCTGCGTCAGGAAAAGCAAGACCACAGTCAACAATAAACATTGACTCCTTATAATCATAAAGAGTCATATTTTTTCCAATTTCATTCATACCGCCCAAAAAGGCAATACGAACAGACTCTTTAACCTTGGGAGGTTGAAGAGATTTCTTTTTAGGAGCTTTACGATACGTTACATAGCGCTTTTTGGAATTCCGTTTTCCGTAGGCACCGTTATCGTATTGCCCATTTTGTTTTGACATATATTTCCTCCTTAATAAAATTTTTCCGTACAAATAAATTATTACTATAATAGACCATAAATTATACAATGTCAAGTTACATAATATTGATTATTTGAAAATAAAGTGTTAGAATATACAGAAATTGATAACACAATGGGAGCGAATATGAAAAAGATAAACATATATACTGACGGTGCCTGCAGCGGTAATCCCGGAAAGGGCGGATGGGGTGCAATTCTCATATATAATGAAACAGAGAAAGAATTCAGCGGCGGTGAAGCACATACAACAAATAACCGAATGGAGCTTACGGCTGTAATTATGGCATTAAAAAAACTAAAAGAGCCCTGTGAAGTAACTCTCACTACAGACTCAAAATATGTATGTGATGCGATTACAAAGGGATGGGTATATTCATGGAAAAATAACGGCTGGAAAAAGGCTGACAAAAAGCCTGCTCTCAACGTTGATTTATGGGAGCAGCTTCTGCCATTACTCGAAACGCACAAGGTTGAATTTGTATGGGTAAAGGGTCACAACGGACACGAGTACAATGAACGATGTGATGCCCTTGCAGTTTCATATTATCAGTCACTATGATAGTTATAGTATAGACAAATTTTACGTTTGCGATACGCATAAAAAAGACCTTGTTTATGTAAACAAGGTCTTTATGCTTAGTTAGCGTTATCAGAGCTTTTAGATGTTTTCTTAGAAGATGTTTTCTTAGAAGACGTTTTCTTTTTGGTCTTTGACTTGCTTTGCTTTTTGGTAGTTGATGATTCGGCGGCAGTTGTTTCATACTTTGATTCAAGACCTGATGATACAATATGCGTTACATCGTAATCAATACCGTATTTTGAAAGCAGTGACAAAATACTTCCGCCCGGCTTGTCACCTTTATCAAGAGTAAGCAGATTAAAATCAGCATTCTCATCCTGAATTATAAACTTAGAATCCTTATCAATATATTTTATTTTTCTTTCAAGTTCATTAAGACCGTCAATTTCTTCACCTTCAAAGAAAATATAAGTACCCTTTACAGTAATAATACCTTCGAATTTATTTTCAGCTTGGGTAGTATACGTCTTTTTTGAGGTAGTTTCCCGTTCTTTCTTTGCACTGATTACGTCATTAGAGTAGTAAAGAGCACAAATTATTCCCGCAATAATGGCAATAACAATAACAGAAATCACAAGTGGTTTCTTGCTTTTTTTCTTTTTTCTGAAACGGTGTCTCTCAAGAGTCGGATAATCGTCGCCATCTTCATCTAAATGAGTTGAACTCATTGAAACCTCACTCGCCGTTTCCTGATAAGATGCATCACTTTCTTTATGTACTACAAGAGGACTGTCAAGTATTTCTTCTTTGTATTCTTCAGACATATTCAATACCTCGTTAATTGTTTGAGGTCATTTTAACACATTAATCAGTATTTTTCAATAAGTATTGTATTTTAGCATAGAAATTGATATAATTACTATGATAAAGGAGGATTCGTATGAACATTATCTCATTTGATATTGGTGCAACTAACATAAAATACGCTATTTGCAACGAGAAGTTTGTTTTAAGCGAAAGGCATACAATTCCGACACAGGCAGAAAAAGGCGGTCAGGAGCTTGTTAACAGAATAATCTCTATTATTGAAAGCTATGATAACATTGACAGAGTTGCCGTTTCTACAACAGGACAGGTAGACAGTGAGAACGGAATAATCGTTCATTCAACCGACTGTATCCCCTATTATTCGGGAATGCTTATGAAAAAGATAATTGAGAACAAGACGGGACTGACTACCTACGTTGAAAATGACGTTAACTCCTTTGCACTTGGTGAAGCTCAATTCGGGGCAGGAAAAGGAAAATCCGATTTCCTCTGTCTAACATACGGAGGCGGAATAGGCGGTGCTCTTTTCCTCAATAACAAGCTTTACAAAGGCTTCAACTCCTCCGCCGGTGAATTCGGTCATATGATTATTCACGCAGGAGGCAAGCAGTGCATCTGCGGCGGCGAGGGATGCTATGAATGTTATGCTTCTACTGAAGCACTTTTGCACGCAGTAAACAAGAACAGAAAAGAGCCGTTAAACGCGTTTGAAATATTTGAAAAGGAAAATTTCCAAAAGCCTGAAATTCGCTCAGTTGTTGATAAATGGATTGATGAAATGATTGTCGGACTGATTAACATCATTTACATTTTCAATCCGCCGCTTATCATTTTAGGCGGTGGAATTATGAACGAGGATTACGTAATTGACCTCATTGACAGGAAGATTTACAATCAGCTTATGGAAAATTACAGGGATGTCAATATAGTACGTTCAAGGCTCGGCAGTGATGCCGCACTTCTCGGTGCAGCGGCACAGGCAGCAAAGCTTTAAAAAAACAAAAACAGCTTAATGCAATTTTTTTCGCATTAGGCTGTTTTTTATTTTATTCTATTCTAAATACTCTTCCAAATCAGCAATCATATTGTTTTTACAAATGATTATATTATCCCTGATTTCGTAATCCTCATTAAGAAAATTTACAAGCTGAGGGTTCCTGACTTCTGCGTTGCCGTTTTTTATTCTTATAATATTTTCAATACCGCCAAGAGATTTCAAAAGCGAATTAAGTCTTGTAGGAATATATACGTTCAGGCAATCGGAAATGCCATTTTTTTCAATAAAATATTTTGCACAAAAATACCCCGTAACCGCAAGTACTGCACTGCCTGCAAGAACATAAACCCATCTGCCGTTAAGCGTCATAGCAAGCTCAATAATACTGCCGCTTCCAAGATGACCTACGCCAAGTTTAAGCAATGCGGCACAAGCATACGAAAGCATTGAAAGCAGAATAACAGGCACAAGCATTAATATATTTTCTAATATCAAAAAGAGTATCATCAGACTTAAATTACCGCTTATTAGTGATAAGAAGGATACGATTAACAGAACCTTTTTTTGTATACCTTTAAGCTCGTTTGCTACTGACACCGAAAGACCTAAAAGTGCGAACATCTGATAATATCTGCCTGAAAGATATACGCTTACAAGATTGCCTGAATATCCTCTTTCAAACAAGTCTTTAACGCCTGTTATCATTTGCTCATTATAAAGCAGTGAACCGCCTGCGCTTTTATAATATAACAGATTGCTGAATAATTCACTGTCAAACAGTGAAAAAATCGAATTAATCCCGCCAAAAAGAACTGCAGATATTACGTTATCCGAAAAATGAGAGTTTGAAAAGTTAAGCAACATACTTTCAATTTCGCCTGAAAGAAGTCCCGTTGCATAACCAAAAAGCAATGAAGCTATAGGAATAATTATATATGAAATAGCTGTGCTTAACTTGTTAAAACAAAAAATAAAAACGCATGCGAGAATTAATGCTAACAGATATGAAACCTCTCTACCGCCTGCTGACTTAAAGGCTGAGTTAAACAAGGCTATACATAACACAGCGGCAAATGCTTTAATAGAGCTTTTACCCTTAGTGAGCATCAATACAGAAAAATAGCAAAAAATATATCCGAGAATTTCTTTTAGTGTTTCAACGTGCAAGTAAAGCATATCGGTAAAAGAATTAGTCACGTATGAATTTAACAGGCTGATAACCTCAACTGCGACAAGTATTACACTACCCAAAACAAACGGAAGCATAAGTGAATTAAGTATCTTGTTTTGCAAATTAAAAAACTTCATATCATCATTATTGACAATATGAAGTAATTTAATCAGTATATTGATTTTTTCATTGCAGTTAAAACGCTTGAAGAGCCATCTTCACCAAGCACAACGTGGTCAAGTAAATGAACACCAAGCTTCTTTAATATTCCGTTAAGTTCTATCGTGTACGAAATATCAGCGGCAGATGGCTTTGAGGAGCCGTGGGGATGGTTATGAGCTAAAATAACAGAGCTTGCACCATCAAGATTTATTATCCTGATAATTTTAGACATCGGCACATTCAGTTCATTAGCTGAGCCTGAATCGACTATATGACGACTGATAATGGAATTAGTGTTATCGAGAGTGATAAGCATCAGCTTTTCAACTTTTTCATACTTAAAGAAATCGTAACAATAACTGCATACGTCTTTGTAGCCTTTAAGTTTCTTTTTCTTATTGCTTTCAAGAGTATTTACCTTTGACATCAAAACTCTTATAAGACTTATAGCAATTGCTGACTGCTCACCTATTCCGTCAACAAACATTAGCTCGCGTGGAGATGCACACAGCACACCCTCAAGCGAGCCGAAGGTATTAATCAAATCGTAGGCAATAGGCTTTACGTCTTTTCTCGGAATTATAGTAGTAAGAAAAAGTTCAAGAAGATTATGCTCCGATGCATCTTCCATACTACCTGACAGATACATTTTCCTGAGTCTTTCTCTGTGTCCGTTATGATTAAGTTCTGCCATCGTATCACCACTTAACATCATCTGCGTTCGGGCAGTGCAATGTTTTTTGAATTGCTCTCAATTCAACGTAACAGCCGCACTTTCTGCACATACCTGAAATAAGGAATTCACAGTTTTTGCAGAGTTTCAATCTTGCTGAATAACTATCATTATCAAGCTTACATTCATTATCAATTTGCTCGATAAGCGACTTGACTTCATCAAAAGTGTTTTTCTCTCCGCTTTCAAGAAGTAAGCACTTTTTACACTGATTTGACATATTATTCGATAATGAATTTAACTACACTGCAAGGAGGAATTGTAGCTGAAAAGCCGTCAGAAAGCTTTCTAAAATCAGTAAATTCTACAGTTTTAACCGCATCTGTATTTTCAAAATCATTCTTATCGTGAATGTCACCCGTTAAAATTTCTGCTTTGATTGACTTAACCTTGGTATCGGCAATCTGGCACTTGATTTTCTCGCTCTTTGATGCAGAAACGTTAGTGATTGTTGAATAAATCACACCGTTTTCATCAACAGATGCAGATTCAATAAGATTAGGACAGGAATATTTATTGTCTTTTGTCTGAACCTTATCAGTAGTGATATATGAGCCTATTAACGTGTTTTCCTGATGATCCTTATACATTTTGAAAATATGGTATGTAGGAGTAAGGACCATTTTATCTGCTTCGGTAAGAATTACAGACTGAAGCACGTTTACGGTCTGTGCGATATTTGCCATAATGATTCTGTCTGAATGCTTATTAAATATGTTAAGTGTGAGAGCGGCAACGATAGCATCTCTCATTGTGTTTTGCTGATAGAGGAATCCCGGATTTGTTCCAGGCTCTACGTCAAACCATGTTCCCCACTCGTCAACGACAAGATTAACCCACTGCTGAGGATTAACAGAATTCATAACAGTAATGTGCTGATTGATAAGCTCTTCCATTCTGTATGCTTTGCATATTGTTTTATAATACTCGTTTGTATCAAACTGTGTAGCAGAGCCCTTATTCTCCCAAGTATCACCGGGAATTGTGTAATAATGAAGAGAAATTCCCTGTGCCTGATGCTTAACCTTAATCATAACCTCACGCATCCAGTGATAATCGTCAACGTTAGGACCGCAGGCAATTCTCTTTATTCTGTTTTCAGGGTCGTAATTCTTTACAAATGAATTGTATCTTTTGTAGAGACAGCCGTAGTATTCGGGGTCCATATTTCCGCCGCAGCCCCATGACTCATTTCCAACACCGAAATATTTAATCTTCCATGGCTTTTCACGTCCGTTTTTCTTGCGAAGCTCAGCCATAGGTGATACACCGTCAAAGGTCATATATTCAACCCACTCGTTCATTTCCTGAACAGTGCCTGAGCCGACGTTGCCGTTTATGTACGCATCACAGCCAAGCTGCTCACAAAGCTCAAAAAACTCGTGAGTACCAAATGAATTGTCCTCAACTACTCCACCCCAGTTGGTATTTACCATTTTCTTTCTGTTCTCAACAGGGCCTATACCGTCTTTCCAGTGATATTCATCAGCGAAGCATCCGCCCGGCCAGCGAAGAACAGGAATACCCATGTCCTTTAGTGCATTAACAACGTCTGTTCTCATACCGTTTACATTCGGTATTTTAGAGTCCTTACCTACAAACAGACCGTCATAAATACATCTGCCGAGATGCTCTGAAAAATGTCCGTAAATGTCCTTATTAATTTTGCTTATTTTTTGATTTGGGTTGATTAAATACTTCTGCATAATACACCTCAATATTATTAGTTGGCGGAAAAAATTGGTTAAAAGCCATATTCTTTCGACTACGCCGACTTATTTTATACAAAACATATCATAAGAGAATCAAAATGTCAATAAAGTATCTTAAACTGTTGACAAAAAGAGCATTTATTGCTATAATAATTCCTATAAATTAGATAGGAATTAATTTTAATGAGTACAAGAACAGAAAATATCAGCAATATTGCAATTAATAAAAACGCTGATGCCGTTATACTTCTTAACGAGGGCAATATGCATTATGCCTGCGGTTTTTCGCCAAGCGAAGGTGTAGTTATTATCACTAATGATAATACTTCGTATCACATTGTTGATTCGAGGTATACAGAAACAGCTATTAACCATTCAGCTGAAACAGGAATGAACGTAATAGAAATTACGGAAAGCTTTTCAAAAGAAGTAGAGAGCATAGTAAAAAAACATAACATACGCTCAATGCTTTTTGAAAACGAAACAATTTCTTTGTCGAGCTTTAGGCAATACAGTAAGCTGCTTAGTAACATTGAGTTTATTGAGCTTGGAAACGAGCTGATGAAGCTCAGAAACATTAAGGATATAGATGAAATAAAATTTATTAAAACAGCAAATAATATTGCTGAAAAGTCGTTTATGGAGCTTTTGGATGAAGTGAAGGCAGGAAAAACAGAAAAAGAGCTTGCCTCACTGTTTGACTATCTTATGGCAAAAAACGGCTCTGACGGTATAAGCTTTGACACGATTTTATTGACCGGTGTCCACACTTCTATGCCACACGGAGTACCCGAGGAGAGAAAAATACAAGAGGGTGACTTTGTACTGTTTGACTTCGGTGCAACCTATAAGGGTTACCATTCGGATATGACAAGGACCGTTGCCGTGCATCACGCAACAGATGAAATGGCTGAGTGCTACAATCTTGTGCTAAAGGCTCAGCTTGCGGGCATAAAGGCGCTTGGTGCAGGTGTTCCCTGTGCTGACGTTTATAAAAGTGCTTACGATGTTCTCAATGAAAAAGATATGGCAAAATATTTCAGGCACAGTCTTGGTCACGGCGTTGGTCTTGAAATTCACGAGGGATATAACGCATCACCTAAAAGCAAAGATACTTTTGAAGTTGGTAACGTGACCTCAATTGAGCCGGGAATTTATATACCTGACAAGTTTGGAATAAGGATTGAGGATTTACTTTATATTTCACCAAGAGGCAGAGAAAATTTGTCAAAAATTACAAAGGAGTTGATTATTCTTTAATGAAGCAAAAGTTTTTGGTAACAGGAATGAGCTGTGCAGCCTGTTCGGCAAGAGTTGAAAAAGCAGTTGCTCCCCTGTGTACATTCGTTAACGTTAATCTGCTTGCAGGCACAATGGTTGCTGAATATGACTGTGATACAACAGATATAATTAACGCAGTAACTAACGCCGGCTACGGATGTGAGCCGTTCAGGCTGAAAAAGTCTGTAAACTCAGAAGAAGTCAGATCTATGAAAAGAAGAGTTATTATTTCAGTAATTCTTTTAATTCCGCTTATGTATCTCTCTATGGCTCATATGTTTCATTACAATCTGCCGTGGATTTTAGGAGATCACATACCAAACGGAATAGGTCAGATGATTTTCACCCTGCCAATAATGATTGTAAACTATAAATTCTTTACGAGCGGATTTAAAGCACTTATCAAGCTAAATCCTAATATGGACAGCCTTGTATCCGTCGGCTCGGGTGCTTCTTTTATATACAGCATTGTATCTTTGATATTTTTTGAACATAGCCACGTTTATTTTGAATCAGCAGGTATGATTCTCGCACTTATAACAGTCGGTAAATATCTTGAAACAATAAGCAAAGGCAAAACAAAGGATGCAATAAATGCACTTATTGATCTCGTTCCTGAAAAGAGTATAATTCTTAAAGATAACAATGAAGTTGAGATTGAATCTGCTCTGATTCAAGAAAACGATTTGGTAGTTATCAAACCGGGTATGAGAATCGCTGTTGACGGGGTAATCGTTTCGGGCAGCGGATCGGTTGACCAGAGTACGGTAACCGGAGAAAGTGTACCTGTTGATTTAACTGAGGGTGACAAGGTTATCAGCGGAACAGTTAATAAAAACGGAAATTTTGTATTCCGTGCTACCGCAGTCGGTGACGAGTCAACACTTTCAAGGATTATAGCACTTGTTGAGGACGCTTCATCATCAAAAGCACCTGCGCAGAGGCTTGCAGATAAAATCTCTTCCGTATTCGTACCGGCAGTAATCATTATATCAATTATAGCATTTGCAGTATGGCTCCTTCTTGGAAAAGGCTTTGAATTTGCATTTTCAATAGGAATATCCGTTCTCGTAATAAGCTGTCCTTGTGCGCTTGGTCTTGCAACACCGTGCGCTATTATGATAGGTACAGGAAAGGGTGCTGAAAACGGTATACTATTCAAGGATGCGACTGCACTTGAAAATTTGGGTAAGTGCAATACAATTGTTTTTGATAAAACCGGAACAATAACTCAGGGTGAAATGTTCGTAACAGATATAACAAACGAAGAATTCATCGACATTATCTATACTATTGAAAATGTTTCTGATCATCCGATTTCCGAGGCAATATGCAACTACTGCAAGGAAAAAGGTGCTAAGCTCCTTGAAATTCAGGAAAGTGAGTATCAGATAGGAAAAGGTATCGTTGCAAAAATCGGCGATAAAATCTACAAAGCAGGAAATCAAAAGCTTACTGGATTTGCTGACAATGAGTATTCATACTCAGGAAAAACTCCGGTAATATTTACTTGTGATGACGAATACCTTTGCACAGTAGCAGTAGCCGACAAAATCAAGGATGATGCAAAAGAGGCTATCGATTCAATTACTGCAGATACGATTATGATTACCGGAGATAACGAGCTGACTGCATATGCAATCACTCAGCAGGCAGGCATCAAAAGTTTTATTGCTTCGGCACTGCCTGATGATAAAGAAAGAAAAATCAAAGAGCTTATTGAGGAGGGAAAAACCGTTGCAATGATTGGCGACGGCATTAATGACTCCCCTGCTCTAACGAGAGCAGACGTAGGAATAGCGATTGGTGCTGGGTCTGATATTGCAATTGAGTCTGCCGACGTTGTTTTGGTATCGAACAGACTTACAGACGTATCAAAGGCGATAAGGCTTTCTAAAAAAACACTTAGAAATATCAGAGAAAATCTGTTTTGGGCATTTTTTTACAACTGTCTTGGAATACCGCTCGCCGCAGGATGCTTTTACGGTATTTTCGGATGGACGTTAAATCCGATGATAGCGGCAGCTTGTATGAGTCTGAGCTCCGTCACAGTTGTTACTAATTCACTAAGATTAAGGAGGTTTAAGTAATGAAAAAGATTATTTCAATTAACGGAATGGCTTGTGAGCACTGTGTAGCAACAGTTAAGACAGCACTTGAGAGTCTGGATGCAGTAAAAAGTGCAAAGGTTGAGCTTAAAAAAAACAGTGCAACTGTAAAGCTTGCAGAAGATGTCAGCAATGATGTGCTTACTCAGGCGATTACGGATGCAGGCTTTGAAGTAACAGCAATTACTGAAAAATAAATATCAACAATTACACTAACTATGCAAAAGAAGTCTGACGAATAAATCGTCAGACTTCTTTTTTTGTGATAATATTCAATTAATACCACTTATTTATCCAACCGTCTTTATCAGTAATAGGTTGGGTTTCCTTTTGTTCAGTAGTTTCTGTAGTTGCAGTTGTTTGCTTTTCGGTAGTAGTTGGGTCAGGTTTTGTTTCCTCTGCCTCATTGGTCGGCTCAAATTCAACAACATTGTCGGCATTATCAATATTTCTTGTAGTGCCTGTTGATGATTTTTCTGTTGTCGGTTTTGTTGTGCTGATTGTATTATCAGTTACACTTTTAATAGGCAGAACTGTTGTATTCTCATTAGTAACATATGTACCGCCTTTTTTGGTTACAACTTTACCGTTTGATTCTGTTTCAATCTCAGCAAACACGCCTTGATTTTTACTTGTTGTTGATAAATTGCCTTTATTATCAGTAACAGGCTCATAATAATGAGTTGTTCCGTTACTGTCTGTAACAGCAGTAGTTGAAGCATCTTCACTACTGCTGTTTGCAGAACATGAAACAAAGATACTGACAATAACAACTAATACGGAGATAATAAGTAATTGCTTTTTCATTAGTCACCAAAATTCACATCGTTATCGCCTTTTTGCGTGTCATCAATGCTTGTTGTAACAACATCTATTGTTTTGAATTGCTCAATTGTTGCAATTGGCTTTGAATAAATCTCTTTCATAATCATACCTCCCTTTCAATATTTTATTTAACATTGTTTTTGTTGAATTGTCTATTTCCTCATCGGCTAAAACAAGATTTGATACTTCACTGAATGAGCCGTTGAGACTGTTTGAATAAAAGTACATTCCGTCAATACAAACATAAGCTCTTACAGAAATATTTGTGTTTTGATTAGAATCAGGAATATTAGTGAATACCAAATTGAATACAGTTTTACCATCGTTGCTGTCATCCAAATTAACTGCTTCCTTCTTCTTAATGTTATCTATACCAACATTATCAATAGTTAATTTATCTGATCCATAAGGCTCGTTATCATAGTTGTAATGATAAACAAAGCCATAATCAACTTTTGATGCTAATTCTTCAATTTCAGGTATTTCATCCCAAGAGAATCCAAAACGGAGTCCCGCATTTGTTACTCGTATAGAACGACCTTTATCTTCTACATTTATTGGTGAATCCATAGAAGAATCTCGGTAATCACTTGGTATAAATGTATGGTTGTTTTCTTTTGCCCATTGTTCTGCGTATGAGCCACTTGGTGCAATGACTTTATGAGCATAAGAAGTATTATTTATACCTTTCTCAAATTCATCTGATAAATATAATGTACATTTACCGTTTGGAAGAATTGAATTTAAACTTGTCAATTTAGGAGCAAATAATATTTCTAAATTATTATCACCATCAAAACAATTTGTACCTATAGTTATTACATTAGGTAAGTATACAGATTTTAAGGATTTATTTACATCAAATGAATTATTTCCCAGTACGGTTACTCTTGGTAAATTAATGTTCTCTATTGATGCATAAGAAAACGTATTTCTTGGAATTTCCCCCTCATAATTTGAAATATCAATGGTAGTCAAATTTCGACAATAATTAAAAGCACTAAATTCAATAAGCTGTAAATTTGGCAAATAAATTTCAGTTAATTTTGTGCAACTTCTAAATGCTCTGCTTCCTATTATCTCAACATTGCTCATTGATATATTCTCAAGTTTGAGATTGGAGGCAAATGCGTTATCGCCAATTTTTATACATTTCGGAATATTTACATTTATTATTTTATCGCAACCATTAAAGCCATAATTTGATATGTTTGTGATATTATCACCATTCACACTTATGAGAGATCTGCATGATGCAAATGCATATTCGCCAATATTTTCAATTTTTGAGAAATCGAACAATTCTAATTTGCTACATAACCGAAAAGCTTGATTTTGAACATTTTCGATGTTTTTCGCATCTACTGAATACAGCTTATTACAAGAAAGAAAAGCATTTCTACCAATATAAGTAGCGGAATCAGGTAATTTAATCATAACCATATTACTACTCATAAAAACTGATTCTCCTATTCCTATTACACTAATATCATTAATAGAATCGGGAACTGATAAATATTCGTTTGAACCATAATATGCTGTTATGATTCCGTTACTGTCAATTTCAAAATTTGATTCATCATCTAAATAAGTAATATAATAACGGGCACTCATTTGGATGCTTTTCAGCTTATCAGGAGCATATGCACTAGCAGATAATGTTGTTACTTTATCAATTACAATGGGTTCAGTATATAATGTACCATTTGTATCAGTTGCCCTCGTACCATCAGTTGTATAATAGATTTTTGCATCTGAATCATCACATGAAATTTCTACAGTTATACTATCTCTATATCTCCCAGCCTCCATACTGAAATAAGGCTGTGCGGTTCTTGGAGTCAAAAGAGTTTCAACATTACCTATATATAGTGCAGGAATACCTACTAAACCGTTATCTGTTGCTTTGCTCCATACTCTACCATTTTCAACTAATAAATCGCATATTTCATCACGAGAATAATTACGGTTCTTAGATAATAACAATGCCGCTGAGGCACAAACAAATGGACATGCCATAGAAGTTCCGCTTAATGTTTCATACCCTCCGTTGTTATATGTACTGTAAATGGAAACACCGGGTGCTACAATATTTACTGCACGACCCCAATTTGTCCAATATGGTGCTTTATCATACTCATCTATTGCTGCTACCGTTATGCAATTTTTAATATTTGCAGGTGTATGTTTTGAAGCGTTTGAGCCATCATTTCCAGCTGCAACGCAGATAACAACCCCTGCTTTTGTTGCACGATTGACTGCATTTTCCATTGATGTACTCTCGCCTTTAGTGCCAAGACTCATATTAATCACATTAACACCATCATTAACGGCATAATCTACAGATGTTGCAACATTGGAAATTGAACCGCTACCTGAACTGTTTAAGGTCTTATAGCTTTTTATTTTAATATTATCGGTAGTATTGTCCGCCACAATACCGGCAACGTGAGTTCCATGTCCTTCATCATCATCTTCACTATTTTGATCTCCGCTACTACTGGTATTGTAATTCGTTTCAATGATTCTGTCTTTTAGAAATTCGTGGTCTAAATCAATACCGGTATCAATTATTCCCACAACAATCTCAGGTAATGAATCAATTTCTGACAATGTATCAATAAAATCATCAACGGCAATTGAATCACTGCCCCAAGACAAATGCGAGCCATAAGAACTGATTGAATTTGCAAAAGCAGAGTTTGTATCAATATAGTCAATATCCATAGTAGTGACTACTAAATCAGGCTCGGCATATTCAATAAGCTTCTGCTTTTCATAATATTCCTGAGCCTGTTTTGCACTTTCCTGATTATCAAACTGAACAATATGTAAATCGTTGTAGCCTTCCACGATTGCAACTGAATCAAGTGGATTGATGTCATATTTAGACTTAACAATAAGTCTCTTTGTTTGATACGGCTGTGTTAATACAGCCGTATCATCTTTGATTTCAACTTCATATCCAAGAGCTACCGCCGTTCCTTTGTCAACAGTTATATCTTCGGCAGATTCAGTTTCCAATGAATATGTTGAGGTTTCAGGCATTTCACAATAATCAGATATTGCAGAAACAGGTATTTCAAAATCATTTTTGCTGACTTCTGCAACAATATCACCGTCCTCAGACAATGGCATTTCTTCACCGTCAACATAGTAAAATTCACTGCCATTTTCAACGGTTATTTCAGATATATAATAATCATCATACCCTGCCTGCATTTCCTGCAATTGACTTGTGAATTCCTCAAGTGAAATTTCAGGAGTGATGCTTGAAGCATATACCACCATTGGCAATCCTGTAATCACCATACATATTGGCAATATTAATGATATTAGCTTTTTCACAAACAACGCCCCTTTAACTTCTTTTCCTTTCTTATGTACATTTAGAAGGTAAAAACCTTACACCTTTTTAAAAAATTTTTTATATAAAACGAGAAATGAACACAAAAACACAAGCACCTGCTTTTGCAGATGCTTGTGTTTTTTTAATTATTTAACTTTTTTCTTGGTTATTGATGCAGTGAGGGCATAGACTTCCTTTGCACCGTATATTTTTAGCATTTTTGCACATTCGTTCAAGGTTGAGCCGGTAGTCTTTACGTCATCAATCAGAAGAATTGTTTTACCGACAATTTCATTTTTGCATTCTTCATAAACGTCATATGCGCCGAAAACGATTGCCGCTCTTTTTACATTTGATTTGTTTTTATGAAGCGTCCCTGTATGGCGCGATTTATAAATAACCTCTTCTGTCTTAACGCATATCTGAGTGCCTATTTTTTCGGCAAGAAGCTGTGACTGATTAAAGCCTCTCGTTCTATGCTTCAGCTCGCCAAGCGGAACAAAAGTGATTAAATCAAAATTTATATCAGAATAATACTTTGAAATAGCAGTGCACATTTCTTTTGAAAGGTAATCGGCTATAAAAAGCATTTCCCTTTCCTTATATGAATTAATTGCCTTTACTACAGAATCCTCATAGTAAAACGGCGAAATAATCTGCTTGTACTCGTTTTTATTCTTTTTGCAGGAGCAGTCATCAATAGCACAACCGCAGGACTTACAAATTTCCCCTGTAATTACAGGCGGATTTTTACAATCTTCGCAGAAAGTTTCGTCAACCTCCACTACCTCACCGCAAAGAGCACAACGCTTTGTGAACAGTGCAGTTTTAATTACATCTAAAATTTTCATACCGTTATGTAAGGTGCGATTTTCTGATACATTGAATCGCCGAAGCCCTTGATATCTTTTATCTGTTCAGTTGATGTATAACCACCGAGATATTCTCTGTACTGAATTATAGCGTTTGCTCTGCTTTCCCCTATTCCTTTAATACTCATAAGCTCCTGCTCGGTGCAAGTGTTAAGATTAAGCGGATATGATACCGAAATAACACTCAATTGCGAAGTATCATTAGTTTGAGAGGTGGTATCAGTGTATAAAGTTGTCGGCACGTTACTCTCTGTACTGCTGTTTGTGCTTATGCTCTCATTAGAAGTCGAGGCAGTAGTCGAAACAGTAGTTGATGCAGAAGTTAAGCTTTCGACCGGCTCTTTTGGCTGAGAAAGGGCAAAAATTAGCAGTATTGCACCGATTACAATTAAACCTATACCGATTGATACAACCGACTGTTTTTTGCTACTCATCTCTTTTTTCTCCCGCTTTTGTTGTAAGGCTTATTGCCTCTTTGCTTGTTGCTTTGGTTGTTTGAATACTGATTTGGCTTTGAAGAAGGTCGGATAAGGCATTTTTTATCAAAGCCTATCAAATCAAGACGATTTGCTTTCTTTAACGCTTCCTCGACAAGTTTTTGATTTTTAGGATTAAAATACTGCAATAAAGCACGCTGCAGAGCCTTGTCATGCTCTGTCTTTGCTACGTACACCTTTTCCATTGTATAAGGATCAAGCTCGGTATAAAACATACAGGTCGAAATTGTACCTGGTGTGGGATAAAAATCCTGAACCTGCTCGGGTCTGATATGATTCTTTTTAAGGAACAATGCAAGCTCAATTGCGTCATTAAGCGTTGAACCCGGGTGAGATGACATAAGATATGGAACTAAATATTGCTCCTTATTTATGTCATTAGTAAAACTGAAATATTTTTTTGAAAAGTCAATATACGCTTTAATATGAGGCTTGCCCATCTTGTCAAGCACTGCAGCAGAACAGTGTTCGGGAGCAACCTTTAGCTGACCTGAAACGTGATACTTTACAAGCTCTCTGAAAAATTCATCATCCTTATCCTGCAAGAGATAATCATAACGAATACCGCTTCGGATAAATACTTTTTTTACACCCTTAACTTCTCGTAATTCACGCAAAATGTCAAGATACTCCGAATGATCTGCAATCAGATTTTTGCAGGGCGACGGAGCAAGACATTTTTTGCCTTTACAAAGACCGTTATCCTCCTGTAGCTCACAGGACGGCTTGCGAAAGTTCGCTGTTGGTCCGCCGACATCGTGAATATACCCTTTAAAATTCGGCATATAGGTGAGCTTTTCAGCTTCAATAAGCAAGCTTTTCTTTGAACGGCTCGTTACATATCTGCCCTGATGAAAAGCAATTGAACAGAAATTACATGCACCAAAGCATCCTCTGTTATGCGTGATAGAAAATTCTACTTCACGAATAGCAGGCACACCACCCAAAGCTTCGTAGCTTGGATGATACCTTCTTGTATACGGAAGCGAATACACCCAATCAAGCTCCTTTTGAGTGAGCGGAGGCATAGGCTTGTTCTGTACAATCATTGTTTTGCCATGCTTCTGCTTTATAACTCTTCCACGGATATGATCCTGTTCATCCTGCTGAATACGGCAGGATTTTGCATATTCCTTTTTACTGTTAAGGACGTTATCGTATGACGGACACTCAACACCTTCGTAAGTTGTTTCTACAGTCGGGCAAGCGTAGACAGTGCCTAAAATATCCCGCATAGTGCTGATGCTTTCACCGTTATTGAGTCTGTCAGCTATTTCAATAGTTTGATTTTCGCCCATACCGAAGGATAGCAAATCTGCTTTTGAGTCAATCAGAATACTTGGTCTGATTTTATCGTCCCAATAATCATAATGAGCGAAACGGCGAAGTGACGCCTCAAGTCCTCCTATTATAACAGGAGTATCGGGAAAAAGCTCTTTTAGCTTGTTTGAATAAACTATTACGGCTCTATCGGGTCTTTTCCCTGCCACACCGCCGGCAGTATACGCATCATCGTGGCGAAGTCTTTTAGCAGCCGTATAATGAGCTACCATAGAGTCGATATTTCCGCTTGTTACAAAAAAAGCTAATCTCGGCTTCCCAAACTGCAAAAAGTCAGCATCACTTTTCCAGTCAGGCTGACTTAATACGGCAACTCTATAGCCCTTGCTTTCGAGGACACGAGTTATTATAGCTGCTCCGAAGGAGGGATGGTCGACATAGCTATCCCCCGTCACGTAGACGAAGTCAACATATTCCCATCCTCTTTCAAGCATTTCTTTTTTAGTTATCGGCAAAAAGCTCATATCAATCCTCTAAGGCATCATTAAGATTGCCAATTACTACGTCATTATCTGAATTATCAACTGCATCGTCAAACGTCATTTGCTCGGTGTTGTCAGCAGTAAAAGATATATTAGTATTTGCCTGCATTTCAAGCCACTGCTGTCTTGTAATAAGAATTTCTCTCGGCTTTGCGCCGTTAGCAGGTCCTATAATTCCTTTATCATGAAGCTGGTCGATGATTTTTGCACCTCTTGCATAGCCGACGGAAAGCTTACGCTGTAAGAAAGAGGTTGAAGCTGTACCTGTTTCGAGTACGACGTCAACAGCTTTTTCGAAGAGTGCATCAAGGAGTTCTCCCTGTTCGTCACCGTCATCAAACGGAGAAGATTTTTTATCTTGCACTGCTTTTGCTTCAATTTCTTTTTGAATATCGTCGCTATACTGGCTTTCGCCCTGATTTCTAATAAAGTCGCAAAGCTCGTCAACCTCTTCATCAGAAATAAAGCATCCCTGAACACGAGTAGGCTTGGTAGAGCCGATTGGAGAGTAAAGCATATCACCGTGCCCAAGCAGTTTTTCAGCACCCGCTGAATCAAGGATTGTACGGGAGTCAATCTGTGATTTTACGGTAAGTGCAATACGAGAGGAAATGTTAGACTTAATAAGACCTGTAATAACGTCAACAGATGGACGCTGTGTTGCAATTACAAGGTGCATACCTACGGCACGGGCCATCTGCGCAAGACGACATACAGAATCCTCTACTTCTTTTGGAGCTGCCATCATAAGATCAGCAAACTCATCTATGAAGATACAAATTTTAGGCATATGCTCCATATCCTCGTGCTTGGAAGCGTATTTGTTATATCCCTCAATGTCGCGCACACCAACCTGTGAAAGACGCTGATAACGCTGCAGCATTTCGCTTACAGCCCATCCAAGAGCGCCTGCAGCCTTTCGTGCATCAGTAACTACCGGTACAAGCAAATGTGGTATACCTGCATATTTTGAAAATTCAACCTGTTTTGGGTCAATCATTAGGAATTTCACTTCATCAGGCTTCGCACGATACAAAATTGAAGCAATAATTGAATTCATACAAACCGACTTACCTGAGCCTGTTGTACCTGCTACGAGAAGGTGAGGCATTTTTGAAACGTCACAATATATACACTTACCTGCTATATCCTTTCCGAGACCGGCTGAAAGCTTTGAACTCTGCTCATCAAATTCCGGAGTATCAATAAGCTCACGCATACTTACACCATTTTTTACGGTATTCGGCACTTCAATACCTACTGCAGCCTTGCCTGGAATCGGAGCTTCAATACGAACGTGAGTAGCAGCGAGATTAAGAGCAATATCATCAGCAAGGCCTGTGATTTTTGAAATACGAATACCTGTTGCAGGCTTCAGCTCGTATCTCGTAACAGTTGGACCTCTTGAAATGTCAGTTATAGTTGCGTCAACGTTAAATGAACGCAGGGTATCAATGAGCATTTTTGCATTTTCCTTGAGCTCACCGCTGATGTCCTTAGTTGACTTCTTTTCTGCTTTTTTCAGAAGATCAACAGGAGGAAGCTGATAATCGGCTACAGAGGAATCCATAGACTCCTTTGATACTGTAAATTCTTCAACCTTTTCAGTTTTCTTCTCAGGTGCAGGCTTTTCCTCAGATGCATCCTGAACAATCTCATCAATTGTCTTTTCATTATCATTGGATACTGCGTCCTCTTGCCTTTTAAGTCTTGCTTTTCGGCTACGCTCGGATGCAGCATTAATTTCATCAATGATGTCCTTAGGAACTGACTCCTCTGATTCTTCATCGATATTATTCTTTCTGCCCTTCTTCTTTTGTGGCTGAGGAGCTTCATCTAAATCATCAAGCGGAACGTCTATGTTCTTCTTATTCATCTTTCGCTGTTCCTTTTTCTCAGCTATTACAGGTCCAACCTTATCTATAGTAGCCTTGGCAGGCTTTGCAGCACCAGACATAAACTGAGTTATCGTAAGACCTGTTATGAGCATAAAGTCAATAAATATAAGAACAATTGAAATGAGAATTGCCGGTGCTTTGCCCATAGTCAGCATTGTCCAACCTATAATAGCCCCGACTGCTCCACCGTTGAAACTGACAATTGCGTTATTATATGCTTCTGCTACTGCTGCTTTGAATTCATCACCAATACTATGACCAAAAATATGTACGAGTGAAGACAAAAGAAGAACCATAATAACAGTTTCAATCATCTTAGCAATCAGCTTTGAGGGTGATGCGTGAGTAAATGCAAAAATCAGCATAATGATTAGCACAAGTAACGGAAACAGACACGAGGCAAATATACCGAATACGCCGACATATACGTTATGAAGTACGTTCCATACACCTGCTCCGCTGACTACGGCAAGGCAGAAGAAAATTACAGACAGCCCGAATATAGCTATCTGCGAGATACGCATAGCATCCTCTCTGCTTGAAGTCGAGTTGTTCTTTGCAGGAGGAGAATTTTTCCCTCTTTGATTGTTTGATTTTGTCGTCTTATTTTTGCTGTTCTTTTTGTTTGCCATAATTACCTCTTATTTAATGATAATTTGAAATATTCCGATGATAGTGCAAAGAGCACCGACTGCTAAATCATAAAAAGCGATATATTTAACGTAGCCTTTTTTGATGACATTGCCGAGAATTCTTACTGAAACAAATGAAACCCCTGAAGAAACAACAAGTGCTATAATTGCAGAAACCAACGAAACACTTGTCACGCCGATACAAAGTTCAACGATTCCCGTTACAAGAAGAATCATAACTGACATAACCATTGAATACTTAAGTGCAAGGTTTTTATTCATTCCTGTAAGAACACAAGCACAAAATACTCCCGCAACGAGTGAGCAACCGGCAGTTGGTATTGCAAGAAGCGCAGTAAAGCCAATGATGAGTGCCTGAACGTACGTTGGGATTTTATTAATCGGCTTATTAAAACGCGTTGCAGTCAGAATAATAAGACCTCCGGTAAGGGCGAAGCAAATGCCTTCCGTAAGTAAATTCTCATCAAAGCTGAATCTGTGAAGCAACATAAAGAAATTGCCGTATTTACCTGTGGGAATTATGTAAAAAATGAGCGGTACGAAAGAAAGAATTGTCATATACACAAAGCTTCTTACCGGCGGTATATAATCTAATCTCAGCCTTTTATGAAACAGCTCATTCCATCCCTCAAAGAAGGATTTAGCAAGCTTGAAGATGAATTTGTAAATAGCAATTAAAATTCCTATTGCGATTCCTATATGTATAACACCTGTCAACTGAGAGCAGGCATTTGTAAATCGAGATGAAAAATTATGAAAAATGGCACTGTGACCTGATTCGGAAATAGGAAAAATCCAGCTAATTGCTTGTCCTATTGCCTGAAAAATCGCTGTTATAATTGACACTATCATTTCCTCCGAAAAGAGCGGCATTATCAAGATAATAGCCTTGCCTTATATAGTCATAAGGGTTACTTGAGCGAATTTGGTTTGTTAACTTTGGCTGGGTATAAAAAATATCATATTCATTAATTATTGAGTGAAGCATCATTACCACCATCAATTTGAGAGTCGATAAAATCAAGAGCATTTCTTAAACCGCCGAGCTCGTCAATAAGTCCGCATTCAACTGCACTTTCGCCGTCGAGAACAGTACCTACATCCATAACAAGCTCACCTGTTTTGAGCATAAGCTCTCTGAATTTCTCGTCAGTTATTTTGGAGTTGCTTGCCACAAAATTAACGATTCTGTCCTGCATTTTTTCAAAATAAGAAAGTGTCTGCGGAATACCGAGAACGAGTCCGTTCATTCTGACAGGATGAACTGTCATCGTAGCACTCGGAACAATAAAGCTTCTCTGACAGCTTACTG
This sequence comes from Eubacterium sp., assembly GCA_022511225.1. Lineage (GTDB taxonomy): Bacteria > Bacillota > Clostridia > Oscillospirales > Acutalibacteraceae > Eubacterium_R. The sequence continues at coordinate 57,613 of JAFLRZ010000001.1, forward strand.
CAAGCGGTACACCAATTGAATGACCTCCGCCGAGAACAAGAGATGCAGTTGGTGTTTTCATAGTTGAAAGGAGCTCCGCTATGGCAAGTCCTGCCTCAACGTCGCCTCCGACGGTATTGAGTATAATCAAAAGTCCTTCGATTTCTTTACTTTCTTCAATTGCAACAAGCTGTGGAATAACGTGCTCATATTTAGTGGTTTTATTCTGGCTCGGTAAAATATAATGCCCTTCAATCTGACCGATTATTGTAAGGCAGTGAATAAAGTGACCGTCCTTAGAAACGGTAATTGAGCCTGTTTCAAAATCAGAAGCCTGAGATACTTCTGTATTATCATCTTTATCCTCGCACTCATACTTGTCAGTGTTCTGCAAATCATCATTATGTTTTTCAGTCATAATTACACCTCTATGTAATCATTCCCCAAAAACAGATAATTATTAAGTATTTTAACACAATTATACAATCTTTGCAACCATTAGCTGAGAATTATAAGTAATTATATTAAGTCGCAATATTTAACACTTTTGTAATTGACAGAGCCGACTATTTGTAATACAATAACATTGATAAAATTTTAAACAATTAGGAGGACTTTTTATCAATGGGGCTTACTATAGCACAAAAAATTATTAAAGCTCACCTTGTTGAAGGCGAGATGGTTGCAGGTACAGAGATAGGTCTTAAAATTGACCAGACTCTTACTCAGGATGCGACCGGAACAATGGCTTATCTTGAATTTGAGGCTATGGGTGTTGACAGAGTAAAGACAGAAAAATCTGTTGCTTATATCGACCACAACACGCTACAGACAGGCTTTGAAAACGCTGATGACCACAGATATATTCAGTCAGTAACAAAGAAGCACGGTATCTATTTCAGCAGACCGGGTAACGGAATCTGCCATCAGGTTCACCTTGAAAGATTCGGTATACCTGGCAAAACTCTTATAGGCTCTGACAGCCACACACCGACAGGCGGCGGTATCGGTATGCTTGCAATGGGTGCAGGCGGTCTTGACGTTGCTGTTGCGATGGGTGGAGGTACATACTACATACCGATGCCTAAAATGACAAAAATCAATCTTACAGGCTATCTTAAGCCTTGGGTATCCGCTAAGGATGTTATTCTTGAAGTGCTTCGCATAATGAGCGTTAAGGGCGGAGTCGGCAAGATTATCGAATATGCAGGCGAAGGTGTTAAAACTCTTTCTGTTCCCGAAAGAGCAACAATAACAAATATGGGTGCTGAGCTTGGCGCAACGACTTCAATCTTCCCTTCAGATGAAATTACGCTTGCTTTTCTTAAGGCACAAGGCAGAGAGGCTGACTGGACTGAGCTTAAATCAGACGATGATGCCGTTTATGATGAGGTTATTGATATTGACCTTTGCTCACTCACTCCAATGGCTGCGTGCCCTCATATGCCCGATCAGGTTAAGACAACTGATGAAATCGGCAAAATCAAGGTTGATCAGGTTGCAATCGGCTCCTGCACAAACTCATCATACGTTGATATGATGAAGGTTGCTGCAATTCTTAAAGGTAAGACAGTATGCCCATCTGTATCTCTTTGTATCGCACCGGGATCAAAGCAGGTGCTCAATATGCTTGCTCTTAACGGTGCTCTTTCAGATATGATCAGTGCAGGTGCGAGAATTCTTGAATCAGCCTGCGGTCCTTGCATCGGTATGGGTCAGTCCCCTAACTCAGCAGGTGTTTCACTTCGTACCTTTAACAGAAACTTTGAAGGTCGTTCAGGAACAAAAGATGCAGGTATTTACCTCGTATCTCCTGAGGTTGCGGCTGCATCAGCTCTTACAGGTTATCTTACAGACCCGAGAGATCTTGGTGATGCTCCTGAAATTACAATGCCTGAGCAGTTTATTATCAACGACAATATGATTGAAGCTCCGGCTCCTGCTGATGAAGCAGATAGCGTTGAGGTGCTTCGCGGTCCGAACATCAAGCCATTCCCAAATACCGAGCCTCTTCCCGAGGATATTGAAGCTAAGGCAGTTCTTAAGGTTGGTGATAATATTACTACTGACCATATTATGCCTGCCGGCGCAAAGATACTTCCCTACCGTTCAAACATTCCTCATCTTTCACAGTACTGCTTCGGCGTATGCGATGAAAGCTTCCCTGAGAGAATCAAGGCAGAGGGCAAGGGTATCGTAATCGGCGGTGCAAACTACGGACAAGGCTCATCAAGAGAGCACGCTGCATTAGTACCTCTTTACCTCGGTGTTAAGGCAGTTATTACAAAATCGTTTGCAAGAATCCACGTAGCAAATCTTGTTAACGCAGGTATTCTTCCGTTCACCTTCAAAAACGAAGATGATTACGATAAAATTGATCAGATGGATGAGCTTAAGCTTAACGGAATCAGAGATTCTATTGAGAACAACAAGCCTGTTATTCTTACGAACATAACAAAGAACGAGGAATATGAGCTTGACTCTTCTCACCTTTCAGAGCGTCAGAGAGCAATGCTTCTCTGCGGCGGACTTCTTGATTACACGAGAGAAATGAACAAATAAGGAGATACAAATATGTCAGACGAAACAAAAATCATTGACGAAGCTGTTGAAAAATTCAGATCATTAATGGAGCAGCAGCTTGCAAGAGCTAAAAAGATTAAAGAGGACAAAGACTTTACCGACTACGACGCACTCGATACAATTGTTATCGGTATATGCGGTGGTGACGGTATTGGTCCAATCATCACAAAGGAAAGCGAAAGAGTTCTTGCTTTTCTTCTTAAAGATGAAGTAGCAAGAGGAAAGGTTACCTTTAAGGAAATTGACGGACTTACTATCGAGAACAGGGCTGCTTGCAACAAAGCTATTCCTGACGACGTGCTTGAAGAGCTAAAGTCTTGCCACGTTATTCTCAAAGGCCCTACAACTACACCTCGTGCAGGCGATCCATGGCCAAACGTTGAATCAGCTAACGTTGCTATGAGAAAGGCACTTGACCTTTTTGCAAATATGAGACCTGTTAAGGTACCTGAAGAAGGAATTGACTGGACATTCTTCAGAGAAAACACAGAGGGCGGATATGCTGTCGGCTCTCATGGTGTTAACATCACTGATGATCTTGCTGTTGACTTTACAGTTGCAACTCAGGAAGGCTGCGAAAGAATCGCTCGCCTTGCTTATGAATATGCAAAGAAGAACAACAAGGGAAAGGTATCTATCATCACAAAGGCAAATATTATTAAAACAACTGACGGTAAGTTCCTCAAAACAGCTCAGAAAATCGGTGAAGAATACCCTGATATCGTTACTGATGACTGGTATGTTGACATCACAACTGCAAAGCTTATTGACCCTATGAGAAGAAAAGACTTCAAAGTATTTGTTCTTCCTAACCTTTATGGTGATATAATTACTGACGAAGCAGCAGAATTTCAGGGTGGTGTAGGTACAGCCGGTTCTGCAAATATAGGCAAGAAGTACGCAATGTTTGAAGCAATTCACGGCTCTGCACCGAGAATGATTAAAGAAGGCAGAGGTCAGTATGCAGATCCTTGCTCAATGCTTCGTGCATTAGTAATGCTCCTTTCGCACATCGGATATCAGAATGAGGCTAACGCTCTTGAGGCTGCACTTGACAAGTGTATGTTTGAAGAAAAGAAGCTTACAATAACCGGCAGAGATGACGGCTGCACCTGCGAGGAATTCGGCAATTACGTAATGGAAACAATAACCGAAATGACAAAGTAATTATTTGCTTTTAGCATTGTGAATTTCAAAGAGAGGGATATTTATGTCTTCAAAAGACGAAATTTCAATTTCGGTTATAAAAAGACTTCCGAGATATTATAGATTTTTAAGATCGCTCAAAGAAAACGGAATAGTTCGTATCAGTTCAAAGGAGCTTGCGGCAAGAATGGGTCTTACCGCATCTCAGATACGACACGATTTCAACTGCTTTGGCGGATTCGGTCAGCAAGGCTACGGCTACAATGTACCTGAGCTTTATGCAAGAATCGGTGAAATTCTTTGTGTTGATAACGAGATAAAGACAATCCTTATCGGAGCCGGTAATTTAGGAAAAGCTGTTACGAATAAGATTTTTTCTAAAAACAGCGGTTTCAAACTTATAGGAATTTTTGACAAAAACGAAGCAATTTGCGGAAATATGATTAAAGGTATTCCTATCAGAAATATCAATTATATCGAAAATTTCTGCATTGACAATGAGCCTGTCTGCGCCGTTACCTGTATTCCGTCGAGTGATATGAGAGAGCTTACGGATTTGCTTGTAAAGGTCGGTATAAAATGCTTTTGGAACTTTTCAACCTTTGATATAGCAATGGCTCATCCTGATGTGCTTGTTGAAAACGTGCATCTTACGGACAGTCTGCTTACTCTCGGATACCTTGCAAACACCACTTTGGAGGAAACGGAGGAATAATATTGCAGCTAATCAGTAATAAAGAAATTGTTGACGTAATCAGATATACTGACCACTCTGCAATTATTGTTGAGAAGATACCACTGCCTAATACCAATCAATACAAAGCACAATACTCTGTGGTTGATTTTGAGAATAACAGTGTAGACATCTTGACTAAGAGTGCATATCTGCTTAAAAAGTTCGGCTCAAAATATGAAGCAATCAGCAATGCAATGCCGAACTTTGTTCAGTGTGACGCAGCAATTTTATATGACAGAAGAGTTCTTGTTATTTTTCCGAACGGTGAAGCAGGAATTTTTGACAGAGAGGGCGAACTTGAGTGGAACGGACGCTTCGAGTATCACGACAATCCAACGAAGTCGCTCGCTTTAGAGGGTAAATATTTTTGGAGTGTTTGCCCTGAAGAAAACTGTGTAATAAGATATTTTTCACAGAATATGAAGCTTGACCTTCGTATCGGCAGCAAAGATGCGCAGACCTTTGTATCGCCGACTCACATAAGCTGTGCCGACGGTGACTTATACGTTTGCTGTGATTCAAACAAGGTCAGGAAAATTAATAAAGATGATTACACTGTATCAGACTATCTTAATTTTACTGACAATATAAAAAGGTTTTACAAAATCGGTGACTGGTCTGTTGCCGTAATGAAGAGCGGTACATACGTTTTAGAAAATTAAAATAGAGAAAGCGAAAAAGTGCGAGAACTCGATGTTCTCGCACTTTTTCTTGATATTAATATAAGGTGCTTTGCACTCGGAGCGATGCGGTCATCGTTACATACGGAGAATTTTAATTCAATACAATTTCGATGATGAAATGCGTTTTTCAATACTCTTATTCAATTTCAGCAAGCATTTCTCTTATAATATTTGCTGAGGATTCGAATTTTTGTTTTTCTTCATCGTTTAAGTTCATTTCGAAAATTTCACGCACGCCGTTTCTGTTAACTACTGACGGAACACCGATATATATTCCCTTCTGCCCGTATTCTCCTCGAAGAAGTGTTGACACTGTAAATACGGAATTCTCATCAAAAAGAATCGCTCTTGTGAGCCTTGCAAGTACCATACCGATACCGTAGTAAGTTGCTTTCTTTGCCTTTATAATTTCATAAGCCGAGTCCCTTACCTCAACAGCAAGCTCTGCCATATCCTGCTCTAAGTCGGGATTATTTTTTGAAAGCTCCGACAGCGGTTTTACGGAAATAAATGCATTGCTCCAGCAGACAAATTCCGAATCACCGTGCTCTCCGATTACGTATGCATGCACGTTCCTCGGATTAAGCTTAAAGTAATCGCTCATAAGGTGCTTTAATCTTGCAGAATCAAGCGACGTACCTGAGCCGAGAACTCTTGACGACGGAAATCCTGATAGCTCATATACGACCTGACTCATAATATCAACAGGATTTGATGCAACAAGAAATACACCTGCAAAGCCACTTGATACGACAGGCTTTACAATAGTCTTTAATGTTTCATAATTCTTTTTTAATAAATCTCTTCTCGTTTCCCCTTTAATCTGCGGAGCACCGGCACAAATTACAACTAAATCTGCATCTCTGCAGTCGTCATACGTGCCTGCCGATATTTTCATAGACGTTGGCGCAAAAGGAAGTCCGTGACTTAAATCTGCCGCCTCTCCCCAAACTTTTTCTTCATTAATATCAATAAGCACAAGCTCATCACAAATATTCTGATTAAGCATTGCGTAGGCATAGCTCATACCTACCATTCCAATGCCGACAATTACAACCTTTTTGTTATCGTTACACATAAAAAATCACCCACTGATATTATTACATCAATGGGTGCTTTTATTATATTTACTTAAAAAACAGCGGTATTCTTTCAAGGTAGACTATATCATCTCTATCTCCTGCATCTCCCTCAGCAAGAGGTGCACAGGATGCGACAATATTTCCTTCAAACGCTTCAACAAGACCGTGAACAACCTTAAGACTTTCACCTGTTGAAATCACGTCATCAACTATAAGAACTCTTTTACCCTTGAGCAAATCGCCGTCCTCGTGACCAAGATAGAGTGACTGCTCCTTCTGAGTAGTTATTGACGTAACAGTATACTTGATAGGATTATCCATATAAACCTTTACGCCTTTTCTGACAACGATATACTTCTTGCCTGAGAGTCTGCTCATCTCATATGCAAGCGGAATTGACTTTGCCTCAGGAGTAACAATATAATCAAATTCAGGTACCTTTTCAAGAAGCGCCTTAGCACAAGCCTCTGTAAGCTCCACGTCACCAAAAAGGATGAAAGCCGCAATATCAAGGCTGTCAGATACAGAGAATTTTTTTAATTGTCTTTCAACACCTGCAATTTTTAATGTATAAAACTCATTATTCATATTATTTTCTCTCCTAACTTAACACCACCGACAATATGGAAATGAAGGTGCATAACAGTCTGTCCGGCATTCTCACCGCAATTATTTATAACTCTGTAAGAGTCAATTCCCTGTGATTTTGCAATCTCAGGTATTTTTTCAAAAATCCTTGCAACATACTTACTATTGCCGGTGTTCACGCTGTTAGCAGAGTCAATATGCTCCTTTGGAACAACGATAATATGAATGGGGGCAACAGGATTAATATCCTTGAATGCAAGAATCATATCATCCTCATAAACCTTTGTTGACGGAATATTGCCTGCAACAATTTCACAAAAAATACACATACTGCCACTCCTTACTTAATCATACCTTTTACAGTTGCTTCAACCGCAGATATAGCAGAGTCGAGCTTTGAGATTTCCTTAGCTCCTGCCATAGCTGAGTCAGGACGGCCACCGCCGCCGCCACCTGCAAGCTTTGCAATTTCACGAACAAGATCTCCTGCCTTAACACCCTTAGCAATAGCGTTCTTACCGCATACAGCAACGAGATTTGCCTTGTCACCGTTCACACCGGCAATCACTGCAACAACGTTATCACCTTTAGACTTCAGGTCGTCACCCATTGATCGAAGTGCGTCAGGAGTAGTTCCTTCAACCTTAGCAGTATAAAGCTCTAAGCCGTCAACATCAATCGGCTTTGAGAACATATCAGCACTCTTAATTTTAGTAAGCTCGGAATTAAGCTTCTGGATTTCTTTATCCTTATCCTTATTATCTGCAACAATTGAGCTTACTCTGTCATAAACATCGTGCTCTCCTGTCTTAAGAGTTGATGCGATAGTTTTTATAGTATTGCTGTTATCGTTAAAGAGCTGAAGAAGATTATTGCCTGTAACAGCCGTGATTCTTCTTACACCTGATGCAACAGAAGCTTCGCTCGTGATTTTAAACAATCCAAGCTCACCAGTATTTGAAACGTGAGTACCGCCACAGAATTCTGTTGAGAAATCACCTGCTTTAACAACACGAACGATATCGCCGTACTTTTCGCCAAAGAGCATCATTGCGCCCATTTTCTTTGCTTCTTCAATAGGCATTTCCTGCATAGATACAGGTGTTGCACTCATAATATATTCGTTAACAAGTCCTTCTACTCGTGCAATTTCCTCATCAGTCATTGCGTTAAAGTGAGTAAAGTCGAAACGAATCTCATTCCCGTCAACAAGCTGACCTGCCTGCTCAACGTGAGTACCCAGAATCTTACGCAGTGCAGCCTGTAAAAGATGTGCTCCTGTATGGTTACGCATTATATCCTTGCGAGGATGTTCATAAACCATTGCATTAACATCATCGTCTGCACAGATTACACCTGTTTCAACAATTCCTGAATGGAGGTAGATATTATCTGCATTTTTTGTAGTATCCGAAACAGTAAAAAGATTATCTCCTTTGCTAATTGAACCTGCATCACCTACCTGACCGCCTGACTGGGCGTAGAAGGGAGTTTTATCAAGTATAACTGTTCCCTTTTCGCCTGCACCGAGCATATTAACAAGCTCGCCGTCAGAATTAACAATTGCAAGAACCTTTGCCGAGCATCCGAAATCTGTATAACCGACAAATTCAGTTTTTTCGGCTTCAATCTTTACGCTCTCGCCTTTCCAAGCATCTGCGCCTGCATCCTTACGAGCTGCACGAGCAGTTGCCTTTTGATTAGCAAGAAGCTCATTAAACTTCTCCTCATCAACAGTCATACCCTTTTCTTCAAGGACGTCCTTTGTAAGATCAAGCGGGAAACCGTAGGTATCATTAAGCTTAAATGCGTCTTCACCTGAAAATACAGTACCCTCTGTTTTTTCAATATACTCATCAAGAAGAGCAAGTCCTGCATCGATAGTCTTGCCAAAGGATTCCTCCTCCGAAAGCAGAATCTTAGTGATAAGCTCTGCTTTGTCTGCAAGCTCAGGATAGGCAACAGAATTTTCTTCAATAACTGTTTTGCAAACCTTATGAAGAAATGGTTCGTTAACACCTAAAAGTCTGCCATGACGGCATGCACGGCGGATAAGGCGCCGAAGGACGTAGCCCCTGCCGTTGTTAGAAGGAATTACACCGTCACCAATCATAAATGTAGAAGAACGAACGTGGTCAGTGATAACACGAAGAGAAATATCAGTCTTGCTGTCGTCATGGTACTTAACTCCGGCAATTTCAGAAATTTTCTTCATAATATTTTGAACGGTATCAACCTCAAAGAGATTATCAACGCCCTGCATTACACAGGCAAGGCGCTCAAGACCCATACCCGTATCTATATTCTTCTGCACGAGCTCTGTATAATTACCCTCACCGTCATTATTAAACTGACTGAAAACGTTATTCCAGATTTCCATATATCGGTCGCACTCACAACCGGGAGCGCAATCCGGCTTTCCGCAGCCGTACTTTTCTCCACGATCAAAGTGTATTTCAGAGCAAGGACCGCATGGACCTGAGCCGTGCTCCCAGAAATTATCCTCTTTACCAAGTCTTACGATATGGGAGGGATCAATTCCGATTTCCTTTGTCCATACGTCATATGCCTCATCATCGTCTGTATAGATGGTTGCCCAAAGCTTGTCAACAGGCATTTCAAGCACTTCGGTGAAAAACTCCCAAGACCATTTAAGAGCCTCACTCTTAAAATAATCACCAAATGAAAAATTGCCGAGCATTTCAAAAAAAGTTCCGTGGCGATCGGTTTTTCCGACGCTCTCAATATCAGGAGTACGGATACATTTCTGACAGGTTACCACTCTTGTTGAGGGAGGGGTTACCTCGCCTGTAAAGTATTTTTTCATAGGAGCCATTCCTGAATTTATAAGCAAAAGGCTCTTATCTCCATTTGGTACAAGCGAAAAGCTCGGAAGCCTAAGATGATCCTTACTTTCAAAAAATGAAAGAAACTTTTCTCTTAAATCGTTTAATGATGTCCATTCCATATTTATATACCTCGATAATAAAATCGTAATATTGTAAAAATAGTTCTGTAGGGCAACAAAATCTGTTGCCCTACGAATAAAATTCAGCAATTAAAGGTTTTCAACAAGCTTTGCAAGCTCTTTAACCTCATCAACAGTAAAGGTAAGACCCTTGCTCATCTTTGAATGATCAGGTGACCAATCTCTGACGTCAATCTTTGGCTCGCGACCATTCCATGAAATCATATTGACTTCTCGAGTCCAGCCCTTAGCTGTTTCTGAAATAACGCCGAGATGATCTGTGATTTCGTACTTAATTTCAGGCATTGAATACTCCTCCTTTTCATTAAAATAAATATTTGCATAAAACTTTTTTATAAAGACTTAACTATTTCTGCTGTATCACGAGCAATAGTAAGCTCCTCGTCAGTTGCAAGAATAAATACTCTTACGTTGTCGGTAGGATCTGTAAGCTCTGCTTCAGCACCCTTCTGAGTTTTTGCGTTAATATCTTCGTCAATATTAACACCCATATAACCAAGATATGAGCAAATCTTTGAACGAAGCCATACGCCGTTCTCACCAATGCCACCTGTAAATACGATAGCGTCAACGCCGTTCATTGCAGCTATATATGAACCGATGAATTTAGCAATTTCATATGCCTGCATTTCGTGGGCAAGAATAGCTCTTTCGTCACCATTTGACTGAGCAGCGCAAATATCTCTGTCGTCTGACATATGATTTGAAATACCGTATACACCTGATTTTTTATTAAGAACAGTATCCATATCATCAGGTGTAAGACCGAGCTTCTTCATAAGGAAGGTAATAGCAGATGGATCAACACCACCTGAACGAGTACCCATCATAAAGCCGTCAAGAGGAGTGAATCCCATTGAAGTGTCAACAACCTTGCCGTGCTTAACTGCGGCAATTGATGAACCGTTACCAAGATGACAGGTAATGACCTTGAGTTCCTTTAGACTCTTTCCAATCTTCTCTGCTACACGGTTTGAAACAAACTTATGTGAAGTGCCGTGAAAGCCGTAACGGCGAACACCGTAATTTTCATAATACTCATAAGGAAGAGCATACATATAAGCCTTTGGCGGCATTGTGCTGTGGAATGCTGTATCAAATACGGCTACCTGTGGAACATCGGGTCCAACAACCTCAAGGCAAGCCTTATATCCCTGAAGGTTTGCAGGGTTGTGAAGCGGTGCAAGCGGTGAAAGCTCCTCAACTGTCTTAACAACTTCTTCATCAATAAGAACGCTGCACTTGTACTTATCTCCACCCTGAACAAATCTATGGCCGATAGCATCAATCTCATTAAACGAGTCAATGACCTTATGCTCGCCCTCAGAAAGTATGTACTTAACTTCATTGAATGCTGCTGTATGGTTAGGAAGCTCCTTGTCGTAAGTAAACTTCTCGCCGTTTTTCTTGACGATGACATTTTCTTCTCCGCCAAGAATTTCAAGACCGATTCTCTCTATACTGCCGTTACATAAAACAGATTCATCACTCATATCAAGAAGCTGATATTTTAATGATGAGCTGCCGCAATTAATAACCAAAATTTTCAAAACATTTCCTCCGAATATTGATTTTAGCATATAAATACATTATTATAATAATATAGTATATATTATTATGTCAAGAGGAATATAAGGATTTTTTATGAATTATGGTATAATTTGCGAATTCAATCCATTTCACAAGGGTCACAAGTACCTTATCGATACAATCAAATCTGAAAATGACAGTGTAATCTGCGTTATGAGCGGTAATCTTGTACAACGCGGTGAGTTTGCAATATATGATAAATTAACACGGGCAAAAACAGCTCTTGAAAACGGTGCAGACCTTGTTATTGAGCTTCCGTGTGTTTACTCGGTTATGTCTGCCAAAGGCTTTGCTCAAAATGCTGTGAGCATTCTTGAAAGTACAGGATGTGTTGATGCACTTGCTTTTGGAGGAGAATGTGACGATATTGAAAGACTTTATGATATTGCAAAGAGAGTTAAAAACAGTGACGCACTGATAAAAAAGGAAATGAAAAAGGGTATCTCCTACCCTTCTGCAAGGAGAAATATTGTTAATAGCTCTGTTCTTGATTCACCAAATAATATTCTTGCAATCGAGTATATCAATGCAACAAACCTTGACTGCCGTGTTGTAAAGAGAATCGGAGCCGGTCACGACAGTAATGACAGTGATTACAGTGCTTCGGCAATAAGAAAAAGCCTTTCAGATGATGACATCTGCACACTTAAAAATTGCGAAAAGGCAGTACTTGCTAAGCTTAGAACAATGACCGCTGAAGATTTCCTGAACATTGAGGATGTCAGTGACGGACTCGAAAACAGATTGTGCGAAGCAGTTAATACGGCAACAAGCCTCGATGAGCTATACGACTTAGTAAAAACAAAAAGATACACTCATTCAAGAATAAGACGAATTATCCTGAGAGCGTATCTTGGAATAACGAGAGATTTTTCATTCAAGCCGCCGTACATCCGTGTATTAGGTTTTAATAGCCGAGGAAGAGAAATACTTGCTTATATGAAAAAAGTCGCTTCCCTGCCGATTATAAGCCGATATGCAGATATAAAAGAGCTTGATGATAACGCAAAAAAGCTATTTGAGCTTGAATGCAGATGTACTGATTTATGTGCACTTGGATATAAAAAAGCTCTGCCTTGCGGAGCAGAGCAAAAAAGCCAGATAATAATTTTATGATTCAATAGAATTTTTAGCAAGAGTGAAAAATTCTTCTCTCGACATTGAAGAATTTATATATGAGAGAAAAGAATTAGTTGAAAGAAACTCCGGAAGATTAAGAATTTTCAGGAGTTTCTTTTTATTTTGCCTTGCATTAGGTGTACCGGACAAGCCAAGGTCAAAGAGGTCAAAGTTAGTAATCGGATTTGTCTTAACTGTTTCGGTTACAGAAATCTGAGTCTGTTCAAAAAGGGAAAGCAGAAGCTTATCATTCATACCCTCAACACCGAGCTTACCCTCCTTGGACGGCTTAACCTTTCGCTTCTCTTTGCCAATAATATCGGGAATATAAATATGCTTAATCCGACTTGACGGTATGCCCGATGAGATATAATTTCTTATCTGAAAGCCGCTATGATCGGAGTCAGTAATTACTATAATACCACGTTCCTCGGCAAGTTTCTTAATAAATGCAAGCTTTTCCCTATTCTTGTAAATGCCGAAGCCGTTTGTTTCTATAATCAGAGTATCAAGAATATTTGCAAGCTTAAGTTTATCGTATCTGCCCTCGACTATAACTGCTTCCTTGATTTTAAGCATACGATACCTCCACGGAGTTCAAAAGCAATTTTGCAATAACCTCTTCAAGAACTATTTTTTCATTAATAGAGGTGCTTTTAAGCTGAATGTCGGCATTGATACAAATATCAATAGCCCTGCGAAGCTGATTTTCCGAATAAACAGAGCTGTCACGGTTTGCATTTCTAAGCAGAAAATCTCTGCCGCGATAGTTGAAATAATTTCCGACATCGTTGTATGCCTGACCTGCTGTCTTGGCGCACTTTACTCTGTACGAAGTAACAAACGTACTGCAAATTTCAGAAAGAATATCATTTGCTTTGATTTTGTTATCAAGAAGATAGTTAAGAATATCATAGGCACGCTTTGCGTCGTTTCGTGAAACGGCGGAAGATATATCATATATTCTTGCTTCAAAGCTTCTTGTTGCCATATTGTCGATTACTTCCTTCGTAATCTCTTCACCATTAACAAAGCTGCAAAGCTTATCAAGCTCGTTAAGAAGTGTTTTAAGGTCATTTCCGCATACAGATATAAGATACCTTGCGTTAGACTGTGTCAGCAAGGTATTGCGTTTTTTTGCACCGCTTATAAGAAGCTTTACGACATCGCTTTCAGTTCGCTTTTGCATTTTAACTACAACGCCTGCTGAATTAAAAGCCTTTTCTAAAATTTGTAGGTACTTTGATTTATTTTCAGGGGTGTATTCAATAAACGCAAGAATAAAAATCGTGCTTTCAGGCAAATCGGATATATATTCTTTTATTGCCTCGGCAGATGCTTTAGTTTTATCGGCAGGAAAATCACGGACAACAACAAGGTTATATTCGCTCATCATAGGGAGCATTTCCGCATCCTTGAACGCATCTTCTATATCAATCTTATCGCCCTCGTGCATATGAAGATTAAACGATTCAAAAGCGGGGTCAACAGTACTTGAGATTATCTTTGAAAGATAGAAATTTTTTAAGTACGGCTCATCACCGTAAATAAAATATGCATTTGAAAAATTACCGCTTTTTATATGAGCCTTAAGCTCCTGCTCATTATATTCAGCCATATCTGTATCTAACCTCTCTGCCGTATCTGTAATACAGCACAATGTCATTATCAAGCTGAGAGAGTGACTTTCCGCTCAGCATTATATCGTTAATTATAACATCCTTTTCATATATTTTAAAGCAGTTATCAAAAATAGTTATGGTAATCCACTCATCTGCAAGACTTACAGTTATTTTATCGTCAAGCTGATAAGGTAAATCATTAACACTGTCTAAATCAATAACTGAGTAAAATTTTTCGTTAACAGGATCTCTGTACGCATCACAGGAGATGAGTGCACACTGCTTGCGTTTATTTTCATTAAGCAGTGCTTTGGCATCTCTGTAGTCATCAATATTTATTCCGACAACCGTATCACTGCTTGTTATGATAATTCCACCGGAGCTCAGGCAATTAACGGTTACAGTTGTCTTATTATCATATACTGAAAATGATGATGAAAGTAAAATCATTATTGCAGTAACCAAGGAAATTATTTTTACTGAAGCTGTCTTATTTATAATCAGTAACGCTCCTATGAAAATTAGTATAAGGGCAGATGCTATAAGAAGATAATTGTCCTTTGCAGACAACTGCATCCAATAAAAAGAACCGGCAAAGACGTCTGTTATTCTTATCATAGAGCCAAGTGACAAATCTGCGATATATGATGGTACAAACGCTAAAACTATACTTTTACAGAAAATGAGAGTAAGACATAAACATATGAGTGAAATCTCAAGCAACGGAATAATAACACAGTTAATAATTAATCCGACGAGGCTGATAAAATCAAAATACAGGCACATAACAGGCATCATACCAAGTGTTACAGACACAGTTAAGAAAACGGTATCTAAAATATATTTTTTCAGCTTCGTTTCAGCGTTATGACTTTTCCTTATATTTGGATAAATTACAAGTATTCCAAGCACTGCGCTGACAGATAATGCCGCACCTGCATCAAAGACTGCATACGGATTAAGGCAAAGGATAAACGTTGCAATTCCGAGAGAATTAAGTGCATCAGCCTTACTGCTTAAGAGTTTTGAAATGAGCATTACACTAACCATTATTCCTGCCCTTATTGCCGATTTTGAAAAATCTGCAACTGCTATGTACGTAAAAAGTGTAATCAGGGTTAAAGGTGTTGCAACAACCTTTGGACAACGCAGAAGCTTAAGAACAAGATATACACTCAGACTGATAATTGCAGTATGAAGTCCCGAAACTGCAACAGTATGAGTAACACCGCAAATTTCGAAATTGTTATAAACCTCATCACTAAGCCTACTTGTATCGCCCGTTAGTATCGAAACCGCAAGCGCACCGACATCACCCTCATATCTGTTATACAATTCTGCTTTGATTGCTTGGCTTAAAATAATTAAGTGATAGTGCAAGGGCTTACTGTCGGTTTTGGTAACAGTGTAATTATCACTAAGACTTGCTGAAAGATAAATATTGTCAGCATAATATCCATATGAGGAGTATGCGTTATCAGCTATGCTATATAGCTTCAAATCACCGATTATATTGTCATAAGGCTCGGCATCAAGCTGTTTCTTCGTGTATAGCAAAACTTTTATATCACATTGTTCACTGTCAAGCTGATTAATTTTTGCAGTATAAGTATAGCTACCGCTGTTATTTTCATTTCCTACAGAGGTGATTGAAAGCGTAGCGGAAGCTTCCTTATTATCAAGAGCAAGCTGAGGCACAGTAAAGTTTGAATACACAAACGAAAATAAAAGACAAGCAACGGTGCAGCTGCAAAGAATTACAGGAACTACCTTAGCTTGTCTTATGCTTTTAATTATAAATGATATAACAGTAAGAATTGATAAAATGAGCGCAACGTATTTTACAACTGAAAACGGAATAACATTAACGAATAAGAGAGTAATTGCAAAGGAAAAACCGATAAATGCAAATACTCTCTTCATAAACGTTATAATACAGGCTCAATAACAAATGAAAATGCCTGCTTTTCCCCTTTCTTCATTAAATACGGCTCTCTGACGAATGCCTGACCCGGCATATCACCACCGACACCTAACTGCTTATGGTCAATATTAAGCGTTGTAATATTCTCATATGGAATATTATTGACGTGTGTTGCCTCTTCAAGACCATCAGTTGTGTAGTGATAAGCCGAGAAGTTGAACGGAGTGTTATAGTATGCTGTAAGCTTAAGTCCCCTGCCCTTTTTGTCTGTAATGGTGAGGTATCTTACGTCAGCTCTGTTTGATGACTCCTGAGGGCGCATATAGCGATATTCAAGGTCGGTAACAGTTGAGCTGTGCTTATCAATTTTAGCACCCGTTTTGCGGTCACAATAAGTAGGAACAGGTCCTCTGCCGTACCAGTTTACAAATTCCATTGATTTATCAAGTGTCATTGTAAAGCCGAAACGAAGCATATTTGCATTCGGTACTGCTGAATGATGAATATAAATCATACCGTTAGGGTAAACTCTGTAGGTAGCAACAGAATTATGAAGATGCGGTGTACTGTAAGCAATATGGATTTCAACCGAGCCGTCATCATTTGAGTTTACTTCGGTTTTGACTGCCTTCACAGCCTTAGTTGCCCTCTGCCACTTATAGTATGGATGCATCTTCTGAAACTGCGGAGTAAAATTCAAAAAGTCAATATCGTTATCTGTAAGCGCCCTGAAATAGTTTGGCATAATAGGTGCAAGAAGCATCTCCTTGCCGTCAATAACATAGCTTGTAATTTTACCGTTATTAACGCTTACCTTGAGCTTCTCGCCAACGATTTCAACATTTTTACCCTTAGCTGAATAATCGAGCGTACCGTTAATCTGCGGTTTCTTAGGCTTCGGCATTTCGTTCAGGATAAACTGATCCCAAGCGATTTCGTAATTAGATTTCAAACCAAGTGTCTTTTTCTTAGTGTGGAATGAAATTGTAAGCACTACCTCTTTATCCTTTGGAAGCTCCTCAAAATTATAAGGAATTGAAATAAACACTTCGGAAAGAGGCTCACATTCAAATTTATCAAGCTCACCGCTATCTATAAGCTCACCCTCAGCCTTGATATTCCACTTACATTTATAGGCAGAAATATCAGTGAAAAGGAATTTATTTCTGACTCTGAATTTTCCTGCTCTAAGGTCAAATTCCTCTGTTTTTATTTCTTGATAAACCTTTTTAACCTCTGTTATCTGCGGATGAGGAACGCGGTCAGCACCGATTATTCCGTTAGCACACAAAGCTCTGTTTGAGCCGGTCATTGCAGTAGTATTGGGAATATCAATTAATTTTTTCGGCTCTTCGCCCTCAAAATCAACGCCGTATAAGTAATTATCGTTACCGTTTTCGTCAACAACGTGAAGCGTCTGGTCTACAAAATCCCAGATGTAACCGCCGCACATATTGTCGTACTTTTCGAAATCATCCATATACTCCTGAAAATTTCCAAGGGAATTTTCCATAGAATGAGCATATTCGCAAAGAAGAACCGGCTTACCCTCATACATTTCGGCTGTAATAGGCTTGCTGTCAGCCGCGAGCTGATTTGCAATATTATCATAAAGGGAAATTACAATCGGCTCTTTCTTGCCGAGCTTTTCCATAATATCTGCCGTAGGATACATACGGGATATAACGTCGCTCTTAGTCTGGTCAAAATCGCCCTCGTAATGGAACTGTCTTGTATGATCAAGTTTAAGTGCAGCCTGCTTCATTTTCATAAAGTTGTCGCCGTCACCTGCTTCGTTACCGAGTGACCACATAAATACACAAGGATTATTTCTGTCACGAAGAACCATACGCTCCATTCTGTCGATAACTGCATCTGTCCACATAGGATTTGAGCCGGGAACACCCTTTCGCCTTACACCGTGCGATTCAAGATCGCACTCATCCATAACGTAAAAGCCGTACTGATTACACATTTCGTAAAAATACGGATCGTCCGGATAATGAGACGTACGAATAGAGTTTATGTTGCTCTGCTTCATAATGTCTAAATCCTGAGTGTATCTCTCTCTTGGTACTGCCCAACCGAAATCCATATCAAAATCGTGCCTGTTTACGCCTCTTATCATTAACGGCATACCGTTGAAGTATATTTTTTCTCCCTTGATTTCGACCTTTTTAAAGCCTACCATATATTTCTTTACAGTCGAAACTTTGCCGTTAAGCTCAAGCGTCATTACAAGAGTGTAGAGATTCGGGTGTTCGGCAGACCATTTTTTAGGTGATTTAACTTCTGCTTTGAAGTGAAGCTTTTTATTGTCGCCGTCAAGTTTAAATTCTTCACTGCCAATCTCAATTTCACTGTCTGTAGAAGAAATAAGCTTAGCAGAAAGTTTAGCTTTACTTGCGATATTACCATAATTAGAAATATACACGTCAAGCTCAGCTTCAGCATTCTTATAATCAACGTCAAAATCAGTTGTAAAATAAAAATCACGGATACAAGCTTTAGGCTCGGCAAAAAGATAAACCTCTCTGTAAATACCGCAGAGCCACCACATATCCTGATCCTCTAAATACGTACCGTCAGAATATCTGTATACCTTGGCACAGACAGTATTTTCGCCGTCCTTGACATACTTAGTTACATCAAATTCGTGCGGTGTCATTGAGCCTTGTGAATAGCCGACAAATTCGCCGTTGACGTAAACCTCAAGCGCAGCCTTAGCAGCTCCGAAATGAAGAAAAATCTCTCTTCCCTTGAAGCAGTCATCAAGAGTAAAGCTTCTTCTATAAAAGCCGATTTCCTGCATTTTATGGTCTATTGACGGAATACTTCCTCTGCTTCTGCTAATTGCTTTAGGGAAGGTGCTTGCGTAATAATATGGTACGGAATAACCCTCTGTCTGCCAGACTGAAGGCACCTTGATTTCATCCCAACTGCTGTCATCAAAGCTGTCAAGCTCAAAGCCTTCAGGCTGATTATCAAGTCCTCTCTGCCAATAAAATTTCCACATACCGTTAAGAGTCATTTTGTATCTACTTTCTTCGTTAGAAAGTGCATCCTCTTCGGTATCATAAGGCATCATAAGGGCGTGTCCGTCCTCTTTGTTAATCTTGATTACAGAGGGATCTTCCCATCTATACTTGCTTTTACCCATAGTCACAGCCTCCAGCTTATTAATAATTATATTATATGGGTAATATTGCTAAAAGTCAATATAGACAAGCTATAACAAATTTGATATAATATATTGTTGAAATAACAGATAGAAAGAGAATTGATATGTCAGTTATAAGAGTTAATGAAAATAATCTTGCAGAATACGAAAGCTTTATAAAGAGTCATCCGAAGGGACTTTTTCAGCACTCATCAAAATGGGCAAAAGTAAAGAGTGCATGGAAATTTGAAGCAGTTATGCTTAAGGATGAGAGCGGTGAAATCAAGGGTGCTGCGGCGGCGCTTATCAGAAGCGTACCTGTAATTAAGTATTCACTTATGTACGTCTGCCGCGGCTTTGTATGTGATGAAAATGATTTTGACACTTTTGACAAACTTTTTAACGCTATGCTCGAAATCGGCAAGGAATACAAGGCATACTGCATAAAAATTGACCCTGAAATTTCAATCGAAAACAAGGCATTTAAGGAGCATATTTTAGAAAAAGGATTTATTGAACTCAATCCGGGTTGTATGGATTTTGAAAACGTACAACCAAGATTCGTATACTGCTTTGACTATAATAATCTCAGCGAAGAAGAGCTTATGCTCACCTTTAAGTCTGACTACAGAAACAGAATAAGAAAAGCGCCTAAAAAGGGTGTTGAAGTAAAAATATGCGGTAAAGAGGCTCTTGATGATTTTGTAAGAATTATGGGAGAAACCGGAGAGAGAGATGGCTTTTCCACAAGACCGAAGGAATATTTTGCACAGATTCTTGACTGTATGACTGATGATGCAAGACTTTATATGGCTTACTATGAGGGCAAGGCAATTGCAGGAACGATTGCAATAAAGTGGGGACAGAACGTTATGAAGTATCAGTACGGTGCTTCTTCAAATGCTCACAGAAACGTTTACCCTAACTATGCGCTTCAATGGGCAATGATGCAGTGGGGTATGGAATGCGGCTGCAAGGTTTATGACTTCGGAGGTATTTCGGGCGACTGCCAGAATCCTGATAATCCTCACTACGGTCTTTGGAGATTCAAGCACGGCTTTGGCGGATATATGAAGGAATTTGTGGGTGAATTTGATTATGTCATCAATAAGCCTGTATACAAAATGTACAACCTTGCGACTAAAATTCTTGAAAAAATCAGGTAGACACAATGAGCAGATACGTTATAGATGAAAAGCTGTTAAAAGAGAATATTGAGCTTGTAAAAAATAAGGCAGGCGTTGAGCTTATAGGCGTTGTAAAGGGCAACGGCTATGGCTTCGGTATTAAAGAGCTGACCAAAATTCTCAAATCAAGCGGAATAAAGACCTTCGCTGTTACAGAGGTTGACGATATCAAAGACATCAAAGAAGTTATTGATAATGAAGATATACTCGTAATGCGCTCAACAGGGATTGAGGACGAGGCAAGAATTATTGCTGAAAACGGCTGTATCGCAACAATCGGCTCACTCTGCTCTGCTGAAATTATGAACAAGGTATCGGCTTTGCTTGGTGTTAAGACTAAATGCCATCTGAAAATTGATACAGGAATGGGCAGATACGGATTTATGCCGAGCGAGGTTGAGGATGCAATAAAATGCTATGATTTTGAAAATCTTGAATTTATCGGAGCATACACTCATTTCTCATCAGCTTTTAGAAACGTAGCTCTTACAAAGACTCAGCTTGCACTGTTTAAGGACACTATGGAACAGATAAAAAAAGCAGGCAAAGAGGTCGGCGTTCTTCACGCAAGCAACTCCCCTGCCCTGTTAAACATTGATGACGTTTGTCTTGACAGAGTAAGAATCGGCTCAGCCTTCACGGGCAGAGTGATAACTAATAACACAGCCGTTAAACTCAACCGAATAGGCTCTCTTGAAGCTGACGTTATTGAGGTAAAGACAGTACCTAAAGGTTATTCAATCGGTTACAACGGACTTTATACAACAAAGCGCGAAACGAAGATTGCAATTGTGCCTATCGGGCATTATGACGGCTTCGGACTTACTAAAGAAAAGGAAATCGCTGATTTTCATTCTGTGCTTTCACAGTTTAAGAAATACATTAATAAAAAACAGATGTACGTAAAAATCAACGGCAGAATGTACAGTGTTATCGGTGAAATCGGACTTAGCCACACTGCTGTCGATGTTACTGACAGTGATGTTAAGGTCGGTGATTTAGCGAGTGTTGACATTTCGCCACTGATGGTTAATCCGAGAATAAAGAGAATATATAAGTAAGAACCTGCCCTGCCCGTCGCAGGTCAGAACCTTGTTGGCACCAACTGACGTCAATAAACGAAGAAGGAATGATTATAAATCATTCCTTCTCTTTGTTTAGCCTAATATTTCAAGTATCTCTGCAAATTCGGGTGACGATTTGAATTCGTCTGATAACGGGTATCTTTCTGTCATCAAACCTTTAATGCGTGAAGATGCAATAAAGGTACTTCCGAGAGTGTGCTTATCGAATTCTCTGCCATCAAAGAAATCAGAGTGCATAACGGTTATTCTATCCATTTCATCA
The DNA here is from genome assembly GCA_022511225.1 of Eubacterium sp. Lineage (GTDB taxonomy): Bacteria > Bacillota > Clostridia > Oscillospirales > Acutalibacteraceae > Eubacterium_R. The sequence continues at coordinate 79,348 of JAFLRZ010000001.1, forward strand.
AACTGTTTTGCAAGCTGAGCAGATTTTTTCAGGTTTTCTATAGCTTTGGACATATTACCGTTTTCAAAATAAGCACAACCAAGACGACAATATGTGTCCATAATAATGCGCCACATCTTACCATAATTACCGTCATTATAAAAATAATTAGCAATATCAATCATTTTTTCATTTGTATCAATAACCAATTTGGTAGGCAGTGCGTAGATATTGTTAAACAAAATATAATGATACAGTCCGTGATACAGACAGCAAAGCTCTTCTTCAATTGAATTTCTCGAATATTCCTTGCTGTCCGGTCTGTCATAAGGATAAAGATACGAATACACATATTCTTTACTATCCCTCATTGCGGGCATTTCCTCGATTATTTTCACAACATCATCATAGGTTATACCGCTATCTCCGTAATAAGCTAAGGTTTTGTAGAACATTGCCAAATGCCTTTTCGCCGACATACGGATTCTGTCATTGGTACAATTTTGCATTATGTTATTATAAATTGAATTAATTTTAAGTACATTCTCTGTGCCCTTAAAATGAAACAGATATGCCATATATCTTAACTGTACTCTGAAATCATTTGGATAATCATCAATCATTTTCAAAATGAGTTCATTCTTACGTTCATTGTCATTAAGATAATTGTCATATTCGTTTATCATAGCCTGAAGTCTTTCTTCATTCTCTGCGCGGTTGACACCGATTAAGTCATCAACAGAAGTGTTGAAAAACTGAGCAAGGTTGACGAGAGTTTCAATATCGGGAAAGTTTTCGTTCCTCTCCCACTTGCTGATTGCCTGAAAGGATACACCGAGGAAGTCTGCGAGTGCTTCCTGTGTCATATTTCTTTCAGTGCGTAGCTTTTTTAAGTTTTCGCCTAAATAAATGTTCATAATATCACCTTTTTTTGTTTTATTCAACAGCGCTGTTATGATTTTATAGTAACTCATATACTTTGAAAAGACAATAACTGATTTATAGAGAAAATTTCAACCTATCGTAGAAAAATGCAAAGCATCGCAGTACCGTTGTACTACGATGCTCATTTTATTGACGTCAGTTGGTGCCAATAAGGTTCTGACCCGCGACGAACAGGGCAGGTTCTTATTATACCAAATATTCTTTTAAGCTTTCTACAGACAGGCATTTTGCTGATTTGAGAAGATTTTTATATCTGTCCATATTATACTGAGAATGCTCTGTTTCCTTGCTCCAGAGGTGCATTGTCCAGCTATCACTGCCAAAAAAAGTTGATATCAGAACACCGATAACTGCCATTTTGATTTTAGACAGAACATCATAATCGTAGACTGCCGTAAGAAAATACCTGAAAATGAAATACGATGCAATCGTTTCATTAAAAACAGTGTTTTCTATTTTTCTTACCTTATGGTTATTTACCTTTTCTGTCCATTCAGGATTTATCAGTTCAGGATTATGAAAGACATCAAAGAAGTCGATTTGCTCATTTCCCTCTTTATAATCTTCTAAATCGCTTTGAATTTCTGCACCGTAATCAAGAAGTTCAAGCAGTCTTTCCTTTATATGCTTATCACGATTTTGGATAATTTCAAAAGCCTTTTTTCTTGCCTTGCAGAGATAAAAATATGTCTGTGCATCAATTTCATTAAGTTCAGGAGGCTCGTCAATAAGCTCGTCATTAAAGCTCATAGGCTCTTTAAGGTTAAACATCATATCGGCAGCAACAGGACATGAAAATGATATACCGAGCTCTCTCGTGCCTCCGAAATTATTAATAAATCTCGGAAAAGTACGGCAGGTGTACGGTGTATGCTCGCCTCCTATTGCAATGTGCATATCACATAAATTCTCTTTATTGAGAAACGGGCAACGCTTTTTCTCGGCAAGTCGGAAAATAGTGTTGCCAAATTCGTCTTTATCGAGAACGTTGTCAATCTTATCTCTTATATCACCGCTGAGCGTCATATAATAGCGCATTGATTCTTCGTCGGCATCAACCTCCCAACCCTGACAGCAGGAATCGGGACAAGCACCTGCAATGCACTTAAAATCCTTATAAAACGTCGGAGTTCGCAAAATCATTTCATCACCATAAAAAATTATGGGACGATATAAAACATCATCCCATATTAATCATAATTAATCGTTATTAAAGAGCGGGGTTGAAAAATATCTCTCGGCAGTATCAGGAAGCACTGTGACTACAGTTTTGCCCTTGCCGAGCTTTTTTGCAAGCTTTCTTGCTGCCGCAACGTTAGTTCCGCTGCTGATGCCACACATAAGTCCCTCTAATCTTGCAAGATCCTTTGAGGTTTCGATTGCTTCCTTATCAGAAATTATACAGATGTCATCAAATATATTCTGATTCAAAATTTTCGGTATTAAGCCGTCACCTATGCCCATCTGATTATGAGTTCCGACTGTACCGCCTGCAAGAATTGCCGCATTTTCAGGCTCTACTGCCCAGATGATTATATCAGGATTTTGAGCCTTAAGCACCTCACCGATACCTGTAATCGTACCACCTGTGCCGATACCTGAGCAAAAGCCGTCAATTTTCCCTGCAACCTGCTCTAAAATTTCTAAGCCTGTGTGATGCCTATGCACCATAGGATTTGCAGGGTTTTCAAACTGCTGAGGGATAAACACATTTGGATTATCCTCTCGCATTTTTAATGCAGTTGCCACACATTCCTCTATGCAGTCGCCTATATTCCCTGCATCGTGCACTGTTATCACTTTAGCACCGTAATGCTCTACAAGAAGTCTTCTTTCAACGCTTACAGAATCAGGCATAATTATAATAGTTTCATAGCCTTTTACTGCGCCGACAAGTGCAAGTCCTATACCCTGATTACCGCTTGTAGGCTCAACAATAATCGTGTTTTCATTAATAAGACCTTTTGCCTCAGCGTCACAAATCATATTGTAAGCAGTTCTTGTTTTTATAGAGCCGCCAACGTTAAGTCCTTCAAATTTCACGTAGATGTCAGCAGAATCATCATCAACCATTTTATTAAGCTTTATCATAGGAGTATGGCCGAGTGCCTCAAGTATATTGTTATAAATCATAATACTACCTCGTTTCAATACCATTATATTTTACAGTATGAAGCATAAAAAGGCAACACAAAATTTTATCAATATTTGATTTCAACCTTGTTCATTCCCGTTTTGCCTGAATAGCTAACAATATCTTTTTCAGGAACGTAAATCAGCGTTTTTTTATCACTATTTTCAAAATCACTGTTCTGCTCCCATTCGAGTGTGAAAATACGTTTTTTCGAGTCTGTATGAATCGTCTTTATATCACCACATACGGCAACAGGATACGGTCTGTTAAATATGTTTACTAATTTTTCGTCCCTAAACTGCAGTCCCCAGTAAATACTGCTCCAGTGGTACTTTTCAAATATGCTCATAACATAATCTATATGCTCTATCCATTTTCCGCCAAGCGGACCTCCACCACCCCATTCGCCAAAGATAACAGGGACGTTCATTTTTATCTGATTCTCTCTTATAGAGTCAAGAATTACTTTTATTCTTGAATCACTTGAATACTTGTTATAAAGCGGTGAATCAATAAAAATATCGTAAGCATGGGGAGAATAAATATAGTTATCCTTAATGCTTAAATTAAAGGGTATTCCGAGATTTGAATAGTAATTATGCTCGAAAAAGCTGAACGTATCAGTGCCTATCAGCATATCCATCTTATCAATAAACGACTGATAATAATCCGAATTAAATGAGTGAGTATATTCCTCAAGACCGTTTATAGCAGTCCTAAAATTATCCTCATCGTCCATATATTTAAGAAGGCATTTCAAGCGCTTTGGAGTTTTGATTATAGACGCAATTTTTAAAGCCATTACAGCAAAAGCAATCTTGTCATTACTAAAGCGCTCAAAATATTTTTCGGGACTTATGTCATTATTAAAAGTAGTTTTTATAACATTTTTAACTATCGACAAAAAGACATTTCGCCCGTTTTTATCAATATAAGGCTCATTAAAATAGTCAAGACCTATTATATTGTCAAATTCATTAAACTGAGAAGCAAAATGCTTCCAAGCTCTCATAAACTTATCTTGTATACCGTCTGAATTATTCCAGAAATTTGAAAACATCTTTTGAACAGAGTTCATATAAAAATATCCCTCTGCCCAGACTGCAAACGGTTTCTTAGCCTTTAATCCCTTTTCTATCGCCCATTTAGGCGCACCGTCGCCAAAGTTATTAAAATCGGCAAATAAATCCTGATGCATATCAAGCAAAACGTAAATATCTGACTCACTGCATTTTTTGACAAATTTCTTACATTCTTCAATAAGCTCTGTGTTGTACTCATTTTCATGTGGTTCTAAAGCTGCCCACGTGATACCGAATCTTACGATATTAACGCCGCACGGCTTTATATGTTCAAAAAAGTGTTTAGAATTATTGTCAAATAAGTGCTTGAAATTTTTGACTTTAGATTTTTTGATACATATATTTATTCCTCTGAAAATTCTTTGTCTGCCGTAATCATCCCTTATAATCAAGCCATCGGTGTGAAAAGTGTCCATCATTGCCCCTTATGATAAGAAAGAGCCTTCTATTAAAGAAAGCTCTTTGTTTGTCTTATTATGTAATTATTCAGCGTCGGTTGAAGCTTCTTCTGCGGCTGCTTCTTCTGCAGGCTCCTCAGCAGCTTCTTCTGTAAGAGCAGGAATTGTCTCTTCAGGCTTTTCAAGAAGCTCTTTGATAGAAAGAGAAACCTTGTTCTTTTCAAAGTCAATGCCGATAATCTTAACATCAACCTCTTCGCCTACCTTAAGCACGTCAGCAGGTGTGTTGATTCTCTGCCAAGCAATCTGGCTGATATGAATCAAGCCCTCAATACCCGGAATAACACTTGCAAATGCGCCGAATGAAACAAGGCTTACAATCTTAGCTTTGCAGACAGTGCCGACAGGATAATCTCTCTTAAGAATCTCCCAAGGGTTGTCCTCAATCTTCTTGAAGCCGAGAGAAATCTTCTTAGTTTCCTGATCAAACTTCTTGACTGTAACCTCTACAACGTCACCAACGTTTACGATTTCTGATGGATGCTTAATACGATTCCATGAAAGCTCACTGATATGAATCATACCGTCTAAGCCGCCAATGTCTACAAAAGCACCATAGCTTGTAAGTGACTTAACAGTACCGGTAATTTTCATACCCTCTTCAAGAGTAGCAAATAATGCTTCCTGCTGAGCTTTTCTTTCTTCGTTTGCAACGACTTTGATAGAGCCTACAGCGTTGCGTCTTGCAGGCTTAAGGTCAACTACCTTGTAACGAACAGTTGTGCCCTTAAGAACGTCGAGCTCCTGATTGCGAGGAAGACCTGTAAGAGATGCAGGAACGAATACGCGAACACCGTTTGTTACTACAATTACGCCGCCGCGAACTACAGATACAACATTGCCCTCAAGCACTTCTTCTGATTCCTTGGCTGCAACGATGTCTTCCCAGCCCTGATACTGGTCAACAAGCTTCTTGGAAAGCTTGAGCACACCCTCGTTGTCATCAGTCTTAAGAATAACAAGATTGAAGGTGTCGCCGATAGCAACAACATCCTCAGGCTTGTCAACCGGCTCTGACGAAAGATCATCAAGAGCAATTACACCGGTCTGCTTTCTGCCGTAAACCTCTACAAATACCTCTGTAGGAGTGATGTTTACAACAGTACCTTTAACTACCTTGCTGTTTTCATCTTCCCTGAATGATTCTTCAAGCATTTCTTCGAAGGTTGCCTCACCATCAGCAGATGCTTTGACAGCAGCCTTATCGGCTTTATCAGCGGTATCTGCTGTCTCCACAACTACGTCAGTTGCTTCAACTTCCTTTTCAATAATTTCTTCGGACATGGATTTTAGTACCTCCTTAATAATAACCGAGGGTGTAGAAGCCCCCGCAGTAACACCAACATTCTTGTAAGAGCTCAAATCAATCTGCCTAAGCTCATCAGCCGTTTCAATGAGAAAGGTATCTGCATTTGCAAGGCACACATCTCTGAGCTTACAAGTATTTGATGAATGGCGACCGCCGATGACAATCATTACATCAACATTCTTTGATAACGTTTCTGCTTCATCCTGTCTATCTGCAGTAGCATTACATATTGTACTATAAATTCTGCAATTTGTATATAGTTTTTTTAGAATTTTCTCACATTTTTTCCATTCTTTTAGGGAAAAAGTGGTTTGAGAGACACAAATTAGTGAAATTTTTTCACATAATTTGTTATTTTCTAATATATTTTTTAATTCTTCTTCGTTTTTGAAAACGAAACTCTCGCCTTTGCAGTATGAGCGGATGCCTAAAACCTCGGGATGATTTTTATCTCCTGCAATAAGCGTTACCGTTCCTTGCTCCTGTTCTGAAACAATCTTATGTATCTTAAGTACAAAGGGACAGGTTGCGTTTACGTATTTAATTTTGCTGTTATTTGCTTCGTCAATTACCTCTTTTTCAACTCCGTGGGTGCGAATTATAACGGTATAGCCTTCAGGACATTCTGAAATACTGTTTATAATCTTCACACCCTTACTCTCTAAATCTGATACAAGCTGAGAGTTGTGAATAATAGGACCGAGTGTGCATACCTTTTCGCCCTTTTCTACGAGCTCATAAACGAGATTAACTGCTCTGTCAACACCAAAGCAAAAGCCTGCCGTCTTTGCAAGAGTTACCATTACTTTCTTTCAGCCTCCCAAAGCTCTGTTATGCGATCCATAACCATATTGGCGGCATCTTTTATATCGTGAGGTCCGAGTTCATCCTTATCAAGCCCCATTTCTGCAGAAGTAATAATTTTTCCGTATGATACGGTTACCTGCTTGCCTGCTTTAATTTTTCCGTCACAGCAAATAGCTACAGGTAAAACGTCAGCTCCTGTTGCTTTTGCGATTACTGCAACCCCTGCCTTTGCTCTCTGCGGAACTCCGTCTTTATCCTTGATTCTTTTACCCTCAGGGCAGATAGCCATAACGTGACCCTCTTCAAGAATTTTAATGCCGTAATCTATAGCAGAAGTGTCACCCTTTCCTCTTTTAACGGGAAAGCCATACATATGAGTAATAAACCAAGCGGCAATAGGATTTTTGAAAAGCTCAACCTTAGCCATAAAATGAAGAGGCGGAACGTTCTTAGGGCAGGCAACAAACACCGGATCAAAAGCACAAGTGTGGTTGATTGCGACTATGTATTTCGTATTATCTGTCGGTACGTTTTCAAGTCCCTTGAACTTAATTTTGTAGAGAAGCTTAACAAGAGGTCTGAAAACGGCCTTGATGAAATTGTACATTTTATAGTGTTTTACCTGTGTATAATCAAATTCTTTCACTGCAGTTTCTCCTTTATCGTATTAATTATTAAATCAATTGATTCTTCAAGCGTAAGGTCAGAAGTATCCGCCATTATTGAATCATCAGTCGGCTTCAGAGGAGCAATTTCACGATGAGAATCCTGATAATCTCTTTGATTCACGTCTTTAAGCACGTCATCAAAGCTTACCATCTCGCCCTTTTCAACAAGCTCCTTATATCTTCTTTCGGCTCTGCGCTCCGGAGAGGCAAAGAGAAAAATCTTGCACTGTGCGTCAGGCAAAACTACTGTAGCTATATCTCTGCCATCCATAATAACGTTATTTTCTTTTGCTATATTCCTTTGCAAATCGAGCAAATATGCTCTTACCTCAGGAATAGCTGAAACCTTTGATGCACCCATTGAAATTTCAGGCGTTCTGATAAAAGCAGAAACATCGCTGCCGTTGAGATAAACGCACTGTGTACCGTCAAAATCAAAGCCTAAATTAACCTCGATTGAAGAAAGAGAAGCAATAATTTTTTCGGTATCATCAATAATTCCCTCTCTTACTGCATTAAGGGCAATCGTTCGGTAAAGTGCACCGGTATCAACGTAAATAAAGCCAAATGCCTTTGCTGCAGCTTTGGCAATTGTGGACTTTCCTGCTCCCGCCGGACCGTCTATTGCAACATTAAACATAACTATATCTCCTTACATATTTTCAGCACATAGGTTAGCTGTAGAAAAAGCTATTTGCAGATTGAAGCCGCCCGTATATGCATCAACGTCAATGACCTCTCCTGCAAAATAAAGATTGTCAACAAGTTTTGAACGCATAGTTTTAGGATCTATTTCACTGACGCTGACACCGCCGGAAGTGACGATTGCTTCTTCTACGCTCCTGAAATCACTTATGTCAACTTGAAAGTTCTTTATCAGCCTTACAAGCTCTAATCTTTGTTCACGGCTAATCTGATTTACCTTTGCCGAAGGCTCAATTCCGCTAAGTAAAACTATAACAGGAATAAGCTTTTTAGGCAACAATTTTGACAAAGAATTTATAAAATTTTTGTTCGAAAGCTCTGAAAAATCCCTGAGAATTCTTTTATCAAGTGTAATCTCGTCAAGAGCAGGCTTAAGGTCAATAAAAATTCTATACTTACGCTTTCCCATATTCCTGATATGGCTTGATGCAGACAGAATTACAGGCCCCGAAAGACCGAAATGCGTAAAAATCATTTCACCGAAATCTTTGTATATTTCCTTATTATCTTCAAAAAGCTTAACAGATATATTCTTAAGTGACAAGCCCTGAAGCTTAGAAATAAAATTGTTCGGACACACCAGCGGTACAAGACTCGGCTTAATAGGTGTAACGGTATGGCCTACAGACCTTGCAAGAATATAGCCGTCGCCTGTTGAGCCTGTCATAGGATAGCTCTTACCTCCCGTGCATATTGCAACCGCGTCGCACTGTACACGAGAGTTATCCTCTAAAATAACAGAAGTAATGGCATTATCATTCATCTCAAAAGCTTTTGCCGTGCCTGTAATTATTTTAGCTCCGCTGTTTTTGCAGTAGCCGACAAGTGCATCAACAATATCAACTGCCTTGTCGCTGACGGGGAAAACACGATTCCCTCTTTCGATTTTAAGAGGAACACCAAGTTCTTCAAAAAGCGCCATAGTGTCATAAGGCATAAAGGAGGAAAAGGCTGAATAAAGAAATCTCGGATTAGTCGGTACGTTGTCAATAAGCTCGTTTAGTTCGAAGGTCGCATTAGTAACGTTGCATCTGCCTTTGCCCGTAATCATAAGTTTTCTTGCAGGTCTTGGCATTTTTTCTATAACAGTAACATCATTACCTTTTAATGCGCTTTTAGCCGCGCAAAGAAGTCCTGCTGCACCGCCGCCTATTATTACGATTTTCTTCACCTTACTCCCTCCTTTTAATTTTGATGTTTGTTAATTTTCGGAAAGCTCTTCAAGTTCCGTAGCAGTCTGCTCCCACTCAGCGTAAAGTTCATCTCTCTTGGCTGTAAGCTCTTCAAGCTTTTCGGTAAGAGCCATTAACTCTTCATAATGTGCTGAGTTGAGTGCATCCTGCGTTTCTTCTATATCTTGCTCAAGAAGCTCAATTGCCGACTCTAAATTTTTGCTTTTTGTTGTGAGCTTTCTTATATTGCTCTGCCGTTCTTTTTTCAGTTTATAATCATTAGTCTTAGGCTTTTCCACAACTGTCTTTTGCGGCTCAGCTTTATATCTATGCTCGGCATAATCATCGTAGTTTCCTAAATATTTATTACACTTCTCAGGTGTAAGCTCGATAATCCTTGTAGCAAGCTTATTAATAAAATATCTGTCGTGCGAAACAATAAGCATTGTGCCTTGGTAATTGAGAAGAGTATTTTCAAGCTCTTCTCTTGAAAGAGCGTCAAGGTGATTAGTAGGCTCGTCAAGCAGAAGAAAATTATGCCCACCGAGCATAAGCTTAAGAAGTGCAACTCTTGCTCTCTCTCCTCCTGAGCAAAATTCAAGCTTTTTGAACACTTCCTCACCTTTAAAGAGAAAGGCGGCAAGCGCATTTCTTACGCTTGTTTCTGTCATAAAGGGGAACGCAGTCCAGACCTCATTTATAACAGTTTTGCTTAAATCAAGCTTTTCCTGCACCTGATCAAAGTAACCTGTCATCAACGATGCCCCAAAGGAAAACGAGCCATTGTCACGATTAAGGTCGCCCATAAGGATTTTTAAAAGAGTAGTTTTTCCGCATCCGTTATCTCCCAAAAGAAAAACTCTTTCTCCCCTTTTTATATGAAACGATGCATTTTTGAATATTTCTCTGCCGTTGAAGGATTTTGAAATACCGTCAGCAAAGAGAACATCCTCGCCTGAAATACATTTCGGTGTAAAATTAAATCTTATTTTTTGAACCTTACTGTCAGGTACTACAAGCTGAGCCTTAATTCGCTCAACAACCTTTTCCTTGCTTTCGGCTGTTTTTATATTCTTTTCTCTGTTCCAGCGGCGTTGCTGCTCGATAATACCCTCAAGCCGCTCAATCTCCTTCATATCGTTATTATACTTCTCTTCTATTGCTTTTTGCTCTGCTTCTTTCTTTTTAAGAAAGGTTGAGTAATTTCCAATATAAGAACGACATTTTTTGTTTTCTATCTCAATAGTTTTATTCGTTATTTTATCAAGAAAATATCTGTCATGACTGATAACAAGGCAGGCGCCGTTAAAGTTTTTGAGAAATTCCTCAAGCCATTGAATTGCACTGATGTCAAGATGGTTTGTAGGCTCATCAAGAAGAAGAAAGTCAGCCTTTGAAAGAAGAAGCTTTGCAAGAATCAGCTTTGAACGCTGACCACCTGACAGCTTTGCTGTAGGCTTATCAAAATCCTCCTCAGTAAATCCGAGACCGATGAGTGCAGATCTCGTCATAGATTTATAGGTAAGACCTCCGTTTTGCGAAAACTTGTCAGTAAGATAGTCCTGTCTTTCGATAAGAGTGTGGTCGGTTTCTATGCTCAGTCTGTCTGCAATCGCTTCGAGCTCATGCTCCATTTCGATTAAATCATCAAAAACAGAAACAAGTTCGTTCCAGATAGTCTTATTATCCGAGCAAGTATGCTGCTGCATATAGCCGAGCCGTACATTTTTAGACACAAAGCAGTTACCGCTGTCAGAGATGTATTCGCCTGTTATGATTTTGAACAATGAAGTTTTTCCTGCTCCGTTTACACCGACAAGTCCGACCTTTTCATTGTCCTTAATATCAAAGCTGACATTCTCAAACAAGGTATTTTCGCCAAATGACAATGTTAAATTTTGCACATCAAGTACATTCATAATAATTAAACTCCAAAAATATTGAATATATTTTACACTATTTTTTATTGAAAGTATAGTGAAAATTTGCTATTATATTAAATAAATAATTATAACGGAGAAAAAAATGGAAATATTAAAGCTTAAACCTGTATTTAAGGACTACATCTGGGGCGGTCAAAGGCTGAAAACCGATTTTGCTTTTGAAAGCGACTATGAAAAGCTTGCTGAAGGCTGGATGCTTTCATGTCATAAAGACGGAATGAATACAATTGAAAACGGAGAGTACAAGGGCGAAACACTTGACAGTGTTATAGAAAAGCTTGGCAAAGAAAATATAGTGGGTAAAAGAAGCCTCGATTTTCCTTACTTCCCTGTGTTAATCAAGCTTATTGACGCTAAAGATAATCTTTCTATTCAGGTGCATCCTGACAATGAGTATGCAAAAAGAGTTGAAGGCGAGTTCGGCAAAACCGAAATATGGTACGTTCTTGATGCAACCGATGATGCGCAGCTCGTGTACGGTTTTAAGGACAAAATCAGTAGTGATGAATTCAGAAAAGCTATTGAAGAAAATACTCTTATGGACGTGCTCAACAGCGTCAAGGTTAAAAAGGGTGATTTGTTCTTTATTGAGGCCGGCACTGTACACGCAATAGGTAAAGGCACGCTTATTGCAGAAATTCAGCAAAATTCAAATTCTACGTACCGAGTATATGATTACGGCAGACTTGGTGCTGACGGCAAGCCGAGAGAGCTTCATATTGACAAGGCAGTTGACGTGTCGGTTACGGAGCCTCCGAAGTATGAAATAAAGCCTTTCGGAGATACTGTTATCAGTGACAATGCAGACTCGACACTTCTTACTAAATGCGATTTGTTTACAGTAAATCATTACGACGTTAAAACAAGCATAAAGCTTACGGCAAATGATGAAAGCTTCAATCACGTTCTTGTTGTAAATGGAGAAGGAAGCATTAATGATACGGCTTTTAATAAAGGCGACAGCTTTTTCGTTCCTGCCGGATACGGTGAATATACAATAAGTGGTAATTGCGAAGTAATTATTACAAATATTTAACTTTACGAATAAAAAGTCACAGATGGTGCAATACTATCTGTGACTTTATTATTTAGAGGTGATAATATGAAGGTAATTAATAACATAGCCCTGATTCTTACCATAATCGGCGGAATTAACTGGGGACTTATCGGACTATTCAAATTTGATTTAGTTGCATGGATTTTCTCAGGACAGGACTCCGTAATGTCAAGAATCATTTACAGTCTGGTAGGCTTAGCGGCAATATGGTGCATTAGCCTGTTATTTACTAACAGAACAGCTGACTAATGTTGAATAAAAGTCAAAAAGTGCGAGCACTCAATGTTCTCGCACTTTTTCTTTTCATTATATAATGTGCTTCGCACATAAAACGATGTGGGCACCGTTCCTTACGGAGAAATTACATTCAATACATTTTTTGGCGTACTTATGCACCTTTTATGCTATATTTGAGAGCAATTCCTTTTTTATTTTTTCGAGAATACGTTTTTCAAGTCGGCTGATATAGGATTGTGAAATCCCCATTGAGTCGGCAAGCTGTTTTTGGGTATGGCTCACTCCCCCATTAAGTCCGAAGCGAAGTGTCATAAGATTTTTCTCTTTTTCAGGCAGAGAGTTCACTATCATCATCAAAAGCTTTTTCTCGTCATCATCTTCAAGGGGAAGGTACACGTCGTCCGCATCTGTGCCGAGCAAATCCCTGAGTGTTAGCTCGTTGCCGTCCCAATCTATTGACAAGGGCTCGTCAAATGAAATTTCTCCTTTTTGATTGTTTATTTTTCTGAGGTACATAAGTATTTCGTTTTCTATACATCTTGAAGCGTAGGTAGCAAGCTTGATATTTTTCTCAGGATTAAACGTTTTGACTGCCTTCATTAATCCGATAGTACCGATAGAAACCAAATCCTCAGTTGACGTACCTTTTGATTCAAACTTTTTTGCTATATATACGACTAATCTTAAGTTATGTATAATCAGCTTTTCCCTGTTAGCCTCATTTCCCTGCCTTAGCTCTTCAATTATTTCATCCTCCAGCGCTTTTGTAAGAGGAGCAGGCAGTGTTTCAGGGCCATTAATATAGTAACACTTCTGTTTTTTGAATAATCTTAATACAAAATTCTTTATTGCTTTAATCATTATTTCACCTACATTTTTAATATTTGAGAATTTAGTATTGCAGAATAATTTTTTTCTTCCACATTTGATAAGGCAATATATACCTTATCAGTTTCAATTTTATTTTTCTCGTTAGAAATTTCAATTTTATCCGGTCTGAATGCCTGAAGTATGCCGTCACCTCCCACTGTGTTAAAAGGTATAATCCTTTCGGATTTATAATTCATTTTACTACTGTCAACAATAATAACAGGATAGCCTGAAAAAGGCTCAGTCAGCTTATTTCCGCTATCAAAAAAAGCAAGCATCGTATGGCAGTCACTGTCTTTGAAAATTTTAAGCTTATATATCTCCTGCCTGCCGAGAGTTTTGTTATATATTTTAATTACGGCTATTGAAACAACATAAGCCAAAAACGCAGACAATAGCAAAACCGGTGCCGATATATCAAAATATACAGAGCCGTTATTTACGGCAGCCGATTTTGAATTAAAGATTAGCTGAGTACCCAATATCACGCCGAGAAAAAGCATATTTGAAAAATAAAACAGTGCGACTGCTTTAATGAATGTACCGAATCTTTTAAATCCAAAAGTTATAAGAACGAGGAGTATTGATACTGATAATTTACCGAAAATGGAGATTAACACCGACAAATTATCTAATAAAATTACGAGCGAATAAAGCCCACCCAAGACGGAGGAAATGAGAAGTCTGACTGTTTTAGCACTGCTTTTAACGAGTGCTTTCGTGAGAAGTAAAAGCAGATATGTAATAAAGAAATTTACAATAAAAAGAACATCAACATAGATAACCAAAAAAATCCCTCTCTTTAATCTAATTATAGTTAAAGAGAGGGATTTAATTTGTCAAAATTAATCTTCTATAGTAATTGTTTCTATAACAACATCATATACAGGCTTGTCTGCCATTCCTGTTCTTGTGGAAGCTATGTCCTCAAGAACCTCAGTGCCGTCATCTATCATACCGAAAACTGTATGATGGAAATCAAGCCACGGAGTACCACCGATTTCTTTATACTTATCAATAACCTCCTGCGGATAACCTTGCTCCTTTAACTGCTCCATCTGTGCAAGAAGATTTGCAGGCACGCTCTTTGCCTGAACGATAAAGAACTGTGAGCCGTTTGTATTAGGACCGCTGTTTGCCATAGAAAGTGCGCCGTAATAATTTCGCGCATTGATATCGAATTCGTCCTCGAATGGCTTGCCCCAGATGGATTCACCGCCGCATCCTGTTCCTGTTGGGTCGCCGCCCTGAATCATAAAATCTTTAATTACTCTGTGAAAAATAAGTCCGTCATAGTAGCCGTTTTTTGCGTGAGTAATGAAATTCTCTACGGCCTTTGGTGCTGACTCGGGTAAAAGATTAAAGGTCATATCACCCTTGTTTGTTTTAATTGTTGCTTTCATTATAATTTAACCCTTTCATTAATTCTTTTAAGTTCATCAATATCTATTTTGCATACTTCTCTGTCATACGTAAGAAGTCCGTTAAGCTCATCCTCAACGTCTGTAAGCTGAGTATAAACAGTAGCGGAGAGTCCGTCCTTAATCTGAGGAATAATTACGTTATTAAACAGTCTTTTGTATGCATTAGTAAGACTCTCTTTACTGCCGTAGACCTTATATCCAAATAATTTGTTATTAAATGTATGACCGTTTATCTTATGAGAATAGCCGCCAAATTCCGAAAGAAGATACGGCTTTTTGCCTGCCTTTACTCTGATTGGAGTAAAATATATATGCTTTGAAATTACGTCACTGTGCCCTAAATCGTGCCAGCCTGACGTAGTATCTACTATTCTCGTACTGTCAAGCTCATAAATTTTCTTATATGCCTTTGCGCTGTCAAACTGTCCCCAGCCTTCATTAAAGGGCACCCACACTGCAATACAAGTGCAGTTATAGAGATGATCAACAATTTCCTGCATTTCCTGATAATACAAATCTCTGCCCTCTTTATCGGTGCGGTGAAAAAGTCTGTAATTTCTATCATCAAGCTTTATTCCTACAAACGGCACTACGCTGATTTCAAGTCCGTACTTTCCTCCGCCGTTCACCATATCCTGCCACACAAGTATGCCGTTGACATCGCAGTAATGATACCATAAAAGCGGCTCAATTTTTATGTGCTTACGAAGCATATTGAAACCTGCTTCCTTGGCGAACTTTACGTCAGCCTCCATAGCCTGATTTGTAGGGGGTGTGAGATAGCCGTCAGAATAATAACCCTGATCAAGAAGTCCGTTATGGAAATAAGGCTTATTATTTAGAAACAGTCTTGGTATGCCTTTATCGTCAGCTCCGATTGAGAATTTACGCATTCCGAAATATGACTTGATTACTTCACCACAGGCTTTGAAAACTACATTATAAAGGAACGGACTTTCGGGGCTCCACGGCTTAAAGTCAGGAATTTTAACAACCTTATCAGTCGTGTCTGCAATAAGATTATCGCCGTCATAAATCATTACTTCAACATCGTCCGTGCCGAAATATTCAAACTTCACCTGCTCATTGTCATAATCAGGTGTGATTTTTACTTTTTCAAGAAATTCCACAGGTGTAGATTCTAGCCATACGCTCTGCCATATGCCGCTCTGTGCAGTATACCATATACCACCGCGCTTCGAGGACTGCTTACCGCGGGAATAAGACTTTGTATCAGAATAATCTTTAACCACAACGATAAGCTGATTTTCTTCATCATTTTTAATATAATCGGTAAGCTCAAGCGTAAACGGAGTGTATCCGCCCTTATGCTCACCGACAAGCTTTTTGTTGAGGTAAACAGTTGCTATCTGATCGACTGCTCCGAAATTGATAAACACTCTGCCCTTATTAAAGCCCTCAGGCAATACGAAAATCTTTTCGTAAAACAAAAAGTCATCAGGCTTTATAGCTCTGCACACGCCCGAAAGCTCTGTTTCAGGTGAAAAAGGCACAGTGATTTCTGCCAAAAATCGTTGAGGCAATGATTTGGAATCTTTGACACAGTAGTGCCACGTTCCGTTAAGACTAAGATAACTGTCCCTTACAAACTGAGGACGCGGATACTCGGGAAGCGGATGTTCACGATCAAAGCTTCTGCTCCATTTTGTTAATAGCATATGTTAGCCCTCCACAATTTTACCTTCTATTATTTGTATTCTTTTATTGCAAATTTCAAGTGCCGCCTTTTTGTGAGATACAATAATACAGCTCACGTTATTAAGCGATTTGAGGTTCGTAAGAAATTTCTTCTCAGTTTCTTCATCAAGTGCCGAGGTAGCCTCGTCAAGCAAAAGCACGGGTGCTTTTGAAAGAAGCGAGCGTGCTATGGCAAGTCTTTGAATCTGACCCTCCGAAAGTCCTAATCCCTTTTCACCTATTACAGTATCAATTCCGTCAGGAAGCTCGTTAATAAACTGATCTGCACAGCTGATTCTGACAGCCTCCTGAATTTCGTCCTCTGTTGCTGATGAATTAATGAATGTAAGATTATCTCTGATGGTGCCTGAGATGAGCATATTCCCCTGCGGAACGTATGAAAACATCTTTCTTGTATACTTATCTACATAAACTCTGCCTGAATCAGTATTAAGATAAATGCTTCCATCCTGAACACTGAATACACCTAAGAGCAACTTAAGGAGCGTACTTTTACCTATTCCCGAAATACCCATTATTGCAACAAAATCACCCTTATCTACCGTTAATGATGTATTGTCAAGAATAACGTCCCTATCATATTTGAATGTGATTTTGTCAAACTCTATGCTTTTCAGGGAATCATAAAGAGTATCCGGCTCAAATTCTTTTTCATTCACTCCGACTTCGTCAGGAAGATTATCTATTTCAATAAGTCTTTCAGCAGAAGCGATTAGTGAAAAATACTTTGGCATAATTCCCGATAATGAAGCAAACGGTGACTGAACCTGATTAACAAGCTGAATGAGAGCCGTTACGGTACCGTAGGTAAGGTCTTTGAAAAGTATTCCCCACGCACCGAATGCAACGGCAAAAACAGAGCCGATATTAAACACTGCGCTTAAGCCTGTATTTGCAATTATGCTGAAATTTCTTCTTTTTATTCTTGCTTTGAAGTTATCTTCCTGAAGCTCGTTTGAGTGCTCTTCGATTTTATCCTCAACCGAAAATGCTTTAATAACGAGAAGATTTATAAGTGATTCCTGAATAAATGATCGGGTTTTACCCTCTGTTTCCTGAACACGCAAATGAAGGCGTTTAAGAGTTTTTCTAAAGGTCTGTGTCAGTAAAAATACGAAGCATCCGCCTACAAGAAAAATCAAAGCAAAAAGCTTATCGAGTATAATGAGATAGATGAGTGAGCTTGCGAGCCTTGAAAAGAAATATAATGCCTGCGGAACTATATTTACAAGTCCGTCGGATACAACCTGAACGTCGTTGAATAATCTGTTTTGCAAATCACCTGTGTGATATGACGATGTTTTTGAATATTCTTTTTTTACAATAGTATCAAAAAGATAGCTTTTTAGTATAATATCAAGTCTGCCGTGACTGCGCTCAGATAAACAGTTTTTGAGTATCGTAAGCAGCATTTGAATAATTACTATGCCAAAAAATATAACTGTAAATTTAATTACTTCTTCAAAGCTTTTAGTGACTGTTGCGGCATCAATTATTTTCTTTGAAAAATTTGCAAAGAATACTGACATAAAGCCGACTATTACGTTAAGAATGACAATAATAACCATAGTCGGAATTTGCTGTTTGCAGATTGTGAGAAGCCATTTGATAACATACCAGTCGGAAATTTTAAGCTTTTTATTATGGGACTGAGTCAATTTTGTATCTCCTACTAATTATTTATCAATTTTGAAAATATGCCTTTTAATCCAGCCTACGCCTCTGGATACGAATATTATTGCAGGTCTGACAGGAAGTAATGCAACCCACACCCTTGAGTAAAGCTTGTAGAGCTTCGAGTTGTTGCAATCGATGTAGTGCTTGCCGTTTTTATAAAAGCCTGCAAGTACACCGCAAATCATATCGTCTGTTACGTATTCCCTTTTAAGCAGATTATCGCCGACAATAATATAGTGGTCATCGTGCACCTCTATAATCCTGTGCATAACGTATTTTCCTGACGGAGCTAAGTATACGGGCACATCATATTTTTTTAATCTATCTTTGTTCTTAACTATAATAATATTGTCTTTCTGCTCGTGAATAAGCGGCTGCATTGATATACCCATAGTAAGACCTGTATAAATACCGGTTTTATCAAGTATTTCTTCAATAGACTTAAATTCGCTCAAAATACCACCTCGCAGAGATAAAATATTAATTCAATACATATTTATTTAATTATAGCAGATAATCATATTTTATGCAATTAAAACATTATACATATTAAAACTATTAACAGTGTTGTAATTTGACAGATTTTTATAATGATGATATAATGAAATGCAATAGAAAATGAATTCAGCCGAACTACTATTGCACTCGTAGTTCGGCACTTTTATTAAGGAGATAAAAATGAATTACGATTTAGTAATTGTCGGATCAGGGCCTGCAGGAATATTCACTGCGCTTGAGCTGATTAAACTCGGTTCAGATAAAAAAATACTGCTGATAGAAAAAGGAAAAGCTGTAGAAAAGAGGCACTGCCCTAAAAGTGAAATCGGACACTGTGTAAACTGCAAGCCAAGCTGTGCAATTACAACCGGTTTTTCTGGTGCGGGCGCATTTTCTGACGGAAAGCTTAGCTTAAGCTATGAGGTCGGCGGAGCATTGCCTGAGCTCATCGGTGAGGAGTTTGCTCAGGAGCTGATTGACTACACAGATAAAATTTATCTTGAGTTTGGTGCAGATGCTAAAATTGAAGGTGTCGGAAATGGTGATGCTATCAAGGAAATCCGAAAAAACGCAATTAAGGCAGGACTTAAGCTTGTTGACTGCCCTATCCGCCATTTAGGCACAGAAAAGGCTCAGGATCTTTACTACAGGATTCAGACACATCTTGCCGAATGCGGTGTTGATATGATGTTCTCTACAGAGTGCAAAAATATCATTATAGAAGATGATGTTTGCAAGGGTGTAATAATTGATAATAACGGTAAAAACGAAATAATTAATGCTGATGAGGTCGTTATTGCTACAGGCAGACGAGGAGCAGACTGGCTTGAAAAGCTTTGCGCTGAGCATAACATTGCTCACAAGCCCGGCACAGTTGACATCGGTGTAAGAGTTGAGTGCAGAAACGAGATTATGGAAAAGGTCAATGAGGCTCTCTACGAATCAAAGCTTATAGGATATCCGAAGCCTTGGAAGAATAAGGTGAGAACGTTTTGTCAGAATCCGGGTGGTTTTGTTGCACAGGAAAATTACGATAACGATTTAGCTGTTGTAAACGGTCATAGCTTTAAGGATAAAAAAAGCGAAAACACTAACCTTGCGATTCTTGTAAGTCATAACTTTACCGAGCCGTTTAATCAGCCTATTGAGTATGCGCAGAAGGTAGGCGAGCTTACAAATATGCTTGGAGCAGGTCATATTATGGTGCAGCGTTTTGGCGATATACTTGACGGTAAGCGAACATGGCAGCACGAGCTATCTAAGGGTAACGTAAGACCGACACTAAAGGACGCAGTTGCAGGTGATATTACTGCAGCTATGCCGTACAGAGCTATGACAAGTATTATTGAATTTATCAAAATGCTTGACAAGGTTGTTCCCGGCTTTGCATCCTCCGAAACTCTGCTTTACAGTCCTGAGCTTAAATTCTATTCAAACAGAGTAAGGATGGACCGCAATCTTAATACAAATATAAAAGGTCTCCACTGCCTTGGCGATTCTTCAGGATGGACAAGGGGTCTTATGATGGCATCTGTTATGGGTGTACTGATGGGAAGAAAGTTAAAGGAATATGAGTAAATAAACATAAAAAATGGTACAGTTGCTTAAACTGTACCATTTTTATTATTTTATGATTTTGATTAGCTAACAGCCGTTACTACAAATGTTCCGTTTTTGTCGAAGCCTATATTTATGACGCTTTTGGCTTTTGTGCCATCCTTATAGTTTGTAACAAAGGTTAATGTGTCATCAAAAGTTGACATATTGATATCAGGATTTTTATCAATAGCACTACATAGCTCATAAGAGTGGTCTATTTTGACTTCAAAAAGATCATCATATTCATGAATATCCATTATTTTTTTCAGCTCGTCACCATCAACCTTTAAGTCAGTGCCATGGGTAAAGCTTTCACTTAATTCATCGCTGGAATTTCTATAGGTTAACTTCCAATAATCAGTATTGCATTTCATCTCTATGCTGTCAATCGCATCAGGATCTTTCACTTCAATAGCAAAATAATCAAAAACTATATTGGACAAAAGAATATTTTCCAGCCGTTCGGTACTATAATGCAAACTTTTAACTCCGTTTTCAGAAACAGTTTCTCTTTCCATTCCGATCTTTTCTCTAATAGCCTCTATCTCATCTTCACTCTTGCCCCTGATATCGGTTACTTTGATATTGATTTTCAAAGGAGTTGCAACGTTAAGCTCTAAAGACTTTGTTGCAATATTATCCTCTTCATCAGCATAAGCGATAAGAATATTGCTGTCTGTCATTTTTGATATAATACTATTAGTGCTTGACTGAGTAACTTCGTTCTTCACAGGATTAATTTGCGGACTAATAGCGCTTTTTCCGATAACAGTGCCTATAATAGCCATACATGCAACAGCGGCAAGCGCAGGAACAAATTTAATTCTTTTATTCTTATTTTTTGTCATATTAATAACCCTTTCAACAGATTCGTCAGACGGATGAATCTGAGAAAAAGTATTTTTATAATTCTCTTGATTTTTATTCATATATCCATTCATCCCCCAATCTTAATCTAAGTTTTTCTCTTGAACGTTTTAAAAGCGATTTTACTGTTGACTCTTTTAATAATAGAATAGCTGATATATCCTTAATCGGCATATCCTCGTAATAGAACAGATGAATCACCACACGTTCTTTTTTGGACAATGATGAAACGGCATTAAACAAATCCAAATTAAAATGCTTATCGAAATGAGTCAATTCGTTTGCTTCATCAATAGAAACTGACTTTTTTCTGAAAACGGATTTGAAGATATCCTTACATTCGTTTACACAAACTCTCGTCAGCCATTTATCAATATGCTTCTCATCATCAAAAGGCTTTTGGTAATTCCAAAGCTTTAAAAATGTGTTTTGCATTATATCTTCAGCGTCGCTGCGATTTTGCGTGTACGAAAATGCTATCAAAAACAGTCTTTGACTATTTCGATTAACAGCATCCTCAAATATGCTTTCTGTCATTTCATCCCCTCCTTTTGAAAGGTCCTTTCACTTTATTAACGAATGGATAGTCAAAAAAGTTGCAAAAAAGACTGAGGTACCATAACGCAGTGTTATGGTACCTCAGTTAACTGTACCACTTTTTTGTTATATGTTAATTACCTGAAGTTGGAATGTATGGTCTGATAGCATTTGCAAGACTGCTTATCGGCATTGTCTGAATAACAACCTCTCCAGGTCCGGTTACAACGGTATTGAACAATCCTTCACCGCCAAAGAGTATATTCTTGGCACCTTTAATTGTTTCAACCTCCATTTTGCAAGTTGAATCCATCATTACTACGTGACCTGTATCTACGACAATCTTCTGACCTGCTTCGAGATTATATTTGACTGCAGAGCCGTCAATTTCGATAAATGCCATTCCGTTTCCTGAAAGCTTCTGCATAATGAATCCTTCACCGCCGAAAAGACCTGAACCGATTTTCTTCTGAAGATAAACTGAAAGCTGAACATCCGGTGTAGATGCCATAAAAGCACTCTTCTGACAGATGTATTCCCTTCCTGCTGACAATTCGAGGGGTACAATTTCACCTGGAAATGAGCTTGCAAAAGCAATCATTCCGTTGCTTCCCAGAGCCGTATATCTGTTTTGAAACATTTTTTCACCGGAAAGCATTCTTCCTAATACTTTACCAATACCTCCGTTAGAGGTGGTTTCCATTTTCATATTTGGACTCATCCAGCTCATTCCGCCGCCCTCGGTAATCATAGCTTCATTTGCTTCAAGCTCGCAAATGAGCACCGGGAAATTTCCACCTTTAATTTCATACTTCATAATAATGCCTCCAAATAATTTATTTATTTAATTTTATCACAAAATTTTCATAAATTCAACTGCATTGCATAGTACAAGTTAGGATTTGAATATGATTTTTTGGGTGATGAAAATGTTCAGTGCAATACTCTCAGCTTTTGCAGCGAATATGCTTTATTTTATACTGCATATACAAAACACCTCAAGCTTTCCTAAGCCGCTTTCTCCTAAGGAGGAAGCTAAAGTGCTTAAGAAAATGGCAGAGGGTGACAAAAATGCAAGAGCAATTCTAATTGAGAGAAATCTCAGACTTGTAAGCCATATCGTAAAAAAATACTATTCAAAAACAAATGATACCGATGACCTTATAAGCATAGGTACCATCGGACTTATTAAAGCTATCGACAGTTTTAATGACGACAAAGGAATTAAGCTTGCTACGTACGCTTCAAGATGCATAGAAAATACTAAGATAACATAACAGCAACAATTTGCGTTTTAAAGTCGCAAGAAGTGTGCATTTTACCTGAAATTGATAAATGGAGTGTGTATCAGTCATTACCTAACGTATATATCCTACATAGAATCAAGAATGGCAAAATTGAATACTCTCCCCTGTTTTGTGTAAAACTCAAGGTTAATAATTACAAGCATTATTCTTTCAATGCATTTAATAAAATTGATGATACCACCTTTGGTGGTGCTGTAAAAAAGCAAAGAATCGAAAAGCATATGACTATAAAACAAATATCCGATGTTGTTGGTATCAGTGTCGATACACTTATGAGAATTGAGCAAAATAAGTACGATTTACATAATGCGGACAAGCTTAAAAAGTTATGCAATATTTTAGATTTAGACGCACAAAAAATCTGCTCACCCTATCAGCTGTTCCTAATGAACAATCAAGATGAGCAGATAAAATCATATCGTCAAAAAAATAATCTTACGCAATTTGAATTTGCAAATATATTTTCAGTAAATAAGAAAACTGTGTCTAAATGGGAAAACAACAAAACACAAATGCCTTATGACAAGTGGGAAATATTTAATAATCCAATAAACAAAAAATAATTTTTTAAAATCGAAACTCAATGATAATTATAATATAAAATATAGGAACTATTCTTTATATATTCTTTTCCCCGCTCTATTTAGTTTTGGCAGACTTTTATTGTAATGTTTTTTGGTATATGACTCTTCTTTTTTATGAATGTTGAGGCTTTCTTACCCCAACATTTATTATAGAATGATTATAGTATTTGATAAAAGCCGGACTGTTATGATGATAACAGTCCATTTCCTTATAATTATTAGTAGTTTAAATTAATTGTTTTTTTATTTAGATCCTAATCTTCCATAAACAAATTTCTGTTTCAAAGACATTATTGTATTATATATTTGTGAGTTCTGTACTTTTAGATTCATTATAAATTTTTGTTTCAGCTTCTGCGGTTGCTGTCTCAGTTGAAGTTATTGATTTTTCATCATAATTTTTCTGATAAGTCTTCCCTGCAAAGAAGCTTCCTATTACAAGACCTAAAACAACTAAGAAAATAATCAGTAAAAACATTTTGTTTTTCTTTTTGGGAGTGTTGAAATTATTACCC
The DNA here is from genome assembly GCA_022511225.1 of Eubacterium sp. Classification (GTDB taxonomy): domain Bacteria; phylum Bacillota; class Clostridia; order Oscillospirales; family Acutalibacteraceae; genus Eubacterium_R. The sequence goes on from JAFLRZ010000001.1 coordinate 103,441, forward strand.
GCAACAGTATCGTTGTATGAAACATCAATCTGTGATTTAAGCGCTTTTTCTTCAATGTCAAAGGCTTTTATCAAAACATCCTTTGACGCTTCGCTTTTATTATTAAAGTTGCTTACCGATCGATTAAGTTCATCATCATTTTGGATTACGGTTTCTGTATTATCACCGATTATTTCGCAAAGAATAATAGTAACGTTATCTTTTCCACCATTTTCAAGCGCGGTTGAAATAAGTTCATCAACAATTGATTTTAGTGATTGTTTTTTACTGAGTATAGCGGATATTTCAGCATTTGTAAGCATATCAGTCAAACCGTCACTGCAAAGAAGATATCTATCACCTATGGAAACTGGGAATCTAACTGTATATGGTTCAATCACCATTTCATAAGGAAAAATACCTAAATGTTGAGTTAATCGATGCTTTTCAGGAATTTTCATTGATTCCTCTGCTGAAATTATTCCTGCATCAACCATTGATTGTGCTTCGGTATGGTCACGACTGATTTGTTCAAGCATACCATTAGAATACTTATATATTCTACTGTCACCAATATTTGAAGCAGTTGCAACTCCATCTTTAATTCCAAGAAGAGTATATGTAGTACCCATTCTTTTCTTGCATTTGCTTATTTCATCGCATATTAGGTCATTGGAATAATTAACATACTTTTCAATAGCTACGTCAGATAAATTAGTATCGAGCAAATATTTGTAACATTTATTTAACGTCTCGACTGCTATTTGAGAAGCTACTTCTCCGGCCTCTTCACCACCCATACCATCACAAACTGACGTTATCAAATCATTCGAATTTGATAATTCAACAAATGCCACATTTGATGAGTTTACATAATTACCATTAAGATAATAATTATCCTCATTGTTTTGTCTTCTTTTTCCAACATTACTTGCAGCATACGCTGAGATAAATATTCTATTCATATTAAATATCCTTTAATTGATTTTCGGGTTAGGTCCATATTCATTTGTGGATTTCTGACTATCCTTTGCAAACCAAACGATCAAAACGATTGGACCAGCGATTGGAATTAAGCCAAATAAAATATATACACTTTTTTTACCAATATCGTGAAGTCTTCTTACTCCAATTGCTAGACTCGGCAATAATATCGCCAGTGAATATATACTTAATAACGCTGCAGCAATTGAGCCAAAGATTCCAGATAATACAGAAAAAGCTACAGAAATAATTATATTAACCAAAACCAAATTCCAATAATCAGAGCGGCGTGTTCTGCCATTAAAATTTGTATAGTTTTTAAAAAACAGTTTAAATGATTCAGCTATATTTTTTTTAGGCTTGTCATTAGGTATTGAGACATCAGTTTCAGGTGAATTAGAATCTAGTATAACATCACGAAAAGGAGATAATGTTTTATCAAAATCTTGCTCATTCTTCACTTCGCTTTGTGGTTCATTGTTAGTGTTTTGAATTTCAGTATTTCCAAATGGTGAAATTGTCTTATCAAAATCGACTTCATTCATAGCTTTATTCTCCTTACTAATTGCATTATTTAAATTACAGTAAAATTCTTCAGCAGTTGAATACCTCTCATCAGAATTAGCATCACAAGCCTTGATGACAACTTTTTCTAGTGCTGAATTCTTAATATTTAGAGGAGGTATATCCTCTCCCGCAATTCTTCTTTCTGTTGCCTTTTCTCTGTCTGAAAACTTGATTGGATCAGGAGGCAATGGAAGAAATGGTGCTCTATTTTTATTCAATAATTGATATAAAATCAATCCCAATGAATAAATATCTGCTCTATTATCATACGGTTTATTTAAATAAACTTCAGGTGCCATATATGTATATGTACCCTTTTTAGACATTTGTGACATTGTTTTTTCAACTGTTCTTGCAACTCCAAAGTCACCCAATTTAAAATCCCCATTATTTGAAACAAATATGTTGTCAGGCTTAATATCCCTATGGATGATATTATTTTTTTCGCAAAGTTTAAGAGCATTGCACAAATCCATTCCAAGTTTCGCAACATCATTTTCACTCGGATTATTATTGATCATATAATCTTTAAGCGGGATTAATAATTCCATACGAATAAAGATAGTAAATTTTGTTTCATTTTCATTTGAAATGATTTTATGATCCTCATAGCTTACAATATTGCTATTGCCTTTTAAAGAATTAAGTATTTTAATTTCACTTAATAGGTTTTGTACAAGTTCTTTGTAATATAAGGTTATGCTCACATCATCCATACCCTCGTTGCGAAGCGTACTTAAATCATTGTTATCAGAGGGTATATTTATTACCTTTAAGGCAGAATAATACGTTTCGCCAAATTCTTCACGTTTAATCTTATAAACTGTTCCAAATGCACCTGAACCTATTTTCTCATCTATGTACCAAGCCCCGAGAATCGGTTGATCTATGTTCTTAATTTCCATCTTTATTCTCCATAATCACCATTAGTTAAATATTGATTAGACTCATAACCACCATCGTTTACTGAAATTTCATCAGAAATACTAGTTGTTTCTATTTCAATCTCTGGTTCAGTAATTATCTCAGTGGTTGTTTCAGTCGTAGTTTTAGTAGTCGATGTTGTTGAATTACTCTTCTTTGTTGTTTTGGTTACATTCTTTTTTGTGGTATTCGTTGTATTCTTTTTTGTTGTGATTTTTTTGGTTAAATTCTCTGTTAATTGATCCTCTGTAACACTTTGAGAAACAACAGTTTCATTGTCACTATTATTGTTATGGGTAACTACAACTATAATGGTTAAAATTAATAGCAAAATAGCTATTGCTAAAATCAAAATTTTCTTAGATATTTTCTTTGATGCAGTAATATCTGTTTCGTCTAAATTGACGATTTTATTTTCAGTAATACTATTTTGAATATGGTGATTTGCGTCAATTTTCCTATTCAAAAAAACATTTAAATCATTTTTCAGCTCACATGCAGAATTATATCTATCAGCAGGATTGAAAGCACACGCCTTTTTTACAAGTTCATTTAATTCTCTTGGAATGCTGTCAATATCAGGTATTGGTTCACCCTTTATTCTCATACTCAATGCATTTTCTCTGTCAGAATATGTAATTGTATTTGGATATTTTGGAAGAAATGGCGCTCTGTTATGATTTAACAATCTATACAAAACGATACCTAATGAATATATGTCAACGGTATGATTATATGGCAAATCTCTATATACTTCAGGTGCCATATATATATGTGCCTTTTTTAAATAAACCGCCCATTGTTTTTTCAAGTTCTCTTGCTATACCGAAATCGCCGAGCTTGAAATTACCTTCTTTTGTTACAAAAATGTTATCTGGCTTAATATCCCTATGAATGATATTTCTGTTCTCACATATTTCAAGAGCCGAACAAATATCTATTCCAATTTTAACAATATCATCTATAGATAACTCGTTTTTACTCTGATAGTCAACAAATGGAGTAAGTAATTTCATTCTTATCATTATTGTCCAGTTTATTCCATCTTCGTTTTGGACGATTTTGTGATCCTCGAAGCTAACAATATTTGAGTTGCCTTTCAATTCAGACATTAACTCTATTTCTTTGGAAAAATCTTTTGCAAAATTAGAATAGTAATCCCTAACACTTTGATCATCCCCAAGCTCGCTTTTCACTTGCTTTATATCGCTTTCATTTTGAGGAAAATTAATAACTTTTAATGCAGAATAATAAATCTTCCCAAAGTCTTCACGCTTAATTTTATATACAGTTCCAAATGCACCTGAGCCTATTTTTTCTTCGATAAACCAATCGCCAAAATATGGTTCAGTTATATTCTTTTCTTCCATATATTCTCCACTATAAACATAATAACAAATATTTTATTTTTTCTTTAAATGAACACATCCAATTGGAGTTCCGTTACTATTTGCATAGTTTTTCAAAAATTGATCAATTGTTAATACTTTACCTGTGGTAGGCGCTATATTATCTGAAAAATAAACCTTTCCATCAACTATCTGATCTATGTATAAAACATGACCATATTTAGTTCCATAACTGGGCGATTTGGGAAATGATATAACTATATCAGTAATGGGCTCTCCTTCCGCTTTTATTAAATCCTGCAAACAATTTCCTCCGGCATATTTCGTGGCTGCGTAATTACTATGTTCTCCGGCACTAATATTATTGTATACTTGGTTTCCATTGCCATTCCAGTCAGCATTAAAACCATTTGCTTCTGCTTTTGCCTTTGTAAGTGATGCACAACTTATGCTTCCGTCAACATTTTTAGTCATATTATTTGCTTTCTGCTTTGAAGCATTGTAAATATCTTGCAGTTCTTGAGAACTTTTAACATGAACACTAACCTTAACATTATCTGGATAATCAGCTGTTCCGATTGTTGATTGAGCGGCAAGACCTTTGTCAACTTTTATATACTGTTCAACAGCCTTATTGATAAAATCAACTAAATCAAGACAATTAGTGTATATACTATTTTGCACTGATTTTAATTTATCAACTTTTGAATCTAAATCCTGTGTAAATGTCCCTTTCCAAACATTATCATATTCAGAAATTTTTGATAAGACCGAATTGCAATTTTTATTAAAATCATCAGCAATAGTTTTATACTTTTGAGCACACGCCGTTAAATCATTTGTTTCGAGTTTTATTGATGCCATACTAATTCTCTCCTATTATTTTGATGTGATTACATTTCCAAATTTGTTTTTAAATTCGGCAAGTGAGCAGCATTGAACAGTTGGTCCAACCCAGTTTCCGTTTGAATCTTTTTGCCAAGTATGAGGTCTTGTATATGACTCACCGTCTTCGGTATAATAAACCATTCCGTCTTTTACCTGTTCAATGTAGGCTACATGACCATAAGTACCCGATTGACTTACGGCAATTGCATTCGCTTTGATGTTATTGGTATCCGATGTAGATAAAACATTAAACTTGTTTTTATCTATTGCATTTATCCAATTTTTCGCATTTCTTCCTGAGCCAGTTGTAAATGTAAGCGGATTGCCCGGATTTTTCTGAGACCATCTATTGTCTGCATACCAAGTGCAATTACCTTTACCGTTATAATTTGTAAAGCCATTTGGTGATACTGCTCCCCAGTTCTGCCAAATATCATTTAAGCATTGTCCTGCTTTTAAATCAATGTCTTGAGATATTTGCTGAGCAGTAGTATTGTTAATAACTTGTTGTACACTACCTGTTATTTGTGTAAAACCGGTTGTTGCAATTATTGGCACAGTTGATGCTGTGTTTACAGATTGTGATGAAACGTACGGCTTAATAACACTTGCTGCCCAAGCAGCTGCGACACCGGCAAATACTGCGGGATATGTAATAGAAAGTGCAACAAAACTCAAATGTCCTAAAATTGCAGTTATCATTGAAACTGCATTACTATTGGCTGCTGACTTTCCGGCATTTTCATATATGTCATCAATGCTATTGAGCAAGCCAATCAGCTTTTCATTTTCTTCCGTTTGATATTTAATGTTAGAACGAGCAGATTTTATCGCCCCAAAAATTGCTTCTTTATTTCCAAATTTCCAAAATTCCTGCATAATAGAACTACCCGTATCAGTGGATTCTCCTAATACTTTTCTTGCATTTTCCAAACTTGTATTTGCAGCCTTTAAATTAGATATAATGCCGCTTAAATTCTCATACTTTAATTCTATATTATTTCCCATTTCTTAACCCTATCCTTAAATAATCGATGAAATCTTTTTCTTAATATCATTATCTGCTTCTCTGATTTTTTTTGATGTATCATCAACATATTTTTTTGCTTCTTTTACTCCATCAATTGCAGATTTTAGATTTTTTGTTTCTTTAGTGATGTTGTTTACAAGTTTCATTGCTGCTTCACTCTGCCAGGTGTCAGCAATCAAGGCTTTATTTTTTTCCATATCACTATAATTCTGGTTTATACTTTCTAATAATTTTTCAATTTCCTTCCCGATATTAGTTATATCATCAGAAAATACTTTAACTTGTTTTGCCATATTTCATCCCTACCCTTTAATCGCCTTGGTTATTTTTTCATTAGTTTCTTCCGCTGATTTTATCGCAATATTCAATTGATCGCGCGCAGTCTTTAAGCTTGAAATTATTGAGTTTATTTGTTTTATTTTTACACTTGTAATTTGATTTTGCAAATAGGCTGATGCATTTCCTTTGTAAACACTGCTCAAATTTGCAACTGCATTCGAATACTGTTTTTTTACTTTCTCCAAATCTTCAATAGCAGTATTCATTCTGGTTACATCTCTTTTAGCGTACTTTGTATCAATTCTAATTTGTTCTGCCATTTATATCACCCCAAATAATCAAAATATAGTAACTTCTTCAGTAACTGGATTTGCGTTTATATTGTTTTCGTTATCACTTTCCAAATAATACCAAACATCTGATATATTTACGTAAATAGATTCAATATATTGGTAGTTTCCATTTCTTAATACATATTCTGTTATTATTGCAAACTCTTTACTTTCTTTTATAACCGCTTCTACGGTTTCAAAATTTTTTGAATCCGGTTTTGAAGCATTTTCATCTTTAACGTCTATATTCAAATTAAATAGTATAAATTTGTTACTATCAAGACCATTACTAAATTCATATACTTGACAAACATTTTCGTCAACATATTCAAGTGCTGTATAAATACTATTATTAAGGTATATTTTTCTCATGTCCGAAATATCGTTTTTCACATCTTTATGTTGAACAATAACACATCGTTCAGGCTTTTCAAAAGCTTTTATAACAGTAGCATAATTATTGTTTACAACTGTATTGCCCGAAAAATCCATTTGTATAGCTTCGTGTTTTTGAAGCCAATCGTAGCTTTCCTGCTTAAACTCCATTTTAGTTTCTTTATTCATTGCTTCATAATCAATACCAAGTCCTATTATTTTTTCCAGTTTCAACTCAGCAGCAAGAAAAAAGATTTCACCATTAGTCAATTCGATATTTTTGAAATTTTCTTCAAACATAATTACGCCTCCATTTGTAATAATAATTGATTTTCTGTATCTTCATAATCATTCACAATAGACTTTATAGTTTCCGAATAATCTATAATAAAATCATATAAAGTTTCAAACTGCTTTTTTACAAATAATATCTTTGCAGCAAAGGCAATCTCAGCTTTGCCATGCCACTCAACACCAAGATTCAAAATAAGGTTTTCGATCATATTCATATTTTCATTCAACTCAAAAGCAACTTCTGTAATGGAATTCGCCTTTTCTTTTAGTTCTTCTGTATCAACAAATATATTCACGAATAATTTTCACACTCCTAATTTAAAATTTCTGTAAAATAACTAATAATTTAGTTCCTTTACAGAAACTTTAAAGAAATTCTCTCCTGCGGATTATCTCCGCAGGAGATTTTCCTCAATTAACCGCCAAAGCTATTCATCTGTGAAGCAAGAGAAGAGTCGAGTTCTGCCATCTGTGCTGCTGATATATCCATAAGCTTTGCATAGTCCTCCAACATCTCAGCAAACTGAGTAAAGGTACCCTGCATGCTCTCATACTTTGCAAGAAGAGCATCCTGAGCATCACCCTTCCAAACATCATTAAGATTTGTCATAAGTGATCTCATTTTGTTCATAGCTTCCTCGTGTTCAGCCTTATAACCTCTGAGCTCTGTAGCCTTACCCTTGAGCAAATCAGGTGTAATCTGAATAAGTGCCATAGTAGTTTTCACCTCCTAAAAAATATTTTATCCTCATAGGTATTAAACCTTTAAAGAACTAACTGTTATCTGATGCATCAATTTCTGCTCTCATCTCTTCAATTTGTGCATCAAGCTCATTGCTTTTCATTGTATTAAACAATTTCATTAAATCATCAAGTGAGGAATTTGCTGTATTAATATATTGCTGAATACCTGAAATTTGCAGCAAAAACTTATCTGCAACTTCCGACTGCCACGACTCTCTGATAATTACTACACTCTTGTTTAAATATGTAACCATATTGCTTAGCAAATCGGATATTTCATTTACTTTTAGTGAATAATGATTCAACATATCGGCAAATATAATTTTTTCATCAGACATATTTCATTCTCCTTTATTTGCAAAAGCTGAGAACTTCTGTTCTGCATTTCCAAATTCTTCAGCCACGCTAATACTGTTAATACAAAGTTTTGATATATCTTTAAGTGAATCTGCATATTTAGCAATATCAGTCGAAAAAAATTTTATTCTTTCGGTTATTTCTTGATTGCTACTGCAAATAAAGGGTCGTTTTATCTTTTCTTCTGTAAAATCTTGTATTTCTTTATCAAGCCCTAATAATTGTTCACTAAACAACTTATATTTTTCAGCAATTTCTAATAATTCAGTCGCTGTAGGTCTAAGTACCATAACAATTCTCCTATCTAATAATCAAATAATCACCGTTAAAAACGCCAAGATTTTCAAGCGTTTCTCCGTTTTGCATTTCCCTCATATTAAGTTTTGGAATAATTAGCTTTGTTTTCATTGTTTGATACATTAAATCAGGATTAAATGAAATAATTGTTTGTACAATATCGTCAATAACCTTTTCATATTCCAAATCTGCAGGAAGCTCTAAGTCGTATGCAAACGACATTTTTTCATCAGTTAAAGTAATAATTACCTTTGACATATTATACCTCTACTATTCCTTATTACTTTCATCGTTGATAGCCGTAGAAATTTGGGACATCGCAACACTCTCGAAACTAGAATTAACTTTATCTGCTACATCACCGGAGTTTGTCTGCGCCTTTTCAAAACTATCAATATCTATACCTTCTAAAGCTAAGATAGACATATTAACACTTTGATATCCTTTATTTACTAAATCCGCAAGCCCGTCAACATTGATGTCATCGTCTTTTGCTTTTTCAAGAATTCCAGCAAATGCAGAATTATCCGTGACTGATTTTTGGTAAATTTTAGATTTTGCAACAAGACTATTTATCCTGTTAATACTTTCTTTTTCTGCATCAGAATACATTTCAGGAGTCTTAATAACAGTTTGAAGCAACGATTCAAAGAACTCGTTAATTCGATTTACTGCAGCTGATGCGTTTGTATAACACGACATAACCATTTCATATTCCGGTGAAGCAAGCAAATCAACATCTTCAGAAAGTTCATTTCCAAGCAGCTTTAAGCGATAATTAATCTCTCCCGCTTCCTTTGAGGCATAAAGAAAATTGGTTACAGCTATCTCCAAATTTTCAATGTTAACATTAATTTTACTCATAAAATCACCTACATAAGCTTAATTTTTTCGCAATTACCATTAAAGAACTTCCATGCATTGCCTTTTTCACAATTTGCTTCTTTTTCAGAATAATTTAAATTGTTTTTAAAGAAGCTATTTACTGAAGGAGAGCCATCAATTGCTAAACCATTTTGGTATTTAACTATTGTATTTGTTAATGGTTCAAGATCACATAGTTTTGAAATATCACCCGTTCGTCCTGCAGCAAATAAAATTACACCTAAATTCTTTGCAAGTCTAGCAATATTGTTCATCATATCTCTTGATTGATTTTCCGCATTTTCAACAAATTCATTAATGTCATCAATAAAAATACATATTTGTTTCTCAGACTGAATAAACGAAACAGGATCATATCCATCTTCATTTTTTGCAGCGTTTTGAGCATTTTGCCTCTTGTTTAGCATTTGAACAATTTCATCAATAGCATTTGAAACTTGTTCCTCATTTTTGCCTGCAGCATACATTTGTGCGTAATCCAAATAGTTGGCAAAAGCTCTCTTTTCACTGTCAAAAAGATAAATTAAATTGTCATCATTATTAATTATGTCAATAATCTTACAGAGTAAATCACTCTTGCCCGAACCTATTGAACCACTAATCAAACAGCAATACGACTGCTCTAAATCTATAAAATCTGTGGAAATACTTTCGTAATTTATTCCGATAGGAATTCTATTTCTTTGGTTGTATGCATTTTTCATTTCGAGCATATCAACAGCATTTGGCATAACCGGTACTCGTCTTGGTAAAAATCCTTTCCAGTTTTCTGCCATATCATTACTCAAATTTTTAATGTTATTTGATCGCTCAATTTCTGTATTTCCTAATGTATACAGCGCCGTCTGGAATTCTACAGGAGTTGCGCTTTTATACAGAGCTCGTCCCTGATTTCTTGGAATTGATTTACATTCCATTCTGCCTACAATTGTTGGATAATCACCTTTATCCGTAAGCTCAAAAGCTACTGCTCCTTTAATATTTTGAAGCACCTTAAAACGCACACCTGAAGTAGAATTAGCTGTATATATTAAATACACACCATAGGTTGCACCCTCTCGAGCAATTCTTATTAAGGTATCTTCCATTTCGGGATACATATCAAATATAGGAATAATGTTATCAATAGCAACTATTATTGCAGGCAATTTACCTACTGATTCCCTATACGCAGAAAGAGAGCTTACAACATTATTTAAAAATAGCTTTCTTCTACTGTTTATTTCGTCATTAATAAGCTTTTGGAATTTTTTAAACTTTTCTTCATCAGTATCAAGAATGACATCACCAACATGCGGCATATTTGCGTAGGCACTCATACTCCAGCCTCCGCAGTCAATGATATATGCATTAACGTCTTCAGGTGTATATAGACTGCATATAGATGTCATCATAGTTTTTAGCAAGGTGGTTTTTCCTGTACCTGTTGCGCCATAAATTCCATAGTGACCATCGCTTGCAAAATCAAGGCACAATGTTCCTTGTTGCTGAAGTTCAGGTGTATCAAATTTACCGATAGGGATTTTTAACCATTCAAGACAATTATCTTCCCATTTCTCTCCATCATACCTGCCGAGATCCGACACAATCTCATTAAATTCCAATGTTTCAGGTAATTCATCAAGCCATGGACCTTGTAATTGTTCAATTCCGTTTTGTTCTGCTAAATAACATATGTAATTATTAATTGCTTTAAGTTCGTCAACATCAGACTTAAACCTTGTTTTTTCATCAATAACGGTTTTTATACGTTCTCCATTTAATGCGACTACTCTGACCTGATTTCCCGAAGATACTTTTTCTGTACGGTCACCAAGATATGGTGCGCCGCTCCAATATGATTGGAGTTGTTCATAATACTCGAAATTACCTATTTTCACATATGCACGACCTGCTTGTGTAATCATAGCAGCATCAGGCATTTTGAGCATTTCACGGCTATCGCCAACATCTTGAACCTTTAAGCAAATTCTAAAACGAGAGTTTGAATCAATTTGATCGTCAACCACACCTGTGGGCTTTTGAGTTGCCAAAACCAAATGAATGCCAAGAGTACGACCAACTCGAGCAACGGAAACAAGACTTGACATAAATTCTGGCTGTTCCTTTTTTAATTCTGCAAACTCATCAGCAACAATAACAAGGTGAGGCAACGGTTCGGTTACCTTACCTTCGTGATATAATTTTTGATACTTATCAATGTTGTTGACGCCAACACTATCAAAAATTTCCATTCTCCTTTTATTCTCTCTTTCGAGAGAAATAATGGAACGTTTGATATTTGTACCAATATTAGTGATTTTACCAACAACGTGCGGCATATCCTCAAGCAAATTAGCCATACCGCCGCCTTTGTAATCTATGATTACAAAATTAACCTCATAAGGATGGTAGTTAACACACATTGATAAAATCCAGGTTTGTAAAAGTTCACTTTTACCTGATCCTGTTGTTCCAGCTACTAAACCGTGAGGACCGTGTTCATCCGTACTGCTTTTATTCTCACGAATATTTAAACTAAAGGTCTTATCACCCGCAAGAACTCCGATAGGTGCAGCTAAACTTTGGTAGGCTTTGTTGGAATTCCATCTTTCAAGAATATTCAACTCTTCAATGGTTTTAACTCCATATCCTTGAAGGAAAGTTACACTTGAAGGTATTTCCGCTTGAACGGCATAACCCTTAAGTTCTATTGCTGACATTCTTCGTGCAAAGGCATCAAATTTTTCAGCAGAATATTCATCTTTTGTAAAAATAAATTTACTGTTAACCTTACTTTTCCAATAGGCAACAGGGTTGTCCTGCATTTCAATAATGTATTCACAAGCAGGAGGTAATGAATATATATCATCAAAAAGGAACAGCGATGTAACACCCATTTGCGGATTATTTGTTAAAAGATTAGCCATTATTTCTTCATTTTCGAGTAGCCTTTTTGAACCCAAAACAAAAATGTAGTAAGGGATAGGAAGATGTACTTTCCTATATACATTATCCTTCATTTCCCTTTTTCTTGTTTTAAGCATATCATTAAAGCCGTCGCAAATTGCATGGGCATCTTCTTTATTAAAAGCGATATAACGCATTTGCTTATTATCGTCCCAAGTATGCGGCAGCCATCTTAAATCTGCCCAATCATCATATTCTTCTTCATCAAATATGCCTACAACTTTAACATCGGTATAACAATGAAGAGTCGTAAGAGAAGTAATCATATTCTTCACTTGTTCGATTACTCTTTTCCTGTTTCCAATAACGCCAATTGTACTATTTTGAGCAAGAGAAACTCTTACAGGAATATTATCAACATACTTAGACTCCTCAACAAGCATTGCAGACATTTGCTTAGCATCATCGTCTTCGATTTCAATTCCGTATGCTTCGCTGCGGTCTTTAACTTTTACGCAAAGTTCCTCATATCCCATTCCCAAGCGTACATCAAGAAAGTCCCTGTCAGAAGGCGTACGTTCCCAGAGATTTCTATTAAGCTTTTCAGTTGTTATTATGCAATCCGCAGGAGAAGGATTTTCATCACTAATGATTTTTTGCTGCTGGTTAGCAACAGAAAATATTCTCGCCCTTTGCTCATTCAAGTAGTCTGCAAATCTTGCCTCTCGAAGTTTTGCATATGTTTGGGATTTTTTCTTATTTCTACTACTTGTTGAGGTCTGACTCGCAATACTTGTTGCAGGCATAACGAGCATTGATGCCCTTGCTGCAACCATTGCGGCAGAAGCAGCACCTCCCATAAACATACTGCTTCCAACCATTGCGGCAGAATTCGCAATAGAACTCAATAATCCCCTCTGTTTTTCATATTTCTGTCCTTTTGAAGGAGGTGACGCAAGTATAATGTCATCGTGTGGCATCTCTTCTTGTGTTCTTGGCGAACGCTGATAAATAGGTCTTTCTCCCATCACATAAGCACTGCCCTTTTCATTTGTAACAGCACTTGGAAGAAAATTAACCGTAACGTCTTCACCTGCATTAAGAACAGTAAGTTTACCACTCTCAAGCTTAAAGGTATAATTAAAAATATGTACCTCGTCACCGGTTGATATTTTGCTCTTATTAACCTTTAAATTATTAACATATGTTCCATTAGTGCTTCCATTATCTTCAATATAGTAAACACCGTTCTTGCGCTTAATAACACAATGCTTTGAAGATACAAACTGATTTTTTATTGATATATTGCACTTGTCACTTCGTCCAACTGTTATAGAAGCATTGTGCGGCAGCTCTATTTTTTCATTTAATTCAGTTGCTTCTTCAGAAATATATAAAAGCGTTAAGGGATCTGCGGCAATCATATGTATACCGATAATGTCTTTACTAAAATCAAAATTCGTTTTGCCCTTGTCTTTGATTGTTAATATGCCTTTATTCTTTAAAGTTAATTGTGAGGATTTATAATCCTCACAATTAATAGTATCCTTTGACGATGAACCGATTGTTAACTTTCCACCATCTTCTAATCTTTTTTGTGTGAAATGATTTTTATAAATAAAAGATATAATATAATTCACATTATTTCTCCGAAATTTACTTTTTTACTTTAACAGATTTGATTTCGCTCCAAGAACCGTAAACAGTTCTTGTCTTTCCATTAACTTTTACTTTTTTATAAGCTCTTACCTGAACATAATATTTCTTACCTTTTGTTAGCTTTGAAATATTTGCACTGGTGGTTGAGCCTTTCTTCACTGTATAAGATCTTGTCTTTTCTGACATAGTACTTGATGTTGATATCTGAATTTGGTATCCTGCTGCATTACTTACTTTTTTCCATTTGAGCTTCATATTTCCCTTTTTAGGAGATGATACAGAACTTAAACTTCCTTTTGTTGGCGCAACAATGAATTTAATTCCTTCTTTTTTAGCATATTTTTCTGCAGCACTGCCTTTATAGCCGGCAATATAATCTGTAGCATAATAACCGTAGTCCCAAAATCCTATAGCCCGATTTTTTATAGTTTTTACAGATGAAGGTATAGTCATACCGCCCATTTTTCCGTTTTTATCTGAAGAAAAAGAAATACAAGCATCATTTATTTTTGTAACACTATTAGGTATATCGAGACTATTTACAAAAGTGGCAAAAAATGCATGTTCTTCGATTGAAGTAACACTGTTTGGAATTTTTACATTTTTTAATTTCCCGCACTCTTGAAAACAGCGCTTTGGAATTACTTTGACCTTTCCCGGTATTGATATTTGTGTAATGCTACTGCCATAAAAAGCCGCTTCTCCTAAACTAGTAACAGTTTTTGGTAATTTTATACTTTTTAAACACGAGCCATTAAAAGCCATTTTGCCTATTGTTTTAACACCTTTGGCCAATTTCAATTCCTTTTTCGCTCTAGGATAATAAATCAATTTAGATTTACTCTTGTTATATATAGCACCGCTATAAGAAGAATAGTTCTTATTTGATTTATTAATTGAAATAGACTTGATTTTGCTTTTGAAATCACTATTATAACTGTTTAAACCAAAAGTTTCCGAAGAAATAAAAGTTACACTTGCAGGAATACTTAAAGAAGTAATACTAGTTCCCTCAAATGAATCTGAAGAAAATTTTTTTACACCATTAGAAATGGTTACTGTCTTAAGATTGTGACATTCATCAAAGCAACTTTTTGGTATAGTTTCTACATTTTTTGGTATTTTAATAGAACGCAATGAACTGTAAGAAAAACAATACTTTCCAATTTTTTTTAATTTAGCCGGTAGATTTATTGATTTAATATCAAGACCGTGAAAAGCGCTGTCCCCAATTGTTGTTAATGTAGATGGCAAAGAAATCACTTTGGAATTCTGCTCACGATTAGAATCATCTGTTTCATAGAAATCATACCATCCCCAAGGTGGATCGAAAGCATGGTTTCCTATACTCGTAACACCTTCTTTAATTGTTATTTTCTTTGCTTCTAATATCTCGTCAATCCACGGAGGAATATATCCGTTATCATAACCCTCATAACGCTTATACGAATACATTTTACCTTTTCCACTAATAATAATTTCTTTTGCAGATTTATTATAAGTATATGTTAAATTATCACCGCATTTAATCGACCATTCTTCCGAAAATGCAGAAAAATTGCATATAACAAATGAAGAAATTAATATTATTACTGATAAAACTAAACTTATTACTCTTTTCATTATGCTTCACTCTCCTTATTTAGTTTTGATAGATTTCACTTTGCTCCATGAACTGTAATACTTTTTACCATTAACTTTTTTATATGTTCTTATACGAACATAACTTTTTGTTTTTTTCAAAAATTTTAATGTCTTATTAGTATCAGACGCTTTTGCAGTATATTTTTTTGTTTGAGATGAAAATTTATTGGATTTTGAAACCTGTATTTCATATCCGTCTATATTTGATATCTTCTTCCACTTGAGTTTGATTTGTGCACTTTTAGGAGTAGAAATTGAAGAAACACTTGTTGCTTTAGGCTTTATTGTAAAATACAATGTTTTAGAACCTGAATAATTACCTTTAAAAGTAATTTTCACTGAATATTTTCCAACTTTCTTTCTCCCGCTTGCATATTTTACAGTATAGTTGCTTGCTGAAATCTTCTTCCCCTTGCTATTTTTTACAGTAACAGTTGGTTTCTGTGCTTTACCATTGTAAGTGTAAGAAGTTTTTGAAAGCGTAATGGTTTTTAGATGATAGACTGTTGTTTTGATTGTTGTTCCGCAAACCGAACATTTCTTTACAATGCTACCGTTTTTCTTCGTAGTTGCTTTTGATGTAGTTGTTTTGTAGGTATGTGTTGTTTTAGCAATTGTATTAATCTTTGTAGCCCCACAAAATGTGCAAGTATATGTTTTTACTCCCGTTGCTGTACAGTTAGCTTTTTTAGTTATTGTACCACTATTATAATTGTGATTACGGTAATACTTATTAGCTACTTTTAATGCATTATTATCATAACCAACTGACATTTTATTCCAATCGGTCTCATTTCCACAATAATATACACTTGTTAAACGTTCGCAAGAATAAAATGCACTATTACCTATACTTGCTACATTATTTGACATGGTAACAGTTGTTAAACTTGTGCACCAAGAAAATGCACCATTACCAATGCTTGTTACACTGTTTGGTATTGTTATACTTGTTAAACGTTCGCAAGAATAAAATACATCATCACCAATGCTTGTTACACCGTTTGGTATTGCTATACTTGTTAAACGTTCGCAATAAAAAAACGCCCCATCACCAATGCTTGTTACACTGCTTGGAACAGTAAATGATGCATCTGTTCTTCCAGCAGGATATTGAATTAATTCTGTTTTATTTTTAGTGTATAATACACCATTTGTTGAAGAATAATTTTTATTATTTGAATCAACAGTTATGCTTGTTAAACTTGTGCAAACCCAAAATGCATGATCTCCAATACTTGTTACACTGTTTGGTATTGTTATACTTGTTAAACTTGTGCAAAAATAAAATGCATAATCTCCAATGCTTATTACACTGTTTGGTATTGCAACACTTGTTAAGCTTTCGCAATCAAAAAAAGCATCATCACCAATGCTTGTTACACCAGACTGAATTTCAACCGTTTTAATATAAGTATAGTTGCTATGCCAAGGGGGAGAAGAATGGGTAGAAGAATAATCATAATTACTCATACTTCCTTTTCCGCTTATAACAAGTTTGCCTGTAGATGTATTAAGTGTCCACGTTACATTTGTTCCGCAAGTTCCGCTATAGGTTGCAGCAAAAGCATTAAAGTTTGATATTGAGGTAACAGAAATTACCATTATTATCGATAAAAATAAACTTAATATTTTTTTCACAATGCTTCCTCCTATTATTAATTAATCCATTCACCGTCATCGGCGTCAAAGTTTGCATCATTTGAACTCTTTTTTGTAGTAGCTTTCTTTTTAGTAGTATAATGTTTTGTTGTTCTTTTAGTTGTTGTTTGTCTTTTTGTGGTAGTGACTTTTTTTGTAGTTTCCTTAGTTGTAGAAGGCTTTTTAGTCGTTGTTTCTTTTTTAGTAGTGGTAGTAATTGTTGTGGTGGTTGTGATAGTTGGTTCAGTTGTGGTTTCAGCCGTTGTAGTTACTGTTATCGGCTCAATATAATTAACACTGTTATCACTACTACTGCTGCCACCCGATTTTGCAATCGCAATAACGATAAATAGAATAACTAATAATGCACAGGATATAATAATAACTAACTTTTTCTTTTTACTTTTTTGATTATTGTTTTCATCAATATTTGACTTTGCGCTTATAAACGGTCCTACTGTGTCATCCAAATCCTTATCGTTAATATCTTTTTTATCAGTTTTCGAATCAACTGATAAAAAGTTATTGAACGGAGAAGCAGTTGCTTCGCTTTCAAATTCATCTTGAACATCAGGTTCTACATCATTTTCAATAGTGATTTCTTGAACTGGTTTATCAACGATCTCATCTTTAAATGGTGCGCGCCACGTAGGCTCTTCTGAAATTGCAATTAATGCAGTTCTTAATTCACCAACTGATTGATATCTTTCCTTTGGATTAAAGGCACAACATTTTAATATAATTCTGTTTAACTCATCAGGAACACCTGGAATTTCAGGAATCGGAACGCCCGTCATTCTATTCATTAATGCCTTTTCTTTATCAGTATATCTGATTGGTTCAGGAGCGAAAGGCAAAAAAGGAGTACGGTTTTTATTGAGTAATTTATATAAAACAATGCCAAGAGAATAAATATCTACTGTACTGTTATATGGCTTTCCATTATATATCTCTGGTGCCATATAGGTATATGTACCTTTTTTTGAAAGATTTGATTGCGTGCTTTCAAGCTGCCTTGCAATACCAAAGTCACCAAGCTTGAAGTCGCCATTTTCAGAGATGAAAATATTATCCGGTTTAATATCTCTGTGAATAATATGCTTTTTAGAACAAATTTCAAGAGCATTGCATATATCTAATCCAAGCTTAATAACCTCACTATTAGTCATATAACGAGTCTTATTATTGTCGTCGACTAAATATTGATCAAGAGGAGTCAAGTATTCCATACGGATATAAATAGTAAAACCAATACCGTCTTCATTTTCCTCGATAATATGGTCATTATATCCAACAATATTTGTATTACCCTGTAGACTAGCCATAAGTTCAATTTCTTTAATAAAATCCTGAACAAATTGCTGATAGTATGTAGAGATGCTTTTCTTATCCATACCCTCGCTCATAAGCCTTGTTTTTTCGGACTTATCCTGTGGAATACGAATAACTTTCATTGCGCTATAATATGTTATTCCGAATTCTTCTTTTTTTATTTTGTAAACTGTCCCAAAGGAACCGCTTCCCAGTTCACAATCAATTATCCAATTTCCAAAAAAGGTTCTATTGTTCAAATGTACCACCTCAAATTTTTGCGTAGAACTATCAGTTCAACGCAACACATAATATTCCATAATTTGATATATTTTATCATATTTTATATATAAGTGTCAATTAAGTCTTAATTAAAACATTAAGCATTTATTAATCGACTATATTTATAATAAACTATTTAGTAGTTTTATTATAAGTTTTTGATATTAATGGTCAGTGTTATGGTCATTTATTGTAGTATTATTGTCAAAAAGGAGTGATGGAGATGCCAAGGCACGGCGAAAATATTTTTAAAAGAAAAGATAATCGTTGGGAAGGCAGATATATTTCAAATTATGACAATAATGGTAAAGCTATCTATAAATCGGTCTATGCTAAAACCTATAGAGATACTAAGAAAAAATTATCTTTAGCAAAGGAACAAAATGTGCAGCTTGCAACTACTCAAAATATGCGCACATTTAAAGAACTATTATACTTTTGGCTTGAGTTTAATAACGCAAAAAATAAAAAAAGTACTCAAAATAAATACGAATATATGATTCAAAAACACATAATTCCTTCTTTAGGTGGAGTCGCAATTCATAAAATAAATGTTGCTTTAATAAATAAATTTATTGATGAAAAACTTAAACAGTTTTCAAAATCCTATGTTAGAACAATGGCTATAATAATAAAATCAACTATTGAATTAGGGAAAAAAGAGCAGCTTATTACAATAGCACATCTTGATATTACAATTCCTATTGCTGAAAAGTCTGAATTATCAATACTAGAACCTATGGAACAAAAAAGACTTGAAGTTCATTTATTGTCAAATATGAATTGCTCAAATTTAGGAGTTTATATATCACTTTATGCAGGACTCCGTTTAGGAGAAATTTGTGCACTGAAATGGGATGATATTGATTTTACAAACCGAATTATTAAAGTACGATCTACAGTTGTAAGAGTTAAGAATAGTGATAATAATGGTACTCATTTAGAAATAGGTCGACCAAAAACAAGTTCATCAAATAGAGATGTACCTATAACTGATACTCTATTTTCTTTGTTAAAAGAAATAAAGGAAAACTCTTTTTCGGAATATGTAATCTCAAATACAAATAGTTTTGTAAGCACAAGAACGTTTGAACATAGATTTCAAAGATTATTAAAAGAAGCAAATATTAAAAAATATAATTATCATTCATTAAGACACACATTTGCAACAAATTGTGTGATTTGCGGTATTGACATTAAAACACTAAGCGAAATTCTTGGGCATTCAAATACATCTATAACATTAAATACCTATGTCCATTCATCAATAGAATTAAAGAAAATGCAAATCAAAAAGTTGGAAACAATGATAGCTTAGTTTTCAGTATTTATGGTCAAAAATATGGTCATAATTTCAACGGAATCCTTATGTATAGGGGTTCCGTTATTTTTTTGCGTTGAACTGATAGTTCTACGCAATTTTTTATTGCTTAAATATCTGTAAAATAAAAAAGTGCGTAGTCGAAACCACGCACCAAAAACACAAGGCTCCGATTTTCCGCGACGAAAATTTAACATAGCAAGCAAAGCAAGTATGCAAAAAGGAGCATGCATTTTTATCAAATTAATACAAGCTTACTTACTATATTATTAAATTTTCGTCGCAAATATATTCTAACACAAGGAGTGAAAATATTCAATCTAAAAATCATCTCAGAAATACAATAATGCGTGAGATAGTTTTTAGTTATTAAATTTTACTTTCTGCTATTGAAATCCTCGTTTATTCTATCACTCCAGTCATCAGCAATCGAGGCGCACGCTCTCATACAGCAAACTGTATCTGCCACAGTATCATAAACAACACTTGTACCTTGACTGTCTGCGTGATAACTAACTGCCCTGTCTGCTCCTATTCCGAAATTGCTTGCAGTTTCAACTGCGTCAATATTTGCACCGATGAAAAGAAATTCCCAACCGTACTTTTCTTTCTCGTGCTCTATCATTTCTTTTACTCTTTGAGATGAATATTTACGGCTTGCGTTTTCCATTCCATCTGTCATAATAACAAACATTGTATTCTGCGGAACATCCTCAGATCTGGCATATTTGTGGATATTTGCAATGTGGTGAATTGAACTACCTATTGCATCAATGAGAGCAGTACACCCTCTTACCTGATAATCATTATCAGTCAGCGGTTCAATATTTCGTAAATCAACTCTGTCGTGCAGAACAAGCATTTCGTGATTGAAAAGCACTGTCGATACATAGCATTTGCCCTCCTGCTTTTTCTGCTTTTCAATCAGCGAATTAAAGCCGCCAATCGTGTCACTTTCAAGTCCCGCCATTGAGCCT
Source organism: Eubacterium sp. (assembly GCA_022511225.1). Classification (GTDB taxonomy): domain Bacteria; phylum Bacillota; class Clostridia; order Oscillospirales; family Acutalibacteraceae; genus Eubacterium_R. Next base: position 124,449 of record JAFLRZ010000001.1, read on the forward strand.
GAGCGATCAAGGATAAATACTAATTCTGTAATGTTGTTGTCTGTCCTTTTCATAATAAAAAACCCCCGTAAATGAATTTGTGTTTTGGTTGTTTATCAACCTTACGAGCTAATTATACAGAGGTTTTCTCTTTATTTGGTCGCCTGAAATGCGACTAATTCATAGAACCTAAAAGACTTTGGTCAAAGGCAAAAAGTGCCTCGTTAATTTCAAAAATATTGTAGTTATTTTGCTTTATGAAATACTCAACGATAATATCAAATTTATTACTGTGAGATAGTGCAAATCCTGCTTTCAGGAGCATTTCATTTGTTTCCAATAGTGATAATTCAAGCGCAATACAAAAAGCGAGTACAGTGGGTTTGCTCGGTTTGTAATCGGGATTGGAACGAATTTTTGAGAAAAGACGCTTATCTATATTCGCCTTTTTATAGCATTCGCTGTCTTTCAATCCCTTTTCGTCAATTTTGCGAAGAAGCATTTGAGAAAAGCTTTCGTCAATCATTTCGTTGATGATATCCCCAATATCATCTGTTTCCTGTGCAGAAAACGTAGGAGCAGTGTGGCAAATGCCTTCACTCTCAAGGATAGCTTCCTCAAGTACCGCACTTTCCTGTAAATCATCGTCATCAAAGAATCTCGTGCTTGGCAGAGGCATACTTGCGCCTACGTTTGCCATTAACCTGCGGTCGTACGGTGAATGCTCGACAACGTAGTTATCGTCGATATACTCTGCTATATCAGTAAACAGCATACTGCCTGCTGCAAGTGAGTTTTTATTGTAGACAACGATATAAACAAGCATATCGTTATGCATTAAAAACTCTGCAATGGTATCAACAGCAACCTTAAATGCATCATTCATCGGATATCCATAAACACCACTTGAAATAAGCGGAAATGCAACAGATTCGCAATTATTCTCTTTAGCAAGAGTAAGAGAGTTTTTATAACAGCTTTCAAGCATTTCACGCTCACCGTTATTACCACCTCTCCATTTCGGACCAACAGTATGTATCACATATTTGCAAGGCAGATTATATCCGCCTGTAATCTTTGCTTGACCGACCTTACAACCGCCGAGTTTCATACATTTGAGCAGCAATTTTCTACCAGCAGCACGGTGTATAGCTCCGTCAACACCACCACCGCCTAACAATGTACTGTTAGCAGCATTAACAATTGCATCACATTCAACTTTGGTTATATCGTTTCTGATAATTTGTAATGGCATAAAATCACCTCGAATTTAATTTACATAGTTATAATATACTCCATTGATAATTTTGTCAAAAAGTAGTTAGAACCGACTCGCTAAGCAAGTCGGTTCTATTGATTAGATTTTAGTTTTCAGCTCTTTTAATATTTTCTTTTTATCATTTGCTGGAATTTTGAGATCATTTAGTTTTGACATAATTACTGATGCTTGAATTTCAATAATATCTTTTTGAAATTCTCTTTGCTTATTTTCATTTGGTAAATGTACAATTATATTCAAAACATATTCTCCCCTATCAAGAAAATATATTTCAGGAACTGCTTGTCTAATAACCAATTACTAAATATTTTTGTTGCCATAATGCAACATTACTTATTTGTTTTCTGTCATTCCTCCTTTACCAACTCATTCCATGATACTCATTGTATTCATCATAATAATCCTCATTTGTAACTTTTAGTCCGTGCGCTATTAACTTTTCAAATTCTTCTTTACTGTGATGAGGCATCCATTTGCGGTGGCTGTTGTTTTGCATTTCCAGATTGAACAGATTGCCTATCAGTCTGAACAAATCGTTCGATATATTTCCCTCATATGGCGTTTCATAGTTTTGGTATTCTTCTGCGATGACACTGTAAGAACCGCCAAGTTCAAAATAAATTTCAAGATTTTCTTTTAGAAAACGCTCATCGAATAATTTGTTGTCACGGCATTTGTGATTATCGTCCGTTGTAAAAGTAATGTACTTATGATTATCCTGCCAATCAACCTTAACGCCCATTCTTCCAAGAACATATATGAAATCCTTTTTCGTTGCACTGTGTATCATTGCATATTCAACTTTTATAAGCAGTTTGCGTTTCCATTCAGGCATATTGTATCTTGTTGCTTTTGCTTCCGTAACGGATAATCCGTACTCTTCGCATAGCTTGTTTGAGTACTTTTTTGCCTGTATCATTTCATCTCTCGTTTGATGAAATTTCTTGCCGTTTACAAAATTGACCGAGTTGAAAACTATATGATTGTGAATATGTTTTCTATCGATATGAGTTGCTACAACTGTTTGATAGTCACCAAAGTATTCTGCAAATTTTAGTCCGATTTCATGTGCGGCTTCAGGCATGATGTTATCATCCGGACTGAATGATTGTACTACGTGATAATACTGTCTGCCGTCTGTTTTGTTGAATTGCTTCTTGACTGAGATGAATTCTTCCAAGCTGTTTCTGGCATGCAGTTGATACCGCTGATTAATTTCTGTTCAGTCTTTTCCTTTTTCATAATATACGGAAATATATTATTCATCGGACTGCCTGAGATAACGAATTTAACGACTGCCATATCTTCTGTACCTCCTTTTTCGTTTCAGTCAAATCAACTGCATATATTCCGCTATTGACTGCTTTTGTGATTTGATTCAGGTTGTTGCCTATTCTGCGGAGTTCGGTTGTTAATTCTTTTAGTCCATCAATAACGACTATTTCTTTTTTTATAGCGCAATCTCGGAGGTACTCACTTACTAATTTTCCTGTTAGCAAGGCTTTGCGTTCAATCAAATCTTTTTCTTCAGGTGTTGCTCTGAACGTTAATATTTCTGTTTTGTTTTTACTTATGGTTATCACCAATCCTTTCTGAATTATAGGGTATGGGCTTAGCCCGATGCATTTGTTTGCGCTGAGCGTAATACAAATGCGAAACTAGCAATAAACGCTTTATACAACTACGAACTGTTAAACATTTTACCGCCTCCTTAAAATGAAACTTCAAAAGATACTGATTATTGTATAAAATATCTCTTTGTGTTATCATCTTAACAAGAATAGATAAAACAAACTATGCGGGATTGTAATACGCAAAAATCCAAAAGTTTAATGACGGACAAGGGAAATGATATGTATCTATATGACGGTTTAATCAGAGACGGACTTCATATGCGAATAGATGATAATGGGAAATTAGAAAGAGTATTATCCGTTGATGGTAAGCATATTGAACTGCCAGACGTTAATTTAGTTGACGAAATTTTAAGTATAGCAGAAACAGATGACAGCAACTACGTAATCGCAATGAATTATCTTAATACCGTATATAAGGAATTTGAAAGTACCGAAGGATTAGAAGACGGAGCTAAAGTGTTTGATAATTTTTTAAGATCGGTTGATGTCATCGTTGAGGGATTAATTGAAAGTATTCCTGTTCTCGGATATTTAATGAGACAGACAATTCAAATGAAATGGTATGAGGAATATGAATTAACGTTTCTTGAAAAAGTTAATGGTGTTATTGATATGTTTCATCACTATTTATTTGTATCAACAGAGCTTGAATTTTTATTAAGTGATTTATCACAAAGCAAGGAACTTGATTTTGAGAAACGATGCAATGTTTTTAAATATGGAGAAATCACCACTGCATACACTCATACGAAAAACGGATTGGAGCAGGAGTATTACATTACAACCGTTCTTGAATATTACATACTGCTTGTCAATAAATTTTTAGAAATGAATCTTAATGTTCAGCGCTGTAAGTGCTGCGGGAATTTCTTTGTTACAAAGACAAAAAGAAAAACTCTGTACTGTGACAGAGCTCTGTATAGAGGAGGAAAGACCTGTAAAGATGTTGCACCGAAAGCAATGCAGAAATATCTCGCAAAAAATGATGAAATCATTAAAGCTTACGATAAGACAAAAAATAAAATGTATAAACGAATGCAAAGGGCAGATACCTTTGGCGAAACTGAAAAATCAATCAGCTATGATGAATATGCAGATTGGCTTTTCAAGGCTCAGCAAGCGAGAAATAATTACCGTAACGGAAAGCTATCTGCAGAAAATGCGCTTAAAATAATACAAATAGATTAAACAGAAAAAGCACTTGCTCAATTTAAGGCAAGTGCTTTTTCTATATTTTATCATTGAGATATTTTTCTACTGTTTCAACAAATAACTTAGCATTTTCATATTGTTCTAAGACTTTTTCCTTACTGATAACATAAAAATCATCGTAATCGCTACTTGATCTTACATTAAACAGTTTTGAAATAATATCAGACATTTCTGTACTGAAAAATTCAGTTTTAATATAGTTTTTTCTGAATTCAGAAATGATACCGGAATGCTTTTTTGAATCAAATCCATCTAAAGCAAGCACCGCTCTCATTGCAAGGAAAACAGAATAATATGCACGATTGGCAGCAGTTTTATAATCGCCCAATTCCAAAATTCCGGGAATAAAAGATAATCTTTCTTTTGCGTTTTCAAGTCGTATTTTTGCTAACGCCTTTTTCTCATCATCAAGCAATTCTTATCCCCTCTCTTTCAATATTAGAATAGAAAGGTAACGTTTTCTTAAATCGGTTGAAAGTATCCTTATCTCTTAATGTGATTGACACCGTAACGTCATTATCAAGTGATAATCTACTGCTTAACAAATTAAAAGCATTTTCATAACTTTCCAGCAAATCAACCGGACAGTCGATTCTGACCATAATATCTATATCGGACTCATCGTCGAAATCTCCACGTGCATATGAGCCATAAAGCACGACTGCGTCGAGCTTATCTCCAAGAATATAATTTGCTTCTTTTGCTACCGCAGACGTAACGATATTTAATTGATTCTTGGTACACATATGCACACCTCCTATGCTTTCTAAATTTATTATATACTATCAATCTAATTTAAGTCAAGTGATATAAATAAGCACTTGAACAATTATTCCTTGTATGTTATATTTGATATAGAATTATAACACAATGAGGTATAAAGTATGGAAAAGGTATTTGCTATATATTCGAGGAAATCGAAGTTTACGGGCAAGGGTGAATCTGTTGAAAATCAGATTGAGATGTGCCGTGAATATCTGAGAATACATTTTGGCGAGAAAGAGGCTGAAAAAGCTGTAATATACGAGGACGAAGGATTCAGCGGAAAGAACCTTGATAGACCTCAATTTAAGGCTATGTTTGAGGATATTAAGGAAGGAAAAATATCCGCTGTGCTTTGCTATCGACTTGACCGTATCAGCCGTAACATCGGCGATTTTGCAAACCTTATTACCGAACTAACCTCTATGGGCGTTGCGTTTATTTCAATAAAGGAGCAGTTTGACACTAACTCCCCTATGGGCAGGGCGATGATGTATATTGCATCTGTTTTCTCTCAGCTTGAGCGCGAAACGATAGCTGAACGTATTCGTGATAATCTGCACGAGCTTTCAAAAACAGGCAGATGGCTTGGTGGTGTTACGCCTACCGGTTACACATCTGTTGGCGAAACGAGTATGAACATAAACGGAAAAACAAAGAAGGCATTTCACCTTGCTGTTAAGGAAGATGAAATGCAAATTGTTGAATTGATATTCAATTTGTTTCTTGAACATAATTCATTGACAGCATGCGAAAGCTATCTGCTTGCTCACAATTACAAAACGAAAAACGGCAGAGATTTTACACGATTTTCTATCCGTGGAATTCTCACTAATCCCGTTTATATAATTGCTGACAGTGATGCGTTTGAATATTTTAAAAACTCAAATGTTGATTTGTATTCTGACGAAAATGAGTTTGACGGCACACACGGAATGATGGTGTATAACCGCACCTTGCAGGAACAAGGCAAGGCTACCAAAATCAGACCTATGGAGGAATGGATTGTTGCTGTCGGCAAGCACCAAGGCTTTATAAATGGCAAGGATTGGATTAAAGTTCAAAGAATGCTTGATAGTAACAAATCGAAAGCATATCGCAAACCGAAAAGTCACACTGCCCTGTTATCAGGTATTTTAAAATGCGAATGCGGTGAATTTATGCGTCCGCATATGACTACACGAATTAACAAAGACGGCGAATACACCTATTATTATTCCTGCACTATGAAACTGCGTAGTAAAGGCAGTCGTTGCAACAATAAAAATATTAACGGCAACGAAATAGACAAAGAGGTCATTGCTGCTGTTAAGGCACTTGCAAACAATGGTGATGATTATTTTGAGTCACTGAAATCTGCTTTGAGTGATAGCAAAATCAAAACTGAAAACATTAGTAATGAGCAAGCAAGACTTGATAGTGAAATTGAGAAAAAAGAAAAGGAAATTGAAACACTTGTAAATAATCTTGCTACATCAAGCGGAACAGGTGCAGAAAAATACATACTTGATAAAATCAACACTCTAAGTAACGAGATTGAAAAAATAAAATCACAAATGAACACACTTTCAAAAGAAAGTGAAAATGAACTGAATTTAACAGAAAGCATTGATTTGATGAAAGATATGCTAAAATCATTTTCTGTTACCGTTGACAATATGACTATTGAGCAGAAAAGGCAGACAATTCGCACATTTGTAAAAGAAGTTATATGGGACGGAAAAAACGCACATATCGTATTTTTTGGCTCTGATTATGAATATCCATTCAAAAAAGCTGAAATGCTTGCTGATAACGATAATTTGTATCCGATTGGTGAGGATAGCAAATGAAATACTGATGCATTTTAGGAGTTTGAAGAAAGGAGCTAACGACTTATATCTGAATGACACGCTTGAAATTGACAAGGACGGAAATCCGCTGACTATCGAGGACACTATCAGCAGCGAGAGTGATTTGGCAGAAAATCTTGAAACAAAGCTCAGGTGGGAAAAGGTTGCAAAAATAATTGAAAACCTCGATGATGAGCGTGAAAAAGAGATAATAATTCTTCGCTACGGGCTGAATAATAAAAGACCTCTGACACAACGCGAGGTTGCGCAGAGGCTGAATATAAGCCGAAGCTACGTATCAAGAATCGAAAAAAAAGTAATTACAGATATAAAAAGTAAGGTTGACTAAAGGAACACCATGCATAACGAAGTATGCCGCGTTATATAGGTCGTCCCAAAAGCAATTATTTTTCTAATTGCTTTTTTAAGTTTCTGTTCTCTTCTTCAAGAGCTTCAAGAATTGCAATATTCTGTTTTAATTCACGACTTACGGACTTGAGCTGAAAATCGAGATTTGAATTAATTATTTCAAGTCTCTGACATTCAAAATTAACGTCTTCAAGTGCTGCCATAAGACGGGAGATTTCTTCTTTAAGCTTTTGTATATCCGTGTTTTTTGACATATAAATCCTTATACTGTTATTAATAGTCTTAAAGAGGTCCGAACGGACCTCTTTATAATTTATAAGTTAGTTGCTGATGTCAATATCCTTTTCGAAGTAACGTGAACCGAACCAATTAACTTTAGCTGTGTAATCCTCAGCAAGCTTTTCGATTTCAGAAGAGCCTTCGCTGTTTGCAAGTGCAGTTGAAGCCTTATACTCCCAATCCTTCTGCTCTCCGTCACCAACGAAATACATAATATGATATCCGAACTGTGTCTTTACTATACCTGTGTCGCCGGGCTTTCTGCTATTATCAAAAATCCACGCTGAGAAGGGGTTAACCATACGTCCTGTATAAACGTTTTCGTAGATTCCGCCTTCGCTTGCATTGCCGTCAGCTGAATGCTCTTTAGCAAGCTCACCGAAAGCTTCTTCAGTCTTGTCGCCTTTTTTGTACTCAGCAAGTATCTTCTTTGCCTCTTTATATGCGCTTGCCCATTTTTCATCATCAACAGAAGTCTGGTCGTTCGCATCTTTATCCGGCTGAATGAGAATATGACGAACGTTTACAGTCTTTCTGTCTGAAAGAGAAACGGGTGCAATTATGCTGACAACAGTAGTGCTGTCCTGATAGCTGTCGCCTGCTTTTCTGTCCTTACTGAAGAGCCAATCAAGACCCGGATAGCTGTGCTCTTGCTCCTCATTTTCATCGTGTTCATGCTCTTCTGCAACTCCGATTGCATAACCATTCTGAAGATCCTGTCTTGTAGCGCCGATGAATGTTGAGTATGCGCTGTCTTTGTATGCTTCCTTGTCAAACTTATCTTCTGAATATTTTGAGCAAAGCTCAGCAAAGTTAGATCCGTCAGCATTAAGTGCCTTCTTGAAAGCCTTAGCATCATCCTCATTTGCACATTCAAAAATTCTTATATCTACGCTCTCAAGAGATTCAAGATTTTCATCCTTGTATGCATTAATATCGTCTGCTGTGTACTCTCTCTTCTCAGCATCAACAAGACTCTGCTGATAATTCTGTGCAATATACTGTCTTGTGAGCTCACGAGTAAATACTTTCTCGGTAACACCCCTGCCCATAGCCTGAACAAGATAGCCTGATACAGTATAACCATACTTATTTGCCTGTTGTGTATAGTTAGTAATAGTTTCTTCAATCTCTTCCTTCTGCTCGTCTGTAATCTCAGGTTCCTTGCCGTCATTTGCCTTCACAGCAGCGAGATAATAAGTATAAGTGTTCTCAATAGCCTCGATAACAAGATCCTGCATATGCTTTGACCAAGACATAGTGTTACCGTCTTTATCAGTATAGGTCTGGCTTGAAAGAGTCTTTGTAAGATCTACATTAAGACCTGTCTGTTCAGCAGATAGTCCATACTGCTCATACATACTAAGCTGTGAGGAAATTTCATTGTACTTCATTGCAAAGTAGAAATTATAAGTATCTACCTTAACTCTGTATTTATCGTCGCCATTGGAAATAGTTACTGCGGTTAAAGTTTTTGAAGGGAGACCGGTATATGATATAAAGCCTTTTCTTACTGCACCGGTACATACGTACGTTGCAAGAAGTGCAACAACTACCACTGCACATACGACGCTCTTGATTATCTTGGCGTTTTGCTTTGATATACCCTTAGAAGAAGCACCCACTGATGAATATTTATCAGAAAGCTTCTTGATGCTTGCGTCAAGAGCCTTAATCTTAGCTTCATCTGTTTCCTCTGCGCGTTGAGCTTTGAGCTTATCTATTTCTTCTTTAATCTGAGCTCTCTTCGCGTTGTTCTTTTCAGTAATTTTTTTCTGCTTAGCTGCTTGCTTTGCAGCCTTTTTTGCTTCCTTGCTTACCTTTTTGTCCTCTGCTGAGAGGGCACCGCCTGAAAGCAAATCGCCATTTAATTCTTTTTTTGCCATTTCTCTTTACATCCTTTGCTTTTATTTCAAAGATTACAATAAATTATTATATACCATTATCTGCAATATTACAAGCAAAATTTTATTCTGCTGTATTTGCATTGGCTTGAGCATCGGTATCAGATGCGGCGGTTGCCTTCTTAGCTGCATATGTCTTAGCAAACCTTGCTATTGCCTTATCAATCTTGCTCTGATTTATGTCTTTGTTAACACCGTCTATTAATTCATTTATCTGAGCATCTCTCATTGCAGTAATAACAGATGCCTTATAGCTTTCCATATTATTTACAAAGAACATAATATGGTAGCCGTACTGAGATTTAACAATTCCTGTGTCGCCGTACTTTCTGCTCTTGTCAACAGACCATTCTTCGAACTCAGGAACCATCTGTCCAAGCGGTGTAGCAGCACAAAGTCCACCGAAAGCACCGGTACCGCTTGCAGAGGTTGAAGCAACGTCCTCACTGTGCTCTTCAGCAAGAAGAGCGAAGCTGTACTCACTCTTGTCGCCCTTATTGAAGGTATCAAGAATTTCATTTGCTTTTTTCTCTGCTGCCGCCCACTGTTCGTCTGTATGCTCAGTTTTACCTGTTTCATCAGCAGAAGATTCATCGCCCTCAGGCATAATTAAAATATGTCTGACTGAATAAGTCTGTGATTCGTCTGCGGTAGCATTTTCCGTTTTAAGAATTACGTAAATATATCCTGCCTCTTCATTAATATAAATTTTTTTATCACCGATTTTTGTGTTGTCGTTAAAGAGCCAGTTAGTAGTTTCATCATCAAACGGAGTTTCTGCAGCAGTCATTGAGTAATCGACAGATGACTCGTAATTTTCGGTTGCATGTTTTATAGCTTCCTTCTCAGTCATAGACTTATCACCTGACATAATCTGCTGTGCATCGGCTTCAATATAATCAGCATATACAGTCGGAATCATTTTTACAATTGACTTTCTGTCAGTAATTTTATCCATGTATTTATTTGCTTCTTTAATTGAAGTCTCCTTAGATTCGTCCGAGGTTGAATCATAGGTGAGTGCGAGATAACTGAATGAAATCAGCTTAAACTCGTTTTCATGCTCACTGTAGTATTTATCAATTTCTTTATCTGTAGGCTGCTTTTGAGAATTAATATATCCTGAATAATTTACTGAAACATAATACTGCTCGAGCATAGTCCTAAGCGTAGCTTCAGTACAGTATTCACCATAAAGCGATGAGATGTAAGCATCAAGGCTCTGATTTTTTTCGGATGCAGCAGTTTTCATACTTTCAATCTGCTGATCAATCGTTGCCTGCTGAGCCTTTGTTACAGTAATTCCTTCGCTGACTGCCTTCGAATATACTCCTGCTGTACGAGAGATTTCTTCAAATACTTCTGAAACGAAGAAATCTGCCCAGCTTACCCGATTGCCCTCATCGTCAGTTGTATACTGTGTTCTGAGGTCATCAGAGGTATCGAGAGTAAAATAGCCATACGAAGCATACTGCTCGTAGTACGAGAATATAGAATTGTAGTAATAATTGAACATACCTGTAGTAACCTTGGTATCCCCGACTGTTGCTACAATTGAGCCGGGGTTTGCATATTTGCCTTCCTTGCCGTTAGGAACGGTAAAATAGCGAACACTGAATACTGAAATTAATGCAATGCACGCTGCGACAAAAATTGCTGCAGAAATGAATAACAGCGGTGTTTTGGAAATAACGATATGATTACTGCCGTTTTTCGAGGGCTCCGGCTCGGACTCTACAGCTTTTTCATCAACAATATTTTCTTTATATTCGTCTTCTGCATAATCAACAGACTTTTCAAGAAAATCGTCCGAAAGCGTCAGAGCCTCTGCCTCAAACTTCCAATTGTCGTTATTTTCGTAATTAACACCGATACCGCTTATTGTAGTATCAAACGTTTCTTCCTCTTTCTCGTCAGGGGAAGATTGAGTTATTGCTTCTTCCTTTTCTGCTTCATCACTGTTGAGCTCAGCGGAAGAATCCAAATAATCCTTTTCGTCCATAAAAGCACTCCTAATTACTTTAATCTTATACATTATACAGTATTTAAATAGTATTTTCAACTAAATAATGTAAAATTCCATACTCTTTTCTTACAATAATTATCTTCTTGCAAAATAAAATAACTTGTAGTATTATGTACTCAAGTAATAATGCGCCTATTTTCCTAATTAATCTTGCTATATGAGGAAATTTATATGAAAAACAGGATTAAAAAAATCAAAGAGGAATATCCTCATAAAAAAGGATGGTACTGGTTACTTGCAACATTGCTTTTGTTTCCTATTTTGCCTGAATATCTAAGCCTTATTTTTGCTCTTGTTACTTTTGTGGTATTCAAAATATTCTGGGGCAAGGTGTATAAAAAAGCTTTGCTTGGTGACTTAGGCAAGGTGTTTTTCGTCTATATGTGCTATATGGTTGTATCTGCCTTTTGGAGCAAAACGCACGTACTGTCTGCACTTATAGGACTTATGTGGATGGGTTGCTTTTTGATTTATGTTTATATGGCAAATTGCATCAATGCAAAAGAAAAGCTTAAAAATGCTATAACAATTGTAAATGTTTCTGCAGGAATTATCGGTCTGATAGCGATTGTCGAGATAGTTATGTACAACATGTGTGTTCATCTGGGTTGGATTAAATATGAGCACTGCTTACCTAATCCGCTGTATTACTATATCAATGGTTTTATTTTTGATGCGATACCTGTTGAAATTATCAACTACAAATTTTCATCACGTGCTTCTGCAACGTTTGATAATCCTCTAATTCTCGCTACATATCTGGTCACTGTCGCACCGTTTTGCGCTTTTGGGTCGGTATACTTTAAACATTCAAAAAACAGAAAAATCAGCAGAGTATGCCTGTTACTTGTAATTGGCGGTATTGTGTGCACCTCATCAAGAGGAGCATATATTGCCGTTGCACTTTCTATAATTGTGATGATGCTGACAAGCAAAAGATCGATATTCAAAAAGATTTTTCCTTTTATAATTTTGTTTGCCGTAGCAGTTCCTGTCGGGCTTGTACTCAGATATAAGAACACACCTACCGGTGATTTTCTTGCATCGACATCGCAAAGAGTTAACATCTGGAAGCACTGCTTTACAATGTTCAAAGAAAACTTTTTGCTTGGACTTGGTGCAGGCTGTGACAATATACATACTATTCTGCGAGACGTGCACGGAATAAACAGAACTCATGCTCATAATCTGTTTCTCGAAATGATTACAGAGGGTGGAATTATCGGCGGTGCGTTTGTAATTGCTATAGTTGTAATTATTATTCTGAAACTTGTTAAGCTTACGAAAGCAAAGGAAAAGATATACCACAGATATGCGGCGCTTTATATTTCCTCGCTTTTAGGATTTTTTGTAATGTCGGTTTTTGAATTCACTTTACAGTCACCGAAAGAATTGCTGACAATGTTTATGCTTTTGGGATTTATTGAGGCAACATACAGAATTGCTACGAATACACAGCAGATAACGACAAATGAGATACTTAGTTATACTGAAAGTGAAGAGATAGGTAGCTCGCAACCCGAATTAATAAACAAGTAAATACAAAATAATAAACTGCCTTGCTAATAGCAAGGCAGTTTATTATTTTGCTTTTGTTTCGCAGTAAAGGCAACGGTAAGTTCCCTTTTCATCAACTAAAGTAAATATATGATCTATATCCTCGTTGTTGCAGATACAACGGGGATTTCTGCATTTGACAACATTTTTAAGCTTTTGGGGTAAAGTGAGCTTTCTTTTTTCAACTCTTATACTGTCTTTTATAACGTTTACGGTTGCGTTGGGCGCGATAAAAGCAATAACGTCTAAATCAAGGTCAATAAGGCTATTGATTTTTACAATATCCTTAACTTCGTTTTTCTTAGACTTAGCATTAGTTATGATTGCTACCTGACAGGAAAGTGAGCTGAGATTGAGAATCTCGTAGACCTTCATACCCTTTCCGGAAGGAATATGGTCTATAACGTAGCCGTTTTCAATTGAATCAATATTCATTAAAGCGCACCTCCCCATTTAAGAAGCGAAATGATGAGAGCCATTCTGATGTATTTTCCGTTAAGTGCCTGCACAAAATATTTTGCTCTCGGGTCATCATCAACCTCGGTTGCGATTTCATTAACTCTCGGAAGCGGATGCATTATAGTCAAATCCGACTTTGCAGTTTTAAGCTTATCAAGATTAAGAATGAAGGCGTCCTTATGCCTTAAATATTCATCCTCCGAGAAGAAGCGTTCTCTCTGTATTCTTGTCATATAAAGAATATCAAGCTGAGGCATAACCTCTTCCATAGTTTCAACCTCAAGATATTCGTTGCCGTTTTTATCGAGCAAATCGGTTTTGATATATTCCGGGACTGAAAGCTCCTTAGGTGAAATCAGGACAAATTTTACGTTATTATATCTGCACATTGCTTTGATAAGAGAATGAACTGTTCTGCCGAATTTCAAATCACCGCATAGTCCTACAGTGAGATTGTCAAACGTTCCCTTTTCTCTATAAATTGTAAGCAAATCTGTAAGTGTCTGGGTTGGATGAGAGTGTCCGCCGTCACCGGCATTAATGATTGGCACAGAGCTTTTAAGGCTTGCAACTCTCGGTGCACCCTCAAGCGGATGGCGCATAGCGATAATATCTGCATAGCAGGACACCATTCTCGCAGTATCCTCAACGCTTTCACCCTTTGAGGCTGACGAAGATGCCGCCTCGGAGAAGCCTAAGACGTTGCCGCCAAGCTCATACATCGCCGCTTCAAACGAAAGGCGTGTTCTCGTTGAAGGCTCAAAGAAAAGTGTTGCAAGCTTTTTGCCGTCACAGATATGTGCATACTTTTCTTTATTAGCGATAATATCATTAGCCGTTTTAATCATATCATCAATTTCGCTTAAAGATAAATCGGTAGTATCTAATAAATGACGCATTTTACAAGTCCTTTCTTTATGACTTTGCACCGTTAATTTCAAGATAATTCTTTATACGCTCTACGTTTTCACGATTGCTTTCATCTTCTTCGAGATATTCAATAATATCATAGACGTCAACAACAGAATATACAGGAAAGCCGAACTCGTCCTCAACCTCTGCCATTGCAGATTTATCAGTCTTACCCTTTTCTTTGCGGTCAACCATTACGAAGGTAGCGGCAACCTTTGTGCCTTCAAGCTTTGAGAGGATTGACATACTCTCTCTGATTGCCGTGCCTGCGGTAATTACGTCCTCGACAATGACGATTTCTTCGCCTGACTTTGGAGTATAGCCAACAAATACTCCGCCTTCGCCGTGATCCTTTTCCTCTTTTCTGTTGAAGAAGAAAGGAACGTCAAGTCCGTTCTTTGCAAGTGCAACTGCAACTGATACTGCAATCGGAATACCCTTGTATGCAGGTCCGTAAAGAACAGTCTTTTTATCCCCTACCTTTTCAAAATAAGCCTTAGCGTAAAATTCACCGAGCTTTTGAATCTGCTCGCCTGTTTTAATATCTCCTGCATTGATGAAATAAGGAATTTTTCTGCCGCTCTTTGCAGTAAAATCACCGAATTTCAAAACGCCTGCATCTTCTAAAAACTTTATAAATTCTCTCTTATATCCTTCCATATAAATCTCCTTATCCTACAAATTCTTCAACACATCTTCTGTATGCCGCAACGGGATCCTCTGCTGCTGTGATAGGTCTGCCTACTACGATATAATCAGAGCCGATTTCCTTTGCTTTTGCAGGAGTTGTAACTCTTACCTGATCACCGATATCACCGTCTGCAAAGCGTACTCCCGGTGTGACAGTCATAAATCCCTTACCGCAGTTATCCTTAACCATACCTGCCTCAAGCGGAGAGCAAACAACACCGTCAAGTCCTGCGAGCTTAGCATTTGAAGCATATTTGACAATAGTATCATTGATTGATGCATTTATAAGAAGCTCATTTTTCATTCTCTCTTCACTTGTTGAGGTAAGCTGAGTTACTGCGATAAGAAGCGGTCTTGTGCCGTCCTCTCTCGTAAGTCCCTCGAGTGCCGCTTTCATCATATCAACAGTACCTGCTGCGTGCAGATTTGTCATATCAACGTCAAGCCTTGAGAGAACTGCCATTGATTTTTTTACGGTATTCGGAATGTCGTGAAGCTTAAGGTCGAGAAAGATTTTATGACCTCTTTTCTTTATCTCTCTTACGATAGAAGGTCCTTCGGCGTAAAAAAGCTCCATACCGATTTTAACGAAAGGCTTTTCATCAGTGAACTTATCGAGGAAATTAAAAGTGTCCTCTGCTGAAGAAAAGTCACAAGCAATAATAACGTCCTTACCCATTAATCAATCACTCCTATAATATCACTTAATTTTTCTATACCAAGCCTTTCACACTCGCGTGGAAGTGCTTTGATTATATTTTTGCAGGCATACGGGTCTATAAGATTAGCGGCACCGACTTGTACTGCAGTTGCCCCCGCCATCATCATTTCGATGACGTTTTCTGCAGTAGATACACCACCGCAGCCCATAACCGGAATATTGCACGCCTTTGCAACCTGATACACCATTCTGACTGCTACAGGGAAGATTGCATCTCCGCTGAAGCCGCCCATTTTATTAGCTATAACAGGAATTCTTCTCTTAGTATCAATTCGCATACCGAGCATAGTATTGATAAGGCATATACCGTCTGCGCCTGCTTCCTCGCAAGCATTTGCGATTGACACAATATCTGTTACATTAGGTGAAAGCTTAATAAATACAGGCTTTGTGGTAACAGCCTTGACCGCTCTCGTAACCTCGGCAGCTGCCTCGGGCGAAGTACCGAAGCTCATTCCTCCGCCGTGAACGTTAGGACAGGACACGTTGACTTCTAATAAGCCTACCTGCTCTTCTTTGTCAAGGAGCTCACAGGTGTAAGCATAATCCTCTACCGAAAAGCCTGATACGTTTGCAATAACAGGCTTATGAAAATACTCTTTCATTTCGGGAAGCTCGTGCCTGATAACGTGCTCAACACCGTTATTCTGGAGTCCTACTGCATTTATCATACCACTGCTGCACTCGGCAATTCGTGGTGTAGGATTACCGAAGCGTGCTTCTCTCGTTGTGCCCTTGAAGGAAAATGAGCCGAGCATATTAATATCGTAATAGTCTTTAAATTCCTTGCCGTAGCCGAACGTGCCTGAAGCCGGAACAACAGGATTGTCCATATGAAGTCCTGCAAGATTTACAGATAAATCTACCATATTATCTCCTCTCTTCTGAGCACTGGTCCGTCCTTACAGATTCTTTTGTTGCCGTACTTTGTTTTGCAGGAACAGCCCATACACGCGCCGAAACCGCAGCCCATTCTTTCTTCAAAAGAATACTGACCCTGCGTTGTTGCCTTTGCTTCGATTGCCCTGAACATAGGCATAGGACCACAGGTGTAAAAATAATCGTAGTCATCAGTAAAGGCATCTGTTACGTAGCCTTTTATTCCGTATGAGCCGTCAACAGTAGTAACGATTACGTCTGCACCGAGTGCTCTGAATTCATTTTCGAAAAAGATTTCTTCCTTAGTATTGAAACCGAGAATTACAGTAACCTCCTGACCGTCAGCAATAAGCTTTTTTGTCAGGTTATACATAGGCGGAACTCCAACACCGCCTCCGATTACGAGAGGCTTTTTGGATGCGGAAATGTCATAGCCGTTTCCAAGCCCTGTCAGCACGTCAAGTACAGCACCGGGTAACATTTCGGACATCTGCTTTGTTCCGCTTCCTACTACTTTGTAGATAATTGTGATAGTTTCGCTGTTATAATCGCAGACAGAAATCGGTCTGCGCAGGAATTTGCCGTCAAGCTTTATGTTTATAAACTGACCGGGAGCGGTAATATACTCAGTATCGCCCACTAAAACCATTTTATAGACGTCCTTAGTCAGAGGCTCGTTAGATAAAATTATATATAGATTCTGCTTATACATAGTTATATTCCTTACTGTGCATCTATAGTTGATACGCCGAGTGTAATTTCCTCTAAAACGTCAAGAAGTACCTTAACTGTATCAAGAGAAGTGAACATCGTAACGTTATTTTCTACTGCTGCCCGTCTGATTTCAGAGCCGTCTGAATGAGAATCGCCTGCATTAATGTCAATAGTATTGATTACGTATGCGATATGGCCCTGACGAAGCGCATATAGAATTTCATCACTTTCGTCGAGTGTGAGCTTTGCTCTTACTCTTGTACGAATACCGTGTTCTTTAAGATACTTTGCAGTACCCTCTGTTGCTTCAATATTAAAGCCGAGGTCATAAAAACGTTTTATAAGAGGTAAAGCAGTAGGCTTGTCCTGATCGGCAATTGTAACGAGAACCGTACCGTAATTTGCAACGTTAAGTCCTGATGCCTGAATTGCCTTATAAAGTGCTCTTGTGAGTGAAGAATCGTAGCCGATTGCCTCACCTGTTGACTTCATTTCAGGCGAAAGATAAGTGTCCATTCCCTTAAGCTTTGAGAAAGAGAAAGCAGGTGCCTTAACGTACCATCTCTTTTTTTCGGCAGGATAAATTTCGTTAATACCCTGCTCCTTAAGGCTGTGGCCGAGGATAACCTGAGTAGCAATATGAGCCATTGGAACTGAGGTTGCCTTTGACAAGAACGGAACTGTTCTTGAAGAACGCGGATTAACCTCGATTACAAAAACGTTATCGTCATTGTCGGCAATAAACTGAATATTATACAGACCGATTATGCCGATAGCCTTTCCGAGTTTTACTGTGTATTCAATAATTTTGTCCTTAACCGACTGAGATACAGAGAAGGTAGGATATACGGAAATTGAGTCACCTGAGTGAACACCCGTTTTTTCTACGTGCTCCATAATGCCTGGGATATAGACATCTTCGCCGTCGCATATAGCGTCAACCTCAAGCTCTCTGCCCATAATGTATTTATCAACAAGAACAGGCTGTTCGGTATTGATTTCAACAGCAGTCTGCAGATAGTGGCGAAGTGACTCCTCGCTTGCAACAATCTGCATAGCTCGTCCGCCGAGAACGAATGACGGCCTTACAAGAACAGGATAACCGATGCTTGCGGCTACTCTTACACCCTCTTCAATATTCGTTACGGCAAGTCCCTTTGGCTGAGGAATACCCAGCTCCTCCATAACCTTCTCAAAGCTATCTCTGTTTTCTGCCCTGTCGATAGCAGTAACGTCTGTGCCTATAATCGGCACTCCGAGAGCATCAAGAGGTGGTGCCAAATTGATTGCCGTCTGACCGCCGAGAGATACGACGATTCCGAGCGGATTTTCAAGAGTTATGATATTCATAACGTCCTCTACTGTAAGAGGCTCAAAATAGAGCTTGTCAGAGGTTGTATAGTCGGTCGAAACAGTTTCGGGGTTATTATTTATGATTATTGCCTCGTAGCCAGCGTCACGGATTGACCATATTGCGTGAACCGTGGAATAGTCAAATTCAACGCCCTGACCAATACGGATAGGACCTGAGCCGAGCACTACAATCTTTTTCTTTTCGGAAACGATTGACTCATTTTCTTCCTCATAAGTTGAGTAGAAATACGGTACGTAGGAATCGAACTCTGATGCACAGGTGTCAATCATTTTATATACCGGGAAAATATTGTTTTCTTTTCTGAGGTGGAAAATTTCAGCAGGAGTCATTCTCCAGAGCTTTCCGATAAATTCATCGGAGAAGCCGATTTTCTTCGCATCCTTAAGTGTATCAATATCTCCCACGTTTTCAGCAACAGGAGTTTCAAAATCAACAATGTTCTTGAATTTTTCAAGGAAGAACATATCGATCTTAGTAGCATTATAAATTCTATTAAGATCAACACCGAGACGGATAAGCTGAGCTATGGCAAAAAGTCTGTCATCAGTGCCGTTTTTGATGTAGCAGAGAAGCTCTTCATCGGTATATTTGTCAAACTTTTTATCATAAAGGTGGCATACACCTGTTTCAAGCGAACGAACGGCTTTAAGCAGGCTTTCCTCCATAGTTCTGCCGATAGACATAACCTCGCCTGTAGCCTTCATCTGTGTGTTGAGGGTATTATTTGCATCGGCAAATTTATCAAACGGGAAACGTGCAATTTTGGTTACAACGTAATCAAGTGTAGGCTCGAAGGAAGCAGGCGTATTTGCAATCGGAATTTCATCAAGATGCATACCGACTGCAATTTTTGCAGATACTCTTGCGATAGGATAGCCTGATGCCTTTGAAGCAAGTGCAGATGAACGCGAAACTCTTGGGTTAACCTCAATAAGATAATAGCTGAATGAGTGAGGATCAAGTGCAAACTGAACATTACATCCGCCCTCAATATTAAGCTTTCTTATAATTCTGAGCGCAGAGTCACGAAGCATATGATACTCTTTATTTGTAAGCGTCTGCGACGGCGCAACAACAACAGAGTCGCCTGTATGAACACCTACAGGGTCGATATTCTCCATATTACAGATAGTGATTGCCGTATCGTTTGCATCACGCATTACTTCGTATTCAATTTCTTTATAGCCTTTAATGCTCTTTTCTACAAGTACCTGATGAACGGGTGAAAGTGCAAGAGCATTTTTCATCATAAGCATAAATTCTTCTTCATCGTCGGCAAAGCCGCCGCCTGTACCGCCGAGAGTGAATGCAGGACGAAGTACTACAGGAAAGCCTATTCTTTTTGCTGCTTCAAGTCCTTCTTCAAGGCTCTCTGCGATTTCCGACGGAAGAACAGGCTCGCCAAGGCTTTCGCAAAGCTCTTTGAAAAGCTCTCTGTCCTCAGCACGCTCAATTGCCTCAAATTTAGTGCCGAGTATTTCAACATCGCATTCTGCAAGAATACCTTTTTTTGCAAGCTGAACAGCAAGATTAAGCCCTGTCTGTCCGCCCATTGACGGAAGAATTGCGTCAGGTCTTTCGTGACGGATAATTCTTGCTACGTATTCAAGATTAAGAGGCTCCATATAAACCTTATCTGCAATATCGGTATCGGTCATAATAGTTGCAGGGTTTGAATTGATAAGCACTACCTCATAGCCCTCTTCACGAAGTGCAAGGCAGGCCTGTGTGCCTGAATAGTCAAATTCAGCAGCCTGTCCGATTACAATAGGGCCTGAGCCGATAACTAATATTTTGTGTATATCAGTTCTCTTAGGCATATTAACCTACCTCCTTTTCCATTAAGTCTATGAATATATCGAAGAGATACGCACTGTCCTGCGGACCGGGTGCGCTTTCAGGGTGATACTGAACGGAGAAAAGCTTATTCTCTTCGCTCTTTACGCCCTCTGCCGTATCATCAAGCAAATTCTTGTGGGTAAGTGTAAGCTCGGTAGATTCAAGCGAGTTCACATCGACAGCATATGAATGATTTTGAGAAGTGATTTCAAGCTTGCCCGTATTAAGATTCATTACAGGATGATTTCCGCCTCTGTGACCGAATTTCATCTTAAACGTCTTTGCACCGAGTGCGAGCGAAATCATCTGATGCCCAAGACAGATACCAAAAATCGGGAGCTTGCCCTTAAGCTCTTTTACAACGTTAATAACTGTCTGCACATCCTCGGGGTTGCCCGGACCATTTGAAAGGAACAAGCCGTCCGGCTTCATCCTGAGAATCTCGTCAGCAGTAATGTCATACGGCACAACTACGACGTTACAACCCTTTTCGTTAAGCTTTCTGATAATGTTAAGCTTAATACCGCAGTCAATTGCAACAACGTCAAATTTATGATTAGGAGTTCTTGAAAACCAACGTTTTTTACAGCTTACTCGTGACACCATATCCGTAGGAATTTTATATGCTCTAACCTTTTCGAGTGCAGTTTCATACGGCACGTCGGCATCGCATATAATTACCTTCTGCGAGCCTTCGTCACGAATAATTCTTGTAATCATTCTCGTATCAACACCGCTGATAGCAGGTATATCATATTCATCAAGAACCTCGGAGAGAGTTTTTGTATAACGGAAGTTAGACGGAAGATCGTTATACTCCCTGACAATAAGTCCTCCCATAGTGGGTACTCGTGTTTCGTAATCCTCGTCGGTTACACCGTAGTTACCGATAAGCGGATAGGTCATACATACCATCTGGTCTGTATAGCTCGGATCGGAAATAATTTCCTGATAGCCTACCATCGATGTATTAAAAACAAGCTCGTTTATTGCTTCTTTGTCTGCACCGAAGCTGTAGCCGTAAAATTCTTTGCCGTTTTCAAGGACAATTTTTTTGTTATATGGCTTCATAAACAATCTCTCCTTTGCAAATAGTCATTATATTTTCTCCCTGAACGTGCCAGCCCTCAAAAGGAGTGGCTCTGCCCATTGTAACAAATTTATCGGGGTCAACCGTCCACTGCTTGTCTATATCAAGCAGTGCAAGATCTGCGACCTCGCCTTCTTTGATTTCACCGCCTTCTAAGCCGAAAATCTCTCTCGGTCTTACAGACATCATATATATCAGCTTTTCAAGTGGTATAAATCCCGTTTTAACAAGCTTTGTGTTGAGGACTGCAAAGGCAGTTTCAAGTCCGACAACACCCATAAGTGATTTTTCAAGTCCTCGTGATTTTTCTTCCTTTGAATGAGGTGCGTGATCGGTTGCTATGACGTCAATAGTTCCGTCAATAACGCCCTCAATAAGTGCATTCATATCATCCTTTGCACGAAGCGGTGGATTCATCTTGAATCTGCCGTCCTCTTGTAAATCCATATCACACATTGTAAGGTAATGAGGACCCGTTTCACAAGTTACGTTGACTCCCCTCGCCTTTGCCTTGCGAATTATATCGACACTTTCTTTAGTAGAAATATGGCAAACGTGATACTTGCACCCTGTTTCTTCAGCAAGAATACAATCACGCTCAATCTGTGCCCACTCGCTTTCGGAGCATATTCCCTTATGATTGTGCTCCTTACAGTATTCGCCGTTATGTATATAACCGCCGTTAAGAAGCTCGTTTACTTCGCAATGAGCGGAAATTATTTTGCCGAGCTTTGCGCACTCTGTCATAGCCTGCTTCATAAGTGCACTGGTCTGCACTCCTGTGCCGTCATCTGAAAATCCGACTGCCTTATCGGCAAGAGAAGCAAAATCAACCGTTTCACCTATTCCAAGTCTTCCCTTTGTAATTGATGCAAACGGAAGCACATTAATGACAGCATCCTTTTCAATAATGTCCGTCTGCAGCTTTAGTGCTTCTGCGCTGTCAGGAGGAGGATCAAGATTAGGCATTGTAAATATTGTTGTATATCCTGCTCTTGCAGCAGCCATTGAGCCTGTCTTGATAGTTTCCTTATAAGAAAAACCGGGCTCTCGAAGATGTGTATGAACATCCACGAAACCCGGAATTAAAAAATACTTATCCATTGCATCAACAGTACGGTCAGCAATAATATCAGAAATAGAAACAGCAAGGCTATGGATTTTTCCGTCTTTAATAAAAACATTTGATTTTTCAAAGCTATCGCCCTTATAGATCAATGCGTTTTTTATAAGCAAAGTCATAAATCCAAATTCCTTTCTTATTCAATATTATTATATAAGGGATTATCCCTCTCGTCTTTATCCGATTAATTATAATACATTTCTACACTATAAGTCAATACAAAAATGTGCACAAAATATATTGAATATGATATTTTTTTATAATATAATTTACTATATCTATGAATTTCGGAAAGAGGATTAATATGAAACTTACAGTTATAGGCGGCGGTGGCGTGCGCTCAATGTTTCTTTCAAAGAGTATTGCAAGAAGAGCAAGCGAGCTTAAAATAACCACCCTCGTGTTTATGGATAATGATGAAACGAAACTGAATATATACGGCAAAATGGCAAAAAAGGTTGCTGATATTCTTTGCCCTGAGCTTGAATTCATTTTAACCTCCGATGCAGTTGAGGCAATAAAAGATGCTGATTACGTAATCACTACAATTCGTGTCGGCGGAGATGATATGAGAGTGAGAGATGAAAGAATTGCTCTTGATCTCGGCATTTTAGGACAGGAAACTACGGGTGCTGCAGGATTATCATTTGCAATGCGCTCTGTATCGGCTCTTGCTGAATACTGTGAATTAATCAAAAAGTACGCAAAGCCTGACTGCAAAGTGTTTAACTTCACAAATCCTGCCGGAGTCGTCAGCCAGACATTAAGAGATATGGGATATGACTTCACCTATGGAATCTGCGATGCTCCGAGCGGTATGCTGCGCTCATTTGAAAAGCTTTACGGTGCCGAAGAGGATAGTATCAGGGGTGAAGTTTACGGACTTAATCACTTATCTTATTTCAAGTCGATTACGCTTAACGGCAGAGAAATAATGAATGAGCTGATTGATAATGACAAGGCTTATGAAGATACGGATATGAGGTACTTTGAAAAAGAGCTTCTGCGTCAGCGTGGCGGAGTACTTAACGAATATCTGTACTATTTTTACTATCGTGAAAAGGCTGTTGAAAACATATTAAAAGCAGACAAAACGCGAGGTGAGCAAATCTGCGAAATCAACAAGCAGATGACTGCTGAGCTACAAAGAATTGATATTGATAATGACTTTGAAACGGCACTTAAAATATTTGAACACTGGTACGGTGAGAGAGAAAACAATTATATGGCATCTGAAACCGGTGTTAAACGAAAGGCTCCTTGGCACTTTGATATATACGAAAAGGACGCAGGAGGCTACGCAGGAGTTGCACTAAAATTTATAGAAATTGCACAGAGCGGTAAAAGTGACAGTATGATTTTATGTGTTCCTAACGGTGATGCGATTGATGGTCTTAAGGAGAATGACGTTGTTGAAATCACCTGCGATATTACTCCGTGCGGTGCAATTCCTCATAAAATCGGTGAAATTGACGAGCAAAATCTTGAGCTTATAAGAAGAGTTAAGATATACGAAAGGCTTGCAAGCAAAGCAATCAGAGAGAAATCACGGCAAGCTGCTGTCGAGGCACTCACAATGCATCCGCTTGTAAACAGCTATTCGTTGGCAAAAAAACTTATCAGTGAATACCTTGAGCTTAACAAGGATTATACGGGAGAGTGGAAATAATGGCATTTATTTCAGGAGCAGGTGCAACGAATATTGATTTACTTTATCAGGGCTTTGACAGGCTTGCAGGTGTCGGTGAGGAACTCTACTGCAAGGACTTTTCTCTGCAATTAGGCGGTGGTCTGCCTGCAACGCTCATAAATCTCGGCAGGCTTGGGATTGAAGCAAAAATTGCAACAGAGCTTGGCTCGGATATTTTTTCTGACTTTGCTAAGGAAAAATTCTTGGAAAACGGTGTTGAGCCTATTAATCTTTACAAAGGCAATGATATACCGCTCAATATTACCTCGGCAATAATTCTGCCAAATGACAGGACGTTTTATTCCTACGGCAAAGGTTCTATTGAAGCTGATAATGAAAGTTGCGAAATTTTTTATAATATTGCTAAGGGAAGCAAAATTTGTATGATGCAGCTCGGCGGCTTTAAGGAAGTTTACAGAAAGCTTAAGGACGAGGGCACGATTCTTGTGCTTGACACCGGCTGGGATGACGAGATGAGTTTTGAAAAATATAATGATTATCTCGACCTTGCAGATTACTACACGCCTAACAGAGTTGAAGCTATGAAAATTTCGGGTCAAAGCACTCCCGAAAACGCTGCTCAGGCACTAAAAAAATATTTTGACAAGGTAGTAGTAAAGCTTGATGCAGACGGCTGTTTAGGTATTGATAACGGCAATGAATTTTTCGTACCGAGTGTTAAGGAATTCAAGCACGTTGACTCAACAGGTGCCGGTGATGCATTTCTTGCAGGATTTATGTACGGACTTTTTTATGACTACGGGCTTAAGGAATGCATTGAATTCGGAAACATAACCGGAGGGAAGGCGGTTACAGAGGTAGGTGCCTTGAGCGGATATGTCAGCGAGCAGGAATTAATTGAAATCAAGAAAAGAATTTACGAATCGTAAAAGTTAGTTTAACTTGTGATTCCACTTACTATAATTCAAATCAAAAAAGTGTGTAAGCTGATAAAGCTTACACACTTTTTTGAAGTAGTGTTGTTTGCAATATTGATTTATCCAAACGGCCACGGAGTATCATTATCATCTTTAGGGAATTCTGTTCCGCTGGTTGTAATGACATCAACTGTTTTAAATTTCTCGACATCTGTTACTGGTTTTTCGTAAATTTCCTTCATTTTTATACCACCTTATCTAAAATTTTTTGAACAGCTTTTTTAGTATTACTGTCAATAGTTTCATCGTTTAATACTGCATTTGCAATAGTGTTGTAACTATGCGTAACAACATCAGAATAAAAATATTCATTACCGATTTTAATATATGCTTTTGCAGAAATCTTCTGATTAAATGCTTTATCCGTATATGGAACATCGGTAAACACAAGGTTGTATGTTGTATACTCTCCGTGATCAATACGATTATTAGCAACTAATTTTAAGGCGTTATCAACTGTTAAATTATCAGTTTCTCCACTGTTATACACAAAGCCATATTCTTGAATGTTTTTATTCTCTTCGCCGTTATATTGATAACCAAAGCGTAAACCTGCATCTGTGACTCTGATGTTTCCGCCATTTGCAATAACCTCACCTAACAATGCAATATCATTTTCTTTCGCAAATGTTTCCATTGCACTTCCTTTAGGGGTTGCAATAGTTAAATCATTACAGTTGTAGAATGTTCTTGCAGAAAAAGAGATAGCATCGGCGGTAGTTTTAACAAGTTTGAGGTTTTCGCAGCCGTAAAAAGCATGGTTATCAATTTCTGTTAGAGTACCGAGTTTAGCTATTTCAAGATTTGTGCAATTCTTAAACATGCCTGTGTTAGCTTGTGTTAAATTAGGCATTTCAACATTAACTAAATTATCACACAAATAGAATGCATATCTTTCACAGTTTTCGACTCCGGGAGCAATAACTGTCTTTAAGTTCGGACAATTTGCAAAAGAATAATAGCCGATTTCTTTAACAGTTTCTGGTAAAATAATTGTCTCTACTGTTTGATTTCCAAGGAAGCAATAATCATCTATTTTTTGCACCTCATAACCATCTATTATTTCAGGTACTTTTATGACTTTTTCATTAATGAGCTGGCATCTGGATAGAGTATTGTACTGTCGTGTTGTGCTTGCCGAACTCATTAAATAACCGCTGTCATAATCATATATGGGAGCCTGAAAGTATTGAACTGTTTTTGCTTTTCCTGGTGCATATGCACAAGATGTGACTATTCGATATTTTGAAAAACTAACTGTTTCACCGGGAGTGTACAGATTAAAATTATTTGCAACCCAAACCTTATACGGAATTTCAAGTGTTCCTCCCAAATTATCATAGTAATAAATAGAGGCATTTTCATCATCACAGTTAAATGATATATCCGAGCAATTTGTATCACTATTGTTAATAACAGTATAATCAAATTGAACTTGTTCTAATTCGGCACCTGTTAATTGCTTTATACATTCATATGCATCTGCAATTACTCTATGTTCATCATTTTGGTTGTTTTCGTTTGTTGCCATTCCTGTTTCAAGTAAGAGTTCTTTAACTTCACTAACAGTTATATTTGGTTGTGTCAATATAAGTAACGCACAAATAGAACTTACAACTGGAGTTGCTGCTGACGTTCCATTCCAATCGGTTACTTGTTTTCCGTTGTTGTCATAACTTGTCATACCATTTCCAGTCGCATATATATCAACGCCTTCGCCAAAATTACTGAAAGAAGCAAGTCCTTTGTTTTGACCTGTTGCACCAACAGTAATTGTACTTTCAAAAATGGCAGGTTGATGATAGCTATCTTTTAGATTCATAGATTTATTTCCCGCTGCTGCGATAACAAAAACATTATTTTTAGTTGCGTAGTCAACTGCATTAAGTAATGTAGTATGTATAAATCCTGCATTATCGTTTCCAAAACTGCAATTTAAAACCTTACAGCCATCTGCAACACCTAAATATATTGCCGATGCAGCTTTTGTAAGAGAACTGCCACCATCTTTATCAATAATCTGATAGGAATATAATCTAATATTATCAAGAGAGTTTTGAATAATTGTTCCTGCAACCTTTGTTCCGTGTCCTCGTCTATCTTCTGTTCCGTCTTCTTTATATCCGTCGACATATGAGTAACCGCCATCAATTCTATTTTTAGTGCATGAAGTGACTGCAATACCGCTGTCAATTACACCTACTTTAATTTTAGACATTTTTATGCCTTCTTTGTGAATTAATTTAATAGCGTCGTCGATATTGCTATTAACCGTGCTTACACATTGAGGCATAAAATCAAAATCATCTTTAGCCTCACATACGGCATCTGTTACTTCATAATCATATTCAACATAGTTTACATATGAGAGAGAATTATAGTACTTCTCAGCCTTTTCAGCAGATGATTCATTATCAAACTGCAGAACATACAAATCATCAATACCAGTTGCGACATCAATAGCATCTAAATAATCTATTTGTTTGCTTGAACTTACAATGAGTCTGCATGAGGGGTCATAAGACTTCTCGTCCATCTCTTTAAGTTCTTCGGCAAATTGAATTGCCTCTGATCTGGTTACATAATCCTCACCAGGAGTAAATCCCTCTGCTGCTACTGCAATGTTGCAGGGAATGATAATACATAATACACACAATATAGATATGATTTTTTTCACAAACAATACTCCTTAAACATTTTATTCATATATGTATGTACATTTAACAACCAAAAACATTACACTTTTTTGAAAATAATTTTACATAAAAAAAGAATTGTTCATTTAGTTGAACAATTCCTTTTGTTTTGCTTATAATTCAGCCACGTATTTATTGATTTTATCAGCTATGGATTTAACCTTATCGTCACATTCAACAGGAAGAAACGGCTTTCTCGGTTGTCCTGCATTAATACCGAAGCGAAGCGAAATCACCTGCTTTGCAGCACCGTAAAGAGAAGCACAGGACAGAAGATCAAAAATAACATCATTTATTTTGAACTGTAATTCCTTTGCCTTATCGATTTCACCGCAGTCGATTAACTTATCAAGCTGAACGAAAAGCTCGGGCATAGTACCGTAAGTACCGCCGATACCTGCATTTGCTCCCATAAGTCTTCCACCGAGGTACTGCTCATCAGAGCCGTTGAAGATAATAAAATCTTTCCCTGCTATTGTTCTGAAGCGCTCCATATTATAAATAGGCTCTTCTGAATTTTTAATGCCTATAACCTTTGGGTTGTCAGCCATTCTCTTAAACAAATCATATGGCATATTAAACCCTGTAAGCTGTGGAATATTATAAATAATGAACGGCAGATCAACGCTGTCAATAATCGTATTCCAATGAAGCTCAACGCTTGCCGCGGGCAAACGGTAATACACACTCGGAACTGCAGAAATTGCATCAACGCCTACCTTTTCAGCGTGCTTTGCAAGAATCACGCTTTCACGGCTTGATGCACATCCGACGTGGGCAATTACAGTAAAATCATCGCCTGCCGACTCTGCTACCGCCTCGGTAATCTTCATTCTTTCCTCAGTGGAAAGCAGGAAGCCCTCACCTGTTGAGCCGCATACGTATACACCGCTGACACCCTTTTGCTTATATATTTCAACAAGCTTTTTTGTAGTATCTAAATCTACCGAATCATTTTCATCGTATATTGCATTAAGTGCAACAAATATACCCTTAAATTTATTCAAATCAGTATTCATATTCACCATCCCGCTAAATGATAGCACACGAGCTTATGAATTTCAATAATAAGATTGAAATTCGACAGTGTTATTGATATAATTATTTTACTGAGAATATGAGGTTTGTTAATAATGAATAACAAGGAAATATTAGATAAAATTAAGGGCGGACTTATCGTATCGTGTCAGGCGCTCAAGACCGAGCCGCTTTATGATAGCTATATTATGGCAAAAATGGCATGGGCGGCATATCTTGGCGGTGCAGTGGGTATAAGATGCAATACTGTTAAAGACATAAAGGCAATCAAGGAAATGGTTGATTTGCCTGTAATCGCAATAATCAAAGAGGAGTACGAGGACAGTGACGTATACATTACTCCTACGATGAATGAGATCGACGCGCTTGTTGAAATAGGATGCGAAATTATTGCTACTGACGCTACAAACAGGACAAGACCTGACGGCAAAAGCTTTGAGGAATTTTTTACAGAAGTAAGAGCAAAATATCCGAATCAGCTCTTTATGGCAGACACATCCTGCTTTGAGGAAGGTAAAAAAGCTGAGGAGCTTGGCTTTGATTTAATCGGCACTACTATGGCAGGATATACTCCGTATACGAAAGGAAGAGCCCTCCCCGACTGTGAGCTTATCAAAGAATATGCAACTAAGCTTAATACTCCCGTTATTGCTGAGGGCGGTATATGGTGCCCTGATGATTTGCTTAATGCATATGAAGCAGGAGCGTACAGTGCAGTAGTGGGAACTGCAATCACAAGACCTATGGACATAACTAAAAGATTTGTAAAGGCTTTGGAGGAAAGTAAATGAGAATACTGACCTTTGACATAGGCGGAACGTTTATTAAATACGGTCTTTGCTTTTGTGACGGAGAAAGATATATACTTGAAGAATCGCATAAAACTGCAACTGAGGCTCAAAAAGGCGGACAAGCTATTCTTGACAAGGTTTTGGAAATTATATCTCTTTATAAAGATATTGACAGAATAGGAATATCAACTGCCGGTCAGGTAGACAGCGAAAGCGGTGTTGTGGTATATTCAACTGGCAATATCCCCTATTACACCGGAATGATGATAAAAAAGAATATTGAAAGCAAGACAGGAATTGCTACCTTTGTAGAAAATGATGTAAATGCGGCGGCAATCGGTGAGGCGCAGTTTGGCTCTGCAATCGGTTATAAAGACTTTATTTGCCTTACCTACGGCACAGGAATCGGCGGTGCAATATACATTAACGGTGATATATATAAGGGTGCAGGCTCATCGGCAGGCGAGCTTGGTCATATGATTATTCACTCAGGAGGAAAACAATGCACCTGCGGCGGTGAGGGATGCTATGAATGCTATGCATCTGCCAGAGCATTACTCTCATCAGTCAAGAAGGTTACAGGTAAAGATATGGACGGATTCGAAATCTTCTCTAAAGAGAACTTTAGTAAGCCTGAAATCCGCTCTGTAATTGATAACTGGATTGACGAAATAATTGCAGGACTTATCAATATTATTTACGTATTCAATCCGCCCTTGATAGTTCTTGGCGGAGGAATTATGAACGAGGACTATATAATCGATTTAATTGACAGAAAGCTTTATCCTAAGCTTATGGTAAATTACCGAAGTGTTAAAATCGTTCGCTCAAAAAACGGAAACAATGCGGGTATGCTCGGGGTTGCATACAAGGCATCACTGTTATAATAAGCTCACTTTTTCCATTATTTTGAATACTGCACCTGATATTAAAAGCCATATCAGTGAAAACGGCAGGCATATCTGCCCCATAAAATTAAACGGAGTATTCGAGTAATCCCAGACGTTTTCATTCAGGATAATATTAAACCATATTCCGAGAATCAACTCTATTGCGGTTATAATCAATGCACCTATAATGCATTTTTGCCAGAATGTGAGACCGGTGAATTTTGAAATATAATAAAATGATGACAGCACGATTGCACCCGCAAAGAACATAGAATAGTGAGTTCTGCCGCGATATATAATTTCGAGCGTGCAATATCCGAAGCCGCCGAGGAGTGCTGCGTAGAGATAAACAAAAAATTCTTTCATATTTGTAGTATCTGTAATATTGCAATAATATACAACAACCTAAGGAGGTGTAGTATGGAAATATCTGAAAATGCACTGAATTTAATAAATCTTATAGAAAATTCAGGATACGAGGCATTTGCAGTTGGCGGATGCGTTCGCGACAGTCTTATGGGCAAACACTGTGATGATATTGACATAACTACATCTGCAACTCCTGCGCAGCTTGAAGGAATACTTGATGAAAACGGCATACGTTATATTGAAACGGGACTTAAGCACGGAACGATTACCGCAGTTATTGATAAAGAAAGCTTTGAAATAACTACTTACAGAACAGAGGGCATTTATAAGGATAACAGGCACCCTGACAGTGTTGAGTTTGTTACTGATTTACGCGAGGATTTGTCACGCAGAGATTTCACTATAAATGCAATGGCGTATAACGAAAAGAACGGTATTGTTGATTTATACGGCGGTAAGCAGGATATTGAAAACAGAATAATCCGCTGTGTCGGTGATGCAGACAAGCGATTCAAGGAGGACGCCCTTCGCATTATGAGGGCAATTCGATTTTCTTCAGTGCTTGGCTTTGATATTGAGGAAAGCACAAAAAAAGCAATTTTTGATAACAGGCATTTGCTCATTAACGTATCTGCCGAAAGACTTTTCACAGAGCTTTCAAAGCTTCTGCTTGGTGACAATGTATTAAGCGTTCTCAAAGAATACAGGAACGTTATAGCAGTATT
This sequence comes from Eubacterium sp., assembly GCA_022511225.1. Taxonomy (GTDB): domain Bacteria; phylum Bacillota; class Clostridia; order Oscillospirales; family Acutalibacteraceae; genus Eubacterium_R. The sequence goes on from JAFLRZ010000001.1 coordinate 156,224, forward strand.
TATACCGGAATTTGAGCCGATGTTCTCGTGCAAGCAGAATAATCCGTGGCATATATACGACGTATGGGAGCACACCTGCAAGGCGGTTGAAGAATCACCTAAAGAGCTCAAAATCAGGCTCACTATGCTTTTTCACGATATCGGAAAACCGTATACGAAAACTACTGATGATAACGGTATTGATCATTTTAAAGGTCATCAAAAAATCAGTGCAGATATTACGTCTGCAGTGCTCAAAAGACTTAAGGTATCAAATGAAATTTATGATTATCTTATGACGCTGATACCTATTCATGATGTTCACATTGATGATAACAAGAAATGCATAAAAAGATGGCTTGGCAGACTTGGGAAGGACACGAACGGAGAATATTATCTTAAAGCACTTATTGACGTTAAGCGTTCTGACAAGCTTGGTCAGAATACTGAAAAAACAAAACCTGAGCTTAAAAAATTAGAATTATTAGAAGGAAAAATTGATGATGTTATTGAGCTTAATGAGGCTATATCAGTCAGTGATTTAGCAGTGAACGGATATGACTTAATGGCACTCGGTATCAAGGGCAAGGAAATTGGAATTGCACTGTCACAGCTTCTTGACAAGGTTATAAATGAAGAGCTTGAAAATGAAAAAAGTGTGCTTATAGATTATATAAAGAACAAAGGCTTGAACGGTTAGGTTCAAGCCTTTGTCATTATTTGAAGATTATTTTTACAGGGTTTTTCTTGTTGAATTTTTCGAGTTCTTCCGTGAGCTGTTTAAGCTCGTCAGGATTAAGCGCTTCCCTCTCCTCGGGGTAATCCCAATTATCGAAGGGATTTTCCCTTGTACAAAGCATTTTGCCGTCATAAAGCACCCACGGAAACGCTAATATCTTGCGCTTATTTTTAACGTAATATAAGACTCCCCTGCTTCCGTTTGATACGTTTTTGAAAAATATCAAGCCTTTCGCCTGCTTCATAATAATTCTCACCTGTTGCTCAGGCGGAAGCTTTCTGAAGGAACGGCGGTTTACAAGAGGAAATACAATTATACCCAAAACGAGAACGGCAATTATTATTGCTATAATCTGTGCAGGTGTCATTTACTTCACTCCTACGGTAATAATTTCAAACGGCTTGTATTCGATAACGTCAGTTTCTTCTATAGGATTTTCGAGCATATCAAGAATTGTGATGTTATGGTCAAGCTTAATTCTTCCTCGTCTGCCGTTTTGCTCTGAAAGGCGGATAACAGTCATTGAACTATCTTCTGACTTTTTCACAGCCTGCATATAAAGAGGCTCAAACGTATCAAGATTGCACTGAACGTCAGCCTTGATAAGAGGAACGTTATACTGAAAAGCAATGTTATTTATATCAGCGTTAACGGCATCCTCACTGTGAGGCATAATCATATAGCAGAAATTGTGCACTCCCATATCGGAGGTTACGTCAGGTCTGATTGTGGCACGAAGAAGTGAAAGTGACATAGTATTCTCATTAAATCCTATACCGTACTTGCCGTCATTTATAAGAGCAATACCTGCACCTGTCTCGGCAAGGTCTGCCCACTTATGATGACACGTTTCAAATCTTGCCTGCTGCCACGTTGTGTTTTTGTGAGTATCTCTTTCAATAAAGCCTGCAGACGTATCACAAAGAGCCTTGCGTGAAAGGATATTGCAGGAAAACTCAGCCTTTGCAAGCTTATGCTTTTCGTTCCAGTCTACAATATTTTCTACCTCGATACCACGGCTTCTTCTGAAAACTCTGACAAGCATCGTCCAAGTTGATTTATCAGTTGAAAGTACGGTCTTAAAGGTAGCGCTTTCGCTGTCCTGCTCACAGAGTGCAAGTGGCTCTTTGACACTGATTTCAATCTGCTTATCCCTGTAGTTCGGAAGAATGTCCCAAGCGTCATAGTTGCCGGGGTTATCTGTATAAATCTTAAGCTTGTTGAAGTCGCCGTCTGCCCACTCTCTTTCAAGCTCTTTATCGTATAAAGATGCAATTGAGCCGTCTGCATTAAACTTGACAGAATAAAACGGTGTTTCTACTGTGTCGCCTACAGTAATCCATTCTCCGCTGAAATTAGTCTTGCGAAGTGTTGCAGATGATAAGGCAGGGATATCAGGAATAATCCAGTTGCCCTTAACTCCGTAACGAGTTGCAGTACCCTTTTTGTTAGGAACAAATGTCAATGCGTTTCTTGTAAAGTTAAGCGTATTGAAATACTTTGAGCCTGTGCCAATGATAGAATCAAGACGGCTGTTAATATCTGCATAATCAGCCATAGCATCCTCATAAACAGGATGAATATGCGAGCCCGGCAGAATATCGTGAAACTGATTTATAAGAAGCTTTTTGTAAATATCTGTAAGCTCTGCAGTATTATCCTCACCTCTGAGAACGCTAAGCATTTCTGCATCACGAAGCTTATATTCAAGCTGCCTGTTAGCACGCTTCATTTCTGATTTTGTTGTGAACGTACCGCGATGCATTTCAAGATAGAGCTCACCGTCCCATACGTCAAGATTATCATTATGCGATAAATTCTTTTCGAGAAATTCAGCACCTCCCATATGCTCGCACTTAGGCATAATTGAAAGCTTATTAAATCTGTGCATAAGCTCAATCATTTCTTCTGTACAGCCTGAGCCACCGTCACCGTAGCCAAACATATTCATCGTCTGACCGCCTGAGTCCTTATCAATATACGCTTCCCAGTTCTCCTGAATCTGTGACGGCATATTCCACGTAATAAAGTGAGTAGGCGGAACACACGCAAGCACCTCGGTGCCGTCAATACCCTTCCAGATAAAGTTATTATGAGGAAATCTGTTCGTATCGTTCCAAGTTGACATTTTGTTTGATACGAAGTAATCGACACCGCTCTTTTTAAGAATCTGCGGTAATATCCAGCTATTTCCGAAAACGTCAGGGAGCCATGCGTTATTTACTGTCTTGCCAAACATTCTTTTGTACGTCTGCTGACCGTAAAGACACTGACGGATAAGCGATTCGGCTGAAGGAACGTTGCAGTCAGGCTCAACGTACATTGCTCCTACAGGCTCAAACTGACCGTTAGCTACTTTCTCTTTAAGCTCATCAAAGACATCCGGATAATACTTTTCAAGAGTTTCATACACGTAAGGCTGAGTATGGGTGTACTTGAAATCGGGATATTTATCCATAAGACGAAGCTGAATAAGCACTGTTCTCAGATTTTTCTGAACAGCGTGAATTCTTCTCCAGTAATAAGCAATATCAAGATGTGAATGTGCAATAAGTGCGACGTCACCGTTACCCTTGTAATTATCGTTTGCAAATATAACGTCATCAAGGTATTTCTGACATTCCTCAACACCTGTAAGCTCGTCGCTGTCAAAATCGATAAGATTCATTGCGTTATTAAGCTCTTTATTAAGAAACGTTCTGTAATCTTCATTAAAAAGCTCGCTCTTTGCAATATCAAGCAGAAGCTCAAAATCCCATACCAAATCCTGAACTGCGTGATTGACAGTACAGATATACGCTCCCTCAAATATCTGACGGCAGCCGCGAACCGAAAGGCTTTCGGGATTACGCTCGTCATCAGGCTTTGAACGGTTGTAGCCCATCATATCAAAATGAAGTGTTTTCTTGTCATTGATATATGGTGAAAGAAGCATTCTCTCTCTGTTAGGGTCAACGCCACCGATGTATTTACCGTTTACCTTAACGCAAATTTCTGCGGCGGTTTTAAGAGAAAACCAAAGTTCCCTGCCCTGAAGTTCGCTTGGAATATCAACGTCTGCTTTAATAAAAGCAGTGCCGTCGGGAGTGAAATACATATCTCCTTTATTAAGCGGTCTGTAGTCGTCACTATAGTATTCAAATTCCATTTCGCTTATCTGACGGGCATCTCTGATAAGCAAATTATCTATTTTCCATTTGCTGCTATAAATATGCCTTTTAAGCCAGCCGAATCGAAGGTCTGTCCACTCCTCGGGACGCATTGACCTTCTGACAACTTTAATATGAGCCATTGGACTTTCCCCTCCTTACATATCCTGAAAATAAGGCTTTTTGCGAATCGCATTCACCTTAACTGTTTTATGTAAATCAGCTTTAATCTGCTCCTCTATCCAAGCGATGCAGCGGTGCAGAATAAGACATTTTGAACATTCCCCTCTAAAAATAAGAGTGAGCTCTTCTCCGTCAAGAGAAACAAATTCTACCCATCCGCCATCACCCTGAAGCTTTGGCTGTAAAACATTTTCAACATAATTCTGAACTTTGTTCATAGTAATCTCCGAAATATATTTATTATAAATTAACTTCACCGTAAAGGCATTTTGTGCTTTCTTTCTCAATAACTAAGCCGCAGTAATTGCACATAATGCATTTTGCCTGCTTTTGCGTACCCTTCATAAGCTTTGTCACAAGATTAGGCTCGCAGATAAAAGGTCTGCACATTGAAACGAAGTCTGCCATATTGCTGTCAACAATATGCTCCATATCATTAAGCTTATGTATACCACCTACCGCTATAACAGGAATTGAAACGTTCTTTTTGATTTTAGAAGCATTGATAACGTTAAAATTTTCAAGCGGTGTCGGCTGCTTGATTAACGGATTTACAAGCTTTGCCGCCGAAAGTGAAATACTTTTTAATTTACTCGGGAAAGACGCACACGGCTCTCTGTACTTAAATACTGCATCCATCGGCATAACACGGCTTCGCATAGTATTCATACCGTCCTCAACACTGCCGCACGATACCTCTACGCAGTCAAGACCAGCACTTTCCAAGTATTTAACGATTTCGATACTGTCGTTAATATTCATTCCGTTTTTGCGGTTGTCAGTAGCACTCAGCTTTATCCATACAGGCATATTGTCTGTCTTTTCTTTAATGCCCTTGATTATCAGTTTAACGATTTTACAACGGTTTTCGATACTTCCGCCCCAGCCGTCATTACGTCTGTTGCCGTATGGAGAAAGAAAATCGTGGAGCAGGTAGCCGTGCCCTGCGTGAAGCTGAACACCGTCAAAGCCTGCTTGCTTTGCTCTTACGGCTGATAAAACAAAATCATCAATAATCTGATAGATTTCATTTTCGTCAAGCTCCTTAGCCTTATCCGGATAAAACAAATGACGCATAGCAGTTGGTGCTACCTTTTGAGCACCTATTGACTTTGACGACGTCTGCCGTCCGCAATGGGCAAGCTGAGCAATAATAGGTGTATCATATGCATGGACTGCATCTGTCAACGCCTTATAAGCGTCTATCATACCGTCCTTATGAAGCTTAAGCATTGCAGGATAAGGCGACATACCGTTTTCGCTTACACCTATGTAGCCTGTAATAATACAGCCTACGTTGTTTTTAGCAAGATACACATATTTGTTTATAAGCTTTTGCGTCGGCTTACCACTCTCGTCAGCTAAGCCGTCGTGAGTGGCTGAACGAATTATTCTGTTTTTTACGGAAATACCTGATAAAACTGTACTTTCAAAAATCATAAGCTAACCGTTAATTATATCACTGATTTTTTCTCGTATTAAGCTAAGTCTTTCCTGAGCGTGTGACTTATCAGGATCAACGATTGAATAATAAACTTTGATTTTAGGCTCTGTGCCTGATGGACGAACAGCCATCCACGAGCCGTCATTCCATATGTATTTAAGGACGTTCTCCTTTGGCAAATCACGGATACCTGTACTGAAATCAATTATTTCCTCAATACCGTCAAAAAGAGCTTTACCCGTATTTCTGAAATAAGTCATAAGGTCAAGAATCTTTTGTGCTCCGTCCTTGCCTTTAAGAACGAACGAATCAAGTGAATCGAGATAATAGCCGTATTCGTCATAAATTTCGTTAAGACCGTCAACCAGCGTTTTACCCTGATTTTTATACCATGCAGCCATCTGGCAGATAAGCATTGACGATACGACTGCGTCCTTATCTCTTGCATGAGTTCCTACAAGATAGCCGTAGGATTCCTCATAGCCAATAACAAATTCCTGCTCACCTGATTGCTCATATTTATTGATTTTATCTCCTATAAACTTAAAGCCTGTAAGCGTTTCTTCAATCTGAAGTCCGTACTTTCTGCCAATATTTGCGCCAAGCTCTGAGGTAACAATCGTCTTTATGAGAGTTGATTTTTCATTAAGCTGTGCTTTTTTCATTTCAAGCACAAACTTGACGAGGAGCGCACCTGTCTGATTACCGGTAAACAGAACGTAATCATCGCCGTCCTTTACTGCAATACCTACTCTGTCGCAGTCAGGGTCAGTGCCTAATACCAAATCGGCATCAATCTTCTTAGCAGTATCAATAGCTATGGTAAGGGCATCCTTTTCCTCGGGATTGGGCGAACGAACAGTTGTGAAGTTGCCGTCAGGCTCCTCCTGCTCCTTTACTACGGTAACGTCCATTCCCTCAAGAACTCTTCTGACAGGGATATTTCCTGTTCCGTGAAGCGGAGTATAAACTATTTTAAGGTTGCTCGGTGCTTCGTAAAGCGACTGCTTTCTGACCTCATCAATAAAAGCATCAAGCTCTTTTTCGCCGATACCCTCAATCAAACCGTTTTCGAGATAGGTCTGTGCAGTTTCATCGTCTTTATAAATAGAGGAATAATCTGTAATTTCATCAATAAAGGAAAGTGCATCTTTTGCATCCTCTGTACAGAGCTGACAGCCCTTTTCGTCATAGACCTTGTAGCCGTTATACTCCTTAGGATTATGAGATGCAGTAATCATAACACCTGCTGTACAGCCGAGGTAACGCGTTGTAAAAGAGAGTACGGGAACAGGAACAATCCAGAGGTGAGCATATACCTTAATTCCCTGAGAAGCGAAGACCTGAGCCGCATCCCACAAAAATGCTTTTGAATTAAGTCTTGAATCGCAGGCAATGGCGACGGAAATTTCACCCTCGTACTTGCTCTTGAGATACCTTGCAAGTCCGAGTGTTGCCTTGCCGACAGTGTACTTATTCATACGGTTAGATCCTGCACCCATTATTCCGCGGAGTCCGCCTGTACCGAATGCGAGATCCTTATAAAATCTATCTTCAATCTCCTTTTCATCAGAAAGTGAAAGAAGCTCATTTTTAGTTTCTTCATCAGCAAATTCGAGCCACTGATTATACTTTTCTTTAATTCCCATAAATTCACCTCATTATTTAAAGTACATATAAAACTGGCATTTTATCATACCGTTATATAATTTTCTTCTTTTATCGGCCTTTCTGCCGAATACCTTTTCAAACTCCTCATCAGGAGAAATTATGCCGTATGACCAGCCGTGTTTTTGAACAAATTTATCACCCATAATGCGATAAAGCTTTTCAGCCTGCTTTATATCAAGCATTCTTTCGCCGTAAGGCGGATTTGTAATAAGAGTGCCTTTTTCTGTTGTGGGGGTAAAATTCTTTATATCACGGCAATCGAGCCTTAAAAACTTGTCCGCATTTATTCTTTTTGCATTAGCCATAGTAAGCTCAAGCGCGTGATTATCAATATCACTGCCGAAGGCTGTGAAATCGGTATCTGTTTTTATAATATCGTGTGCTCTTTCTCTTTCCTGCATCCAAGCGCTTTCAGGAATAAATCCCCATCTGTCGCACTCAAAATTGCGGTTAATGCCGGGTGCTATGTTATGGGCAAGCATTGCGCCCTCAATTAGTATAGTACCGCTTCCGCAAAAAGGATCGTAGAGTGTGTGGTAATGACGAAGTCTTGAAAGTGAGCAAAGCGCTGCGGCAAGTGTTTCACGAATCGGGGCATCGTTTGACTCAGGTCGGTAGCCTCTTTTATGAAGTCCTCTGCCTGTGGTATCAAGCATTATTGTTATATCGTCCTTCATAATCGAAAACTGAATTTGATGAACGGGACCGCTCTCCTCAAACCACGATATACCGTAGTCCTCTTTCAAGGACTCAACGACTGCCTTTTTGATTATTTTCTGGCAGTCGGGTACTGAGTGGAGTGCTGAATTAATACTGTATCCCTTAACAGGAAAAGTGTCTGTCGAGCCGATAAATTCTGACCACGGAAGAGATTTTACACCCTGAAAAAGCTCTTCAAACGTATATGCCTTGAATCTGTCAACAACTATGAGAATACGCTCAGCAAAACGGCTGTTTATATTAGCTCTTGCAAGTATATTCTCATCACCCTCAAAAAACACTCTGCCGTTTTCAGAAAGAACGTTTTCTGCCTCCATCTGCTTAAGCTCGTCGCTTACAAGACCCTCAATACCAAGCAGACACGTAGCAACCATTTGTAAATGCATATATATACCTCAACAATTTTTATAAAAAAACAAGGTCGAGTAAGGAACGCCCTGCAGGGTGTCCCAATATTCGACCCAATTAGTCTTACGAGTTTACTAAAATCATTCTCCGGCAGAAATATCGTAAAAAACTACTTCATCAGACTTTGCATAGCCCTTTTCTCGCGCTTTTTGTTCTATATAGCTATCCATATCGTTATTTTCAAGAATTTCAAGAAGCTCGTCATTTTCGCTCTGCTCAGCTTCATACTGAGCCTTGACCTCCTGACTCTGAACTTCAAGACGGTTTATATCAGAGGTATTTTTAATCAGCGTAAACCCAAGAAAAACAAAAGAGCTAACGAGTACTGCAACAAGGAAGATTGTAAGTAATTTTTTCTTATTCTTGATGATGCTTTCTTTTAGCATTTCGCTTCTTTGCTTTGTCATTTACTTTCTCCTTGCTTTTTTTGCCTCTAATATGAACGTATATATTATAATATATATGCCCTATGTATTGCAACACTTTTTTAAAACTTTTCACTCTGTTTTTTAATAATTTTAACCATTTTTTAATTACTGAAGAAATTTTTAACTCAAGCTTTTTTGTAACGTATCCGAGAGTGAAGATATAAAGCAGAAATCCGCAGAAAGTCACGAGCATATATAACATTCTTATTGCGCCGTTATTGAATATGTAAAGATAGCAATAAAAGGCAATTGCACTGACTATGCAAAAAATGAAATCGACAATGAATTTATCATTAAAAACAAGTCTGATTAATCTGCAAAAATCATAGTAAGCACCTATTGTCATACCAAGAAGTACAGCATAAAATAAAGCCTCACCCACCAAAAAGCCTCTTAAAAATTGAGTTTGAGCTGATTTTTTCGGTATATGTAAGTGAGGTTATTTTTCCGCTTACCGTTAGCAGTCCGCTTTCTATACTTAGCTCTTCAATATGAAGCAGCTCTCCTTTTATAGTAAGCTCGCCACAGTCACATATCAGAAGAATTTCCTGCTCGTTATATTCATCTACGTCCTTGACACCCGTCAGCGACAGGTTCTCTCTGTTGATAAGCGAAACGCTGTGCTGTACTTCATTATTCATAAAAAATCACCTGCTTTATAATATGCAGGCGATTAAAAAATTATTATATCTGTTCATACATTTTAGAAGCATCTTCTTTAAGGGCATGTTCAGTTACTGCAACAACTTTATAGCTTCTTTCGTTAGTGCCGAGCGAAACTTTAATTATATCTCCGACCTTAATATCGTAAGAGGCTCTTGCGATTTTTCCGTTTACTTCAACCTTACCGGCATCGCATGCTTCGTTTGCAATAGTTCTGCGCTTAATTATTCTTGACACTTTTAAATACTTATCAAGTCTCATATAACTTATACTCCTGAAACTCCGGCATATAATATGCCTAAAAAATCAAGGCATCGCAAGCGATGCCCTGAAACTTTCAAAAAACAACTTACTTTACAGCGTCCTTAAGAGCTGCGCCTGCCTTGAATGCAGGAACCTTAGATGCAGGAATATCCATAGGAGCCTTTGTAAGCGGATTGATACCTGTGCGAGCTGCACGCTCTTTAACTGAGAAAGTACCAAAGCCAACAAGTGCAACCTTGTCACCATCTGCAAGAGCATCCTTGATTGCGTCGAGTACTGCTGTTACAGCTGCGTCTGCGTCCTTCTTTGAGAGAGCTGCCTTATCAGCAACTGCTGCTACGAGTTCTGTCTTGTTCATTGAAAATTCCTCCGTTTTTCTGATTAATCAGTTAATATTTCTTTTGCTTCGCTCCATAACTCGTCGAGTACATCAATCGACGAAGCTTTCATTGATATTTCTCTTTCCTCTGCAAGCTGCTCAACCTTTTTGAAGCGAGCGATAAACTTATCCGTAGATTGTTTAAGTGCTTCCTCGCTGTCTACATCAATAAAGCGTGCAACGTTAACGCAGGAAAAGAGCAAATCTCCGAATTCCTCTTCAATCTCAGCCGGATTGTTATGGGACACAGCAATTAATAGTTCGTTAATCTCCTCCTGAATTTTATCAAAAGCACCCTGACTGTCCTGCCAGTCAAAGCCAACCTTGGAAGCCTTTTGCTGAACCTTTTGTGCTCGCATCAAGGCAGGCAGCTCAATAGGAATACTCTCCATTGACTGACTTTGATTCGTCTGACCCTTAAGCTTCTGTTTTACAGAATCCCACACGGTAAGCACTTCGTCAACATTATCTGCCTGTGTAGTGCCAAAGACGTGAGGATGACGCACAATCAGCTTTCGGCAAAGCTCGTCGCAGATATCAGAAAAATCAAAATTGCCCTGCTCGCGCTCCATTTCAGCGTGAAGCATTATCTGCATAAGCACGTCCCCGAGCTCCTCGCGAAGCCCGTCAGTATCCTGCTTATTGATTGCTTCAATGACCTCATAGGTTTCTTCTATAAAATTCTTTTTAATGGAAAAATGGGTTTGCTCTCTATCCCACGGGCAGCCGTCCGGCGACCGCAGGAAAGTGATGATAGAAATTAAATCGTCAATGTTATATTTTCCGTTTTTATTAGTATCAATCATCGGCAAAAGCCCACTCTTTCGATTAACCTACTGTTAAATATGATACAATAAACAGGTAATAATTTCAAGTATTTAATACGATTTTTTCCATTTTTTAAGGTGAGTAAAGTCGTTAATGGATATAAGTCTAAAAGTTATTAGTGATATTGTATAAAAAACGACAAAAATTATCAGCATAATTACCAAACAAATATTTTTATCTAAGACAAACGAAAGCTTTTCTTTTATAAATTGAGTGGCAAAATACGTTAAAATTCCTGCTGTTACAGGCTTTATAATTACGCTTTTTAGTTGTATTTTTACTTTAGTTTTTCTTGTAATCGTGATAATATTTGCTATAACTATTATGAAGTAACCTACAAAATTTGATACACAGCTTGCAAGAATATTTATGTCACTGTTCGTCACTAACATAAAATTTATTATTACTCTTACGATTGCTCCGATTGCAAACGGAAGTATCGTATTTTTTGCAAAGCCGAGTGACTGGGCGCAGGAAACAGTAGTAATTGCAAGACAGCTCGGCAGTATGCTTACTCCGAAATAAAAAAGAAGCTTATTTGAGTTAAGTACGATATCGGGGTTATTGTTTGAATAAAAAAGTGCAAGCATTTCCTCGGAAAATAGAGATAGTGCCAGACCTCCTGCTATGCTTAAAAGTGACGTGTATTTAAGTATTTCGTTAAATAGAGAAGCAAATCTGTCTGCCCTGTTTTCGAACGCCGTGCTGATTGCAGGAACGGCAGTTATACCGATTGCCATTACGAGTGAGGGTACAAGATTTTTAAAATCAAGCGCAGTTGCATAAATACCGAAAACATACGTATGCACGTCCTCGCTTACGCTGTATATTGATGATAGTGCGGCCTTGTCGCATATGGAAAGGCAATACTGCATACTTGAAGTGTCAAGAAAGTTTGAAATGCTTTGAATAACCGTTGCAAGAACAAGCGGTGCACTAAAGCGGAGAAGCTCGTTATAATATACGTTTTTATCAGTGATTTTACAGGAGTAATCCTTATAATTAATACGAGTATAAACGGCATTAAAAATATACGAAGTAATACTGCCGAAAGTTGCTCCGAACATAGCCGCAGCTGATGATATAGGATAAATTCTTGATAATGCTTCAAGCTCAGTTGCACAAGAAAAGCCGAAAACAGTGGCGTTTTGAATATAAATATTATAAAGCGCTGTCATTGTAAGCCTTGCAAAAAGAAGTCCGAAAATCATTTTTGTAAACGCTTCTATAAGCTGACTTATTGCTGTCGGCTTCATATCTATAAAGCCTTCGCAAAATGCTCTGTGACAAACACCGAGGCACGAAAAAAGAATTGACGGTGCAAGGGCTAAAATTGTATAAATGCTTTGCGGTGATGATGCGATAATTCGAGAATATGGAACGCTGAGAAGTATTACCACTGCCATACCTATAATGCCGACAATAGAAAAAAGCTTTTTTGAAGCTGCTCTCAGACCTTTTATCCGATTAGTATTATTCTGCGCATTATACGTGCTGATTAGCTTTGTAAGTGCTATAGGAAAGGCACCCATTGTAAGCGCGTGAACAGGCATACAAAGATTGTAAGCTATAGAAAAATATCCCCTGCCCGTTGCACCTATATACGCAGTAAGCGGAATTTTATATACTGCACTGATTACCTTGACGATTACTGTTGCTGCGAGCATAAAAAACGCAGAGCTTATAAACTTCTCCTTAATCCCCTTTTCCAATCATATCACCCAAAATACAAAATGGGCAGTGAAAAAATCACTGCCCTAAATTATATTTGAATATTCTTATTTGTATGACGAAAAATTAATCTTCTTTCAGTGTGTCCTCTTCAGATTCCAGTGTGTCCTCTTCAGTTTCGAAGAATTCTGTAAGATCAACTTCAGCCTTAGGTGGTGATGCCTTTTCCCATTCTTTTTGGAAGGCTTCCTTCGTGCGCTGAACAGACTCGGCAAACTTCGCCTTTGCCTCTTCAATTTCCTCGCTCAGAGCAGCTATTCTTTCAACGTTAGCTGAAATCTTGCCGGCAAGCTGTGAAAGCTCCTCCTCGTCAACGGTTTCACCTATAAATGCGCTATACTGAAGCTTACCGAATTTTTCAAATAGCTTTGACTGCTTCGACTTAACGTCAAGAAGCTCAATTCTCTTTCTGCTAAGGTCAAGATGCTCGGCACTTTTTTTGCCGACAGCTTCTGCAACGTCACGCGTTTTTGCTAAAAATTCATCAAGCTTTGGATTGTTTGAGGATAGTAAATCAGAAAATAAACCAGCCATATTTGTCACCTCTAATATATTATATTACAAATAGTATTTTATTGCAATAACAATTTGTAATTATTTATAAAAATCTATAATTTTGCTTTTTCGATTCATTATTTCGGTAAAATTATCGTTATATTCATAAGGATATTTGAAATTATAAATTCTGTCTATAAAGCCTGTTTTTTGATTTTTAAGTCTTGTTACTGCTCCTGCACCGACGGCAAAAACCGAGTGGGTTTCGTCCATCATATAGACGTTATAAAGGCAGTCCTTGCCCTCTTTGCACCAACCGACATTTTCAAGATTGCCTAAGGATTTTGACTGGCGGTACATATAGTAAGGATAATATCCGCTTGAGGATAAATAATCATTTGAATAATCCACCATATCCGAAGTAATAATCCGAGCTGTATGGTCAAAGGTTTTTTCTCTCGTGACGATATAAGATGCTGATTTGAGCGCAAGAGTGTGAACTGTAACAGACTGCGCACCGAGATCTACTGCAGTATTAATGCTGTTTATAAAAGACGGCAAATCGTCCTTTGGAAGTCCTGCAATAAAATCCATATTAATATTATCAAAGCCTGTCTGCACAGCAAGATTAAAGGCATCAACCGTCTGCTTTGAGGTATGCTTTCTTCCGATTTCCTGCAAAACTTCGTCATTAAAGCTTTGCGGATTTATGCTTATTCTGCTGACTGATGCTGATTTAAGAGCAAGTAGTTTTTGCTCTGTAACAGTATCGGGTCTTCCGGCTTCGACCGTATATTCACGAAGATGTGACAAATCAAAACTTTTTTCAATTGCTTTGAATAAAAGCTCAAGCTGAGGTGCCGAGAGCGTCGTGGGAGTTCCGCCGCCGAAATAGATTGTTTCAAGTCTTAAGCCAAGACTTTTTGCAATTTCTCCGACACTTTCAAGCTCCTTACATAGAAGCTCAACATACGGTTCCATAAGCTTTTTCGTTCTCTCGATTGAGTGAGAAACGAACGAGCAATACGAGCATCTTGTGGGGCAGAAAGGTATTGATACGTAAAGAGAAAATGAGTTTTCCGATGATAGTGCAATTGACTTGTTCTCGTGCTTCATTACCTCAATAGCAAGGTCAGCCTTGTTTGGCGTTGCAAGAAAATTATCGATAAAGTATTTTCTTGCGCACTCCTCACCGTATTCATTTGAAAATCGGTGCATAAGCTTTGCGGGACGGACACCGAAAAGTATTCCCCACGGCGGCTTTATTCCCAAAAGCTCACTTAAAACAGAATACAGCAAAACAGACATAGCAGTAGCCATGTCCTCATTTTGCCGATAATGGTGAACCTTTTTAAGTGCTTTTTCATACACCTTCGCTTCAATAATCATATCATTATCACGCATTTCGGTGATAATTATAATATCTTCACTACCCTCTTCCCTGATTTTTTCGTATGGGAAAAAGACAGTACAGATATTCTTCATATCGTACACGAAGGGATGATTGATAATCTTAAGAATCATAAAATTACCTGTTCATATAGGGGTTATTCCTGCGTTCAAAATCGAGTGTAGAGGCTCTGTCATGGCCTGCATAAATCTTGTAATCACCTTTGATTGAAGCAAGCTTTTTAAGGCTTTCAAGTATTTCTCTGTCAGAGCCACCGGGGAGATCAGTTCTGCCGCAAGAGCAGAAAAAGAGCGTATCACCTGTAAAAATGCAGTCATCTGCTATATAGCACACTCCGCCCTTTGTATGCCCTTTAGTAGCAAGGACTGTAATTTCGGTTTCTCCGAGTGTTATTTTATCGCCATCGCTAATTATAAGGTCTGCTTCTGTATTGTTTTGCGCACTAAAGGAAAAGGCAGCAAGGCTTGCTCTTGACGATGAAAGCATAGGCTCGTCTTCCTTAGAAATGACAGCTTTTGCACCTGTAAGTGCCTTAATTCCCTTAACTCCGCCGATATGGTCATAGTGACCGTGGGTAAGAAGAATATATTTAAGATTCGCATCACCGATAAAAGCCCTCATTTTTTCGCTGTCCTCAGTGCAGTCAACAAGTGCACTCAGTGACGTTGCTTTGTCGGTAATCAGATAGCAGTTATTTTCAAGTTTGCCGAAAACGGCACATTTTACTTCAAGCATTACTTAAGCTCCTTACTTTCAAGAATAATCGTAACAGGTCCGTCATTGATAAGTGAAACCTTCATATCTGCGCCAAATTCTCCTGTAAGCACCTTTTTCACTCCGCTTTTTCTGAGGCCTTCAACAAAATATTCGTATAGCTCATTCGCCTCATCGGGTGGTGCTGCCTTTATAAAGCTTGGTCGTCTGCCGTGAGAACAATCTGCTGAGAGAGTGAATTGAGATACGACGAGTATTTCGCCGTCTACGTCAAGGCAGGATAAATTCATCTTTCCGTTTTCATCCTCAAAAATGCGAAGCAGAGGAATTTTCTTAACAAGCTTATCGGCTTCTTCCTTAGTATCTCCCTGCTCAACACCGAGAAGTATCATATATCCCTTTTCGATTGCAGAAACTATTTTGCCGTCAATCGAAACAGAAGAATTAATTACTCTTTGAATTACTGCTTTCATTCATCACCGCTTCTTTCAATATGATATACACCGTCTATTTTTCTTATAAGCTTCAAGACGCTTTCAAGATGTTCCTTAGAATTTACAGAAATAGTCATAGTCGTTAGGCAGTTGCCGTCGTTGATAGGTCTTGCATTGATAGAATGAATCTTAATATGCGCATTTGCCATTTTTGTTGCTATGTCAAGTACGACACCATCTCTGTCGATAGCATAAACGTCTAACGTAGAGCGTGCTTCAACTTTAGCACTTGCATCCCAGTGAGCTTTAACCCATCGTGCAGGCTCAGGTGACAAGGCAATATCAATAGGCACGTTTCTGCAATCTCTTCTGTGAATAGTAAGACCTGTTCCTCTGTTAATAAAGCCTATGATTTCTTCACCCGGAATCGGTGAGCAGCAACGAGCCATTTTGATGAGGCAATTATCTATTCCCTCAACAATAATGCCTCCCGTGCTCTTGCCTGTGTTTCTCTCAACCTGAGGCATAACAGGCTTAGGTGCTTCCTGTGGCTTCCAGTTGCGGTTATACTCATCCTTTATGCCCGGCATAAGCCTTGTAATCTGTATACCACCGTAGCCGACTGCCGCATAGAAATCCTCAACGTTTGTAAAATGCTGTCGCTCGGCAATTTTTAGCAGGAATTTTTCATATTCCTCGCCTGAAAGACGTATGAAGTTACGCTTGAACTCCCTTTCGACCTCGGACTTGCCGCGAACGATATTTTCATCGCGCTTTTCTTTTTTGAACCACGAACGGATTTTGCTTCGCGATTCGCCTGTGGTAACGATATTAAGCCAGTCACGGCTCGGTCCTTTACCCTGTTGATTTGACGTAATTATTTCGACAATCTGTCCGGTTTTAACCTTATAATCTATATTTACAATTTTGCCGTCAACCTTAGCACCGACCATTTTGTTGCCTACGGCTGAATGAATAGCGTAAGCAAAGTCGATAACCGTTGCCCCCTTAGGAAGCGCCTTTACGTCGCCTCTTGGGGTGAATACGAACACCTGATCGGCAGAAAGATCACCTTTGATATTGGCAACAAGTTCTTCAGCGTTTTCTGCGTTATTGCCCGACTCAACCATTCGGTGTATCCATTCAAGATGATTATCAATTGAATCATTGCCGCCCTTGCCGAGCTTATACTTCCAGTGAGCGGCGATACCGAACTCTGCCGTTCTATGCATATCCCACGTTCTTATCTGAATTTCAAACGGAACACCCGAATCAGACAGAACTGTAGTATGAAGCGACTGATACATATTAGGCTTAGGCATTGAAATATAATCCTTAAACCTGCCCGGAAGAGGCTTAAACATATCGTGGACTATACCGAGTGTGTTGTAGCAGTCAATCATTGAATCAACAATAATTCTGATTGCATATATGTCAAAAATCTGTTCAAAATTCTTTCCTTTGATGTACACCTTACGGAAAATTCCGTGAACAGACTTAACTCTTGAAGTAATCTTTGCATTTTTGATAACAGGAGTAATGCGCTCCTCAATTTTTGTTGTAATTTCATTAAGAAATTTTTCGCCCTGCTCCTTTTTCATAGAAAGGTTTTTTTCAATTTCCTTGTATGCAATAGGATCAAGATAGAGAATTGCAAGGTTTTCAAGCTCTTCCTTAATAGGACGAATACCGAGTCTGTGAGCAATAGGAGCGTAAATTTCGAGGGTTTCAAGACTCTTTTCCCTCTGCTTATACTCCGGCATATGCTCAAGTGTTCTCATATTATGAAGCCTGTCGCAGAGCTTGATGATAATTACTCTGATATCCTCATTCATTGCGATGAACATTTTTCGGATATTCTCTGCCTGAACTTCCTCACGGGTTGAAAGAGGAATCTGTCCAAGCTTTGTAACACCGTCAACAAGGAGTGCAACCTCGTCGCCGAATTCCGCTTTAATGTAGTCAAGGTCGTATTCAGTATCCTCTACAACGTCATGAAGAAGCGCACCGATAATACATTCGTTATCCATACCGAGCTTGAAAAGAATTTCTGACACTGCTACAGGGTGCATAATATACGGCTCTCCTGAACGGCGGCGCTGATTTTTGTGAGCGTCGCGTGCAAGGTTATATGCCTTTTGAATTTTATCAAAATCATAATTAGGGCTTTGCTTTATTTTTTCAAAAAACTCATCAAAGCCGTCATTATAATATTCATTATCGTAAACAGTTTTATCAGTCATTTAAAGCCTTCCCTTCAAGTATTTCAAAACAGGTGTGTTCTCTAAATCAACCTTACCCTGTGTTTCATTAAGTAAAATTTCACCGTCATTTTTAATTAGTCCTGACTGTTCGAATGCACTAAGGGCATACAAAAGCTGACCGTACGTAACGGACTGACCGAGTGCAAAATAAAGGTTTTCGGTACCGTATTTCCAGCCGCCGTTATTTCTTAAAAATTTATATACGTATGCACAAAGCTGTCTGTCAGGATAAAGCTGAGTTTTACAATTATAGCCGGCTTCAAAGAGCTCGTAATCGGATTTTTCAGCGAAAAATTTATCGTCGTCAATTCCGTTTAAGCGGTAATCGACAACCTGAACAGAAAGATAATATCTGCCCTTATAGAAATTCTTTGAAAGCCTGACAGCAAGATCAATATTATCACCTTGCTTATAGGGAAATGTATCGACAGTTGCTCTGAACATAACGGCTTTTATGCTTTTTCCCTTCTTTTCAACCTCTAATCTTATGTGCTTGCCGTCTCCGATAGGCTGGGCAGACTTAAGTGTAACATTAAAAAGACCAAATACAGGCTGTAAATTCTCTGCGCCAAACGGCTCTAAAAGTGACAGATTATCGACTAAATCGGTATCAAGATAGAATGGTGACAGCTTGCAGTCAAGCTTAAGACATTCGACAGGCATTACAGAATACTTTTCTACTGCAAAGGAATTAATCTGCGTTCTGAAAGCATCAATATCATCAGCATTAAGTCCCAGACCTGCCGCAAGCGGATGACCTCCGAAATGAGTGAGTATAGAGGAGCATGAGCTGATTGCTTCAAAAATATTAAAACCGTCAACGCTTCTTGCTGAGCCTGTTGCTTCGCCGTTCTCGTCAATTGAAAGGATTATCGCAGGCTTGCCGTACATACAGACTATATGTGAAGCCACAATTCCTATAACACCGTGGTGGTAATCCTTTTGAGCTATTACAATAACTCTGTCGTTAATAATCTTAGGATTCTCAGCTATTTTATTTTTGATATCCTCAATTATATTACTCTCAACCTCGTGGCGATGAACATTATTTGTATTAAGCAGATCTGCTTTGAATCTTGCCTCCTCATAGTCATCACTTATCAAAAGCTCAAGTGCATGGAGAGGTGTGTCCATTCTGCCAGAAGCATTAATTCTGGGGCAAAGCTTGAAAGCAATGTCAACAGAGGTCAAGTCATCGTCTGCACAGCCGGCAGCCTGACGAAGTGCGGCAATACCTATTCTTGAATCATTATTGATAAGATCAAGTCCGTATTTGACAAGACCGCGGTTTTCACCTTTAAGCGGTACGACGTCTCCGATTGTGCCTATTGCGACCAAGTCTGCAAACATCTCAAGAAGATCATCAATCTCACCGCCGTACACTGCACAGGCAAGCTTGAACGCAACACCGACACCTGCAAATTCGCAAAATGCAATCTTATCCTCATCTCTGTGCGGATTTACAACAGCCTCTGCACGAGGAATCACACTGCCTACCTCGTGATGATCGGTAATGACAAGCTCCATACCGAGAGAATAAATATATTCTGCCTCGTTAATGGCGGAAATGCCGTTATCGACCGTTACGATAAGCTTTACACCCTTTGAGCAGATTTCATCAATTGCAGAGGTGTTCATACCGTAGCCTTCTGTCAATCGGTTTGGTATATAATAAATGACGTCAGCACCAAGGCTTTCAAAAAAAGTGTAAAGCAGTGCTGTTGACGTTACTCCGTCGCAATCATAATCGCCGTAAATACAGATTCTTTCGCCAAGCTCGAGAGCCTTATTAATTCGTGCGACAGCCTTATCCATATCAGTAAATGTAAACGGAGAGGTGTAATTGCACCTTGAGGAAATGAAATCCCCTGCTGAAAGCTCGTCATCAAGTCCTCTTGAAACGAGCAAAAAGGCAATAAACGGATCAATATTAAGTTTTTCACTCAAAAGCGATGCCTTTTCTTTATCGGCATCTGCTATAATCCATTTTTTATGTGCCATTATGAATTCTTATCCACCTGATGAAATTTCTTCAGATTACCTGATTTTTCAGCTCTTTTGCGAAGTACATCTTCAACATCTTCGATAGTAATACCTCTATCTACCATCATAACAAGCGTATGATAAATGAGGTCGCAGATTTCGCCGACAGTTTCTTCCTTAACGTCATTCTTTGCAGCGATAACCATTTCGGTTGACTCCTCGCCGACCTTTTTGAGTATCTTGTCTATGCCCTGCTCAAAAAGATAGCAGGTATACGAGCCTTCCTCTTTTGCGCTCTTTCTGGCAAGGATAGTTTCGTAATCATTTCTGATATAATCCATTAAAATTCTCCCTTTATTTCGTTAAAGAAGCAGCTGTGACTGCCTGTGTGACAGGCTGCTCCTGTTTGTATCACCTTAATGAGAAGTGTGTCATCATCGCAATCGCCGTGAATTGATATGATTTTCTGCATATGACCCGACGTTGCACCCTTGTTCCAAAGCTCACGTCTTGACCTTGACCAGAACCAAGTGTAGCCGGTTTCAAGAGTTTTTTTCATGGATTCTCTGTTCATATATGCAAGCATCAACACTTCGTTTGTTTCTGCCTCCTGCACTATGGCAGGAATTAAATCTGATTTTTTAAAATATTTTTCTACGTCAATCATCTGCACACCTCAACGGCCTCTTTCAAATCAAGTGTTTTTTCGTATATACTCTTACCGCAGATTGCACCGAAAAGGTTGTTATCGCGAAGAGCAGTTATATCATCAATAGTAGTAACACCGCCCGATGCAATTATATTGCAGGAAACGGCATTATTAATTTCATTCAGCTGTTCAAGATTGGGACCTGTAAGAGTGCCGTCTTTGCTTATGTCGGTAAAAATAATTGTTTTTACTCCGACCGACTCCATCTGTCTGGCAAGATCTGTAAAATAGACGTCACTGCCCTGAACCCATCCTTCTGTTGCAACAAAGCCGTTCTTTGCATCAATTCCGACTGCGATAATATCGCCAAACTCTTTTACTGCTTCCTTGACGAGTTCGGGATTTTTAAGTGCCACAGAGCCTAAAATAATTCTGCTTATTCCGTTATTAACGTAAAAATCTATATCCTTCATCGTGCGTATTCCGCCGCCAAGCTCAACCTTAAGAGGTGTGTTTTTTGCAACGGAAATAAACGTTTCACTGTTAACTGGCTCTTTCTTGAGTGAACCGTCAAGGTCTACCATATGTATCCAACTGCACCCAGCTTTTACAAAGCTTTCAGCAGTTTCAAGAGCATCTTCGGCAACCTGCTTTGCTGTTGCAAAATCGCCCTTAAAAAGTCTTACAGGCTTGCCGTCAATTACATCAATTGCAGGTAAGATTATCATTATTATAATACTCCTTTAGTTGATAATACCGAGCCGTCTGTATTTGGCTTTACGGCAATCTGCATTGCGTGAGCTACTGCCTTGAATATAGCTTCAATCTCGTGATGTGCGTTAGCACCGTACGGCACTGAAACGTGAAGCGTGATACAGGCATTCATTGCAAAAGCCCTGAAAAACTCCTCTGTTACACACGTTTCATAATCGCCGCAGAGCTCCTGCTCAAAGGATGCCATAAATACAAGAAACGGTCTGTTTGAAATATCAACAACACAGTTTGCAAGTGCTTCATCCATAGGGATTGAGAAGCTTCCGTATCTGCAAATTCCGCTCATATCACCGAGTGCCTGCTTAAATGCCATACCGAGGGCAATGCCTGTATCCTCTACTGTATGATGCGTATCAACCTCTAAATCACCGATGACTGTTACTTTAAGTCCGAAACCACCGTGAACGCCGAACGCAGTAAGCATATGGTCAAAAAAGCCGATGCCTGTAGATATTGCTACCTCTCCGCCGTCAAGATTAAGCTCAACTGTTATCTGTGTTTCCTTAGTATTTCTTTGAATTTTTGCATTTCTCATAATAGCAACCTCGTTAAATTAGTTTATGTTAATCAACAAATAAATCGTTCATTAGTTTATTTACGTTACTTTTTCTGTTTTCTGTTTCACCGATGTCTATAAAAACAGAAATAACGTCACCCTCCCGGGCATTTTCGGGAAGTGCATTTCGGGGTACGTTCAAAACCGTACCGTTTTCAATTTCGCAAAGGGCATAATCGCCCTCAAATCTGTCAATTATCCACTTCATAATATCCGTCACCGTTTGTTGTAATTATTATCTCTCCAAGCCTGTCTGTGCGGTAAATTTCTGCACCTGCGCTTTCAAGTCTGTCAAGTGCCTGAGTATGAGGATGATCATACGTATTCCCTGCACCGCAGGATATAACGGCTATTTGGGGACTTACTACGTACAGAAAATCGTCGGTTGACGAATATCTGCTTCCATGATGCCCCACCTTAAGCACGTCGCAATCAAGCTTACTGCGTGATTGTGAAAGGAGCTCGTTTTCAACCTCTTTTTCAGCGTCACCTGTAAACAAAAAGCTTGAATCATTATATGTAAGCTTTAATACACAGGAATAATTGTTTAGATCACTATAGTCTTCAGATATCGGTGAAAGAAATTCTGCCTGAATATCGTCAGAATCTATTACAATTTTGCCTGACTTTGCAGTATTGATTTTGAGACCGCTTTCACTGATAGATGTAAGCAGATTTTCAAACGTTTTTGTATTAGTAGATGCTCTTGGCATATAAATACTTTTTATATCAAGGTTTTCAACAACATACTGCATACCACCAATATGATCAGCGTGCGGATGAGTTGCAATAAGATAGTCAATACTGTCATAACCTAAGAGCTTTATCTCGTCAACAATATCATCGCCCGAGTCGGCTGTGCCTGCGTCAATGAGCATACATTCTCCGCTTGGAAATTCTATAAACTCACTGTCCGCCTGACCGACATCAAAAAAATGTACTATAAGCTCCCCGTCTTTATCAGATGAATCAGCCTTATGTGCAGGAGTTGTACTGTCCGGCGTTTGCGACGTGGCAAAATATGATATTGCAACAATAACAATAACTGCAAGAGATATTAACGTAGAAATAACCGATTTATTGCTTTTCTTTCTGCTCATTATTCAAATCTCACCTTTATTGAATTTGCGTGTGCCGTAAGTCCTTCAGTATCAGCAAGTTTGATGATATCGTCCTTCGCCTTTGAAAGCTCTGCTTCAGTGTAATAAATAAAGGAGCTTTTCTTTATAAAGCTGTCTACCGACAGAGGTGAGAAAAAGCGAGCAGTGCCACTCGTAGGAAGCACGTGATTTGGTCCTGCGTAGTAATCACCGAGCGGCTCAGGTGAGTAGTTTCCGAGAAATACAGAGCCGGCATTATCAAGCATACCGATATACTTAAACGGCTCTTTAATGCAGAGCTCTAAATGCTCGGGAGCGAGCTCATTAGCAAAATCGATAGCCTGCTGTAAATTTTCGCATACTATGATTTCGCCAAAATTATTAAGAGATTCCTCAATGATGTCCTTCCTTTCAAGGTATGCAAGCTGCCTGTCAATTTCCTCAGCAGTCTTACTTGCAATGTCGGCAGAGGTTGTAAGCAGAATAGAAGAAGCAAGCTTGTCGTGTTCAGCCTGACTCATAAGGTCTGCCGCAAGAAATGAAGGCTTAGCTGTGTCATCTGCAACGATAAGGATTTCTGACGGACCTGCTACCATATCGATATCAACCACGCCGTAAAGAAGCTTCTTTGCAGTTGCAACGAATATATTTCCCGGTCCTACGATTTTGTCAACCTTTGGTATTGATTCAGTGCCGTAAGCAAGAGCCGCAACAGCCTGTGCGCCGCCTACAAGATATACCTTATCAACTCCTGCAATTGCCGCAGCCGCCATAATATCGGGATTAGGCTTTCCGTTTTTAGCCGGTGGTGTTACCATAATTATTTCCTCAACACCGGCAATTTTTGCCGGAATGGCATTCATAAGAACAGATGACGGATATGCGGCTGTTCCGCCCGGTACGTAGATACCGACTCTTTTGAGTCCGCGGACACGCTGACCCATAATTACGCCGTTGCTTTCAGTTGTAAGCCACGACTGCTGTGCCTGACGCTGATGGAATTTATAAATGTTTTCCTTAGCGTTGATAACGGCATTTTTAAAGCTTTCGTCTACCATATCAACGTAGCCTTGAAGCTCGTCGTTAGTTATCACCATATTCTCGGGCACAGCGCCGTCAAATTTTGCCGTAAACTCTCTTACAGCCTCGTCACCGCGTGATTTTACTTCGTTAATTATATTTGTAACACTCTCAATTATACTGCTATCGGTTTCGGACGCACGCTTTTTCAGAGTGTCTATTAAGTCATATTCTGCCTTGCCGTTTGCTTTTGTAATGTTCATAATTATCTCCTATATCAAACCTGTGATGCAAGCTCTAAATCATTCAAAAATTGCTCTATTTCATCCTTGCGAAGCTTCATAGATGCCATATTTACAATTACTCTTGCAGAAATAGGCATAATCTCGTCTACTATTTCAAGTCCGTTTTCCTTAAGAGTTGAGCCTGTTTCAACAATATCAACTATACCGTCTGCAAGACCGAGCAGAGGAGCAAGCTCAACACTGCCCTCAATCTTGATTATATCTACATCCATACCCTTAGCCTTGAAATATTCCTTGGAAACCTTGGGGTATTTGCTGGCAACAACCTTTCTCTTATAACCTGAGAAGAAGTCCGTACCCTTAGGGCAGGCAAGAGCAAAACGGCATCTGCCGATGTTAAGGTCAATCACTTCATAAAAGCTGTTGCCGTGCTCTACTATAGTATCTCTGCCGACTACACCGATGTCGCATACACCGTGCTCTACGTATGTAATTACGTCAGGTGCTTTTGAAAGGACTGCCTCGTAATCTCCGACAGGAAGGATAAGCCTTCTCCCCTTATTTTCGAGCTGAGAGGTGTCAAGACCCATAGTCTTGAAAAGTGAAACCGAGGACTTTTCAAGTCTTCCTTTAGTAAGCGCAATTCGAAGCGGTCTGTCGATATTGATTTCTTCTCGCATTATATCGCAAAGAGCATTGACGTTAACTGCAAATCCTACTGCGGGAGCATCAAGACCGAACTCTGAAATAAGATTATCATATCTTCCGCCTGAAAGGATTGTAAGTCCGCTTCCCTGTGCATATCCGCGGAAGTTTACTCCTGTATAATAATTGCTTCTGTTTACAAGACCGAGGTCAATCATTATATCGTCACCGAGACCAAGCTCACAAAGCTTTTCGTAAACATTTTTAAGATAATCAAGTGCATTATCGGAGCCTTTGCTTGAATATATCTTTCTCGCCTTGTCAATTACGTCGATATTGCCGAAGAGCCTCGGAAGCTTTCTGATAACGCCTACTTCAACACTGTTTGGGAGTGTATCAAGAAAATCATTAAGTGCAGAATAATTCTTGCCCTCTATATATGAGCATATGTCAGCTTTCTGTGACGAGGAAACATTGAGCTTATCAAGAATAGAATTAAAAAATCCTGCGTGGCAAAGCTCAATCTTAAAGGAATTGACCTCGCTTTTCTTGAGCGCCTCATATGCCATTGAAATTACTTCAATATCAGCTTCGATACTTCCGTCGCCGATAAGCTCAATACCACTCTGCTCGATTTCATCTGTTCTGCCTGCAAGCTGTTTATTGCGGACAAAAACGTTTTGATTATAGTAAAGCCTTACAGGAAAATCCTCTTTAGAAAGTCGGGTTGCAACAAGCCTTGCTATAGGTGCAGTATTGTCAGGGCGGAGAACTGTAGTTCTGCCTTGATTGTCTGAAAGCTTGTACATCTCCTCAGGCTCTATGCCGAGATTATCGCTCTTAAACACGTCAAAATATTCGATTGTAGGTGTCATTACCTTGCGGTAATTATGCGATTTGAATAAATCTGAAAGCAGGGCTTCTACTCTTCTGCGGTCATCACATTCCTCAAACAGAAGATCTCTGCTTCCCTGCGGTGTAATTTTTGAATATCGTTTCATATCAGTTCTCCTTGACTGCTAATACTTTAGTGTGGTAGAGTGCTACTATGCTAACACAATAAATTCTTTATGTCAAGTATTTATATTATTAAAATAAAGAAATTTGGTTTGATTCGGGCATATCACCGAGAGCGCCTGCCTCGCAAAGTGCATCAATAACACTTCTGCCGACACCCGCTCTTGCCATAAGATCGTCATATGACAAGAATTCGCCGTTTCCGTCATTAACTGCATTTGCGATTGCATTTGCCGCATTTTCGCCTATTCCGTCAATCGCACCAAACGGCAGACGGATTTTGCCGTCTTCAATCTTATATATTCTTGCATCGGACTTATAAATATCTACAGGCAGAAATTCAATACCCCTTGCAAGCATTTCGATAACAATCTGAAGCACTACGTATGTACTTTCTTCCTTCGCAGTTTTATCGTTGCCCTTGTTTTTAATAAGCTCCATTTTTTTCTTTACTGCGTCCTTACCCTCAACAGCTGCAACTGCATCTATTGCATCACCTCGAACGGTAAAGTAAGCAGAGTAGAAATGGATTGGATGATATATTTTGTACCACGCAAGGCGAAGTGCCGCGATAACGTAAGCAGCAGCATGAGCCTTGGGGAACATATACTTAATTTTGTAGCAGGAGTCGATATACCACTGCTCAACGCCGATTTCTTTCATAGCTTCCTCATATGGAGGTAATTTTATAGGCGCCATACCCTTACGTGTGAGCTCCATAATACTAAAGCAGTCTATTTTAGATAAGGGAGATTCCTTGCCTGTTTTAGCTTCGTACTCCTCTGTTTTATGGATAAGATAGGTCATAATATCGTCACGGCAGCCGATAACTTGTGAAATTGTACAGGTGCCGTCTTTGATAAGCTCCTGTGCGTTGCCGAGCCATACGTCTGTACCGTGAGAAAGACCGGAAATCTGGAGCAAATCGGCAAATGTTTTCGGCTGAGCCTCAGTAAGCATACCGACAACGAACGGAGTACCCATTTCAGGGATAGCGAGCGTACCTGTTTCGCAGTCAATATCCTGAGGTGAAACACCGATTGGCTCTGTTGATGTTATAAGCTTATAAAGTGCAGGGTCGCACAAATCAACATCCATTACAGGGATACCTGTTGAATCTTCGAGGTATTTATAGAGTGTAGGATTATCGTGACCGAGCTCGTCAAGCTTGAGAAGGGTATCGTGAAGTGCCTTCTTGAAGTCAAAATGAGTAGTATACGTACCCTTCTTTTCATCATTTGACGGATACTGAATAGGGGTGAAATCTTCAATTGTATACTGATCGGGCACAACAACCATACCGCCGGGGTGCTGACCTGTCGTTCTTTTGATACCGGTACAGCCGATTGTAAGTCTGTCGATCTCGGCTCTTGTTGCTGTATTAGCAAGACCACGCTCGTCGAGATATTTCATTACGTAGCCATACGCAGTTTTGTCGGCAACGGTAGCAATAGTTCCTGCCTTGAATACGTACTCCTTGCCGAAAAGCTCCTCTGTATATCTATGGGAGCGTGACTGATATTCACCTGAGAAATTAAGGTCTATATCAGGCTCTTTATCTCCGTCAAAGCCTAAGAAGGTTTCAAACGGAATTTCGTGGCCGTCCCTCGTCATAGGAGTGTGGCAATTAGGACAATCCTTTTTAGGCAAATCAAAGCCTGAGCCGTACTCTCCTTTAGTGAAGAACTCGCTGTGCTTACATTTTTTACAGTAATAGTGAGGCGGTAAAGGATTAACCTCTGAAATACCGCCCATATGAGCAGCAAGAGATGAGCCGACAGAGCCTCGTGAGCCGACTAAGTAGCCGTTTCGCTCACTCTCCTCAACAAGTCTTTTTGCAATAACGTAGAGCACGCCGAAGCCGTGACCTATGATTGAATCAAGCTCACGCTGTAATCTTGCAGCAACAATTTCAGGTACAGGGTCGCCGTAAAGCTCCTTTGCCCTTGCCCAGCATTTCTCTGTAAGCTCCTCGTTTGCGCCGTCGATATGAGGTTGGAAAGTTCCCGGCGGGATAGGCGGGATATTATCCATAACAGAGTCGGCAATCTTCTTGGGGTTATCAATTACAAACTCTCTTGCTCTTTCGCCTGCCCACGAGAAATCCTCAAGCATTTCATTAGTAGTCTTAAAGTAGAGAGGTGCCTGATTGTCAGCATCAGTAAATCCTTTTGACGCCATAATGATTGCCCTGAAGCGAGCATCCTTTTCATCAAGAAAATGAACGTCGCCCGTTGCTACAACAGGCTTGCCGAGCTCGTCGGCAAGTGAAATTATTTTCTTGTTAATGTTAATCAAATCAGCTTCGCTATGTATATCCTCGTGAAGCTCTTTTGTGGAGGAAATCATAAAAGCGTTATTGCCGTTTGGCTGAATTTCGAGATAATCATAAAACGACGCAATTTCTTTAAGCTTGTCCTCAGGCTGTTTTTCGAGTATCGCCTGATAGAGTTCCCCCTGTTCACAGGCAGAGCCGACGATTATTCCGTCTCTCTTCTTTGCAAGAAGGCTTTTAGGGATAAGCGGTCTTGACTTGAAGGTTTTGATATTTGAGTATGAAATCATTTCATACAGATTCTTCCTGCCGTACTTGCGCTCTTCTTTAGGGATGCTATCATCAAAAGAAGTGTCCTCCTTAACAAGAAGAATTATGTGGTGACGAGTGAACTGCCTATTTTTAAGTTCCATAAAGTTTGGATATTTTTCATCGTCAACAAGATAACCCTCCATACCGAGAATAAGCTTTATCTTGCCTTTTGCAATTTTATAAGCCTCAGGCAAAGCCTGAACGATACCGTGGTCTGTGACAGCTATCGCACTATGTCCCCACTTTATAGCCTGATTTATGAGCTCCTTCGGTGAAGAAATACCGTCCATTTCAGAATATGACGTATGAAGATGAAGCTCTGTTCTTTTTTCCTCGGCTTCATCCATTTTTTCTATCTTCCTTACTGTTGCTATTGAAGACGGTCTTAACACTCTTTGATTTGAGTAAGTGTCAAAATTATAATCGCCCGAAATAACGAGAGTCGTATTCGGGTTTATTTGTTCTGTTAATTTTTTGAGATCATTTATTTCGCCAAACATCTTTACAGGAATTGAAGAAGTATTATCGGAAATGCTGAAATCAAAGATGATATTGCGTTTATTTTTAGTTTCTCTTGACTCGGCTTTAAGCACATCACCCCAGACTGTAATAAAATCATCATCTACGGTGATTTCACTCATATTTTTAGGAGTGCCTGTCGGCTTTTTGCCGTAAATTGGTTTTACGGTGTCCTTATATATAGGCAACTTTCCCCAAGGAATATGAACAGCGTTTTTTTCCTGTTCCTCAGCAATTCTTTTCTGCTCCTCGGCAAGTCGCTTTTCCTCTGCCCTTTTCTCCTCTACTGCCCTTTCGATGGCTTTTTCCATATCAAAGGCTTCAACCTCAAGAAAATTCACACTGTCATAGTCAACGCTAAAAAGGTCATAAAGCATATTGAGAATAAGCTTGTCCACACCCTTTTGCTCAAGTATATCTTTACCGCCTTTTTTGAGAAAGATAGTAAGCTGGTTGTCCTCGACTTCTGCCTCAGCGTTGTCGAAAAAGCCGTTAATTATAGGAGTCTGCCTTGAGGCATATTTGAGTATATTTTCAATATTATCAACAGAATATGACGAGTTATAGAATTTTGGAAGAATACTGACCTTCTTCAGCTCAATCTCCCTTGCGATACTTTGCTCGGCAGAGGTTATGTAATCTGCTAAAACAAAACGGTCAAGCGACAGCCCTATCTCAAGAGTTCTGTTTTCTCTGGAAACTGTAAAGCTTGTTATGTCACCGCTTCCAAGCTCGCCAAGAACGTCGTTATTTACATATTCAGAAAAAAAGTTTGCAAATTTACTCATTATAATTTTTCAATCTCTTTCATCAGTTCGTTTAATAAATCTTTTTCGTCAACCTTGCGGAGTATTTCTCCTTTTTTGAAAATGAGTCCGTTTCCGTCACCGCCGGCAATACCGATATCGGCTTCCTTAGCCTCGCCCGGTCCGTTTACAATACATCCCATTACTGCAACCTTGATAGGCTTTTTGCAGTCAGCAAGCCTGTCCTCTACCTGCTTTGCAAGTGAAACGAGGTCAATCTTTGTTCTGCCGCAGGTCGGGCAGGAAATAAGATACGGTGAATCCTTTTTGAGTCCGAGTGCCTTGAGAATATCAAATGCCGCAAAAACCTCTTTAACAGGTGCGTCTGTAAGGCTTACT
Organism: Eubacterium sp.; assembly: GCA_022511225.1. GTDB lineage: Bacteria > Bacillota > Clostridia > Oscillospirales > Acutalibacteraceae > Eubacterium_R. The sequence goes on from JAFLRZ010000001.1 coordinate 186,368, forward strand.
CTGATTGTATCGCCTATTCCTTTACTGAGAAGCGAGCCAATACCGATGGAAGACTTAATTATTCCCATTCGTTCGGTGCCTGCTTCAGTTACACCGAGATGAAGCGGATAGATGCACTTGTCAGCAGCAAGCTCATATGCGCTTATCATAGTTTCTACGTTTGATGATTTGATAGAAATTACGATATCGTCAAAATCAAATTTTTCAAGAAGAGATGCGTGGTAAAGTGCAGACTCGACCATAGCTTCGGGAGTCGGTGAGCCGTATTTTGCAAGAATTTCTTTTTCGAGTGAACCTGAATTTACTCCTATTCTGATAGGAATATTCTTTGCTCTGCACGCATCGGCAACTGCCTTAACGCGTGATTCGTCACCGATATTACCCGGATTTATACGAATTTTATCAATTCCTCTTTCTACTGCACCGAGAGCAAGACGGTAGTCAAAGTGAATATCTGCAACGAGAGGTACGTCAACAGCTTCTTTAATCGGCTCAACGAGTGCTAATGCATCTTCATTCGGTATTGCAAAACGAATCACCTGACAGCCTGCTGCGGCAAGCTCCTTTGCCTGAGCGACAGAGCCTTCGATATTGCTTGCAGGAACATTAAGCATACTCTGAACGAGTATGTCGCTATCTCCTCCGATAAAGGTATTTGCAAGCTTAATTTTTTTACTAACTCTTCTTTTCATATTGTCACCTAATACGTCAAAATAGTTTTGTTATATCACTGAACGTTATAAGACACATAAAACCAAGAAGTACAACAAGTCCTATAGCGTTTATAAGGTATTCTGCTTTGGTCGGAAGCTTCCTTCTTGTTATTCCCTCGCCTAAAAGTACAAACAGCCTCCAGCCGTCAAGAGCAGGAATCGGAAACAGATTGAACAGTCCTATATTTATTGTAAGCAGTGCCATAATACGAAGCAGTGAAATAACAGACGTCTTTGCCGCCTGAGATACGTAATTTACTGCGCCTACAGGACCGCTCATATCAGACACCTTGAACTTACCGGCAATTAAATCGTGAAGCGACAGGAATACCGACCTTGCGAAAGATACTGTTTCTTTAATGCTCTGAGACAGCACATTGCCGACAGTTTTCTCCTTGCCTAAAAGCCAGAAGTCCATATTGATATACTGCTTGCCCTCATATTCCTCTGTTGCAAAGCTGACTGTAAGCTTTTGCTCTTTACCGTTTCGCTCGACTACCATATCAACAGTATCATCTTCGCTTCGTGTGAAGGCGGTAGAAATATCATTGGTGCTGTATATTCTCATACCGTCAATGCTCTTGATATAGTCGCCTGCCTGAAGTCCGCTTTGGGAGCTTACGGCATTATCCTCAAATTTTGCAACTACAGGCGTACCGACAAGGTCGTTTGAGCTTACAATGATAAGCACAAATATGAAGCCTAAGATGAGATTCATTACCGCACCTGCGACTACAACGATCATCCTCTGCCATACCTTTTTTGATGAAAATGAATTTTCGCTTTCGCTGTCCTCGTTTTCGCCCTCCATCTGACAATAGCCGCCAAACAAAATCAGCCTGAGAGTGTACTTTGTATCTCCCTTCGTAAACTGAAAAAGCTTAGGACCCATACCGATGGAAAATTCATTGACCTTTATTTTGTTTAATCTTGCGCAAATAAAGTGACCGCCCTCGTGAACAATTATAATCAGCTCAAAGCAGAGAATTGCAATAAGGATAGGATACACTGTATTCCAGATAGTACTTATACTCACTTAACCGCCTCTATAACATAATTTCTTGCCACTCTATCGGTTTCAAGAACATCCTCAAGAGTGAAATCCTTTTTATCGGAAGCATTCAGCATTGCTTCATTATTAAGGTATGCAATATCTGTAAATTTAATTTTTCCTTGTAAGAATAATTTAACGCTTTCCTCATTCGCGCCGTTTGCTGCTGCAGGATGAAGTCCGCCCATTTCAATTGCATTTTTACAAACGTCAATGCATTTGAAGGTTTCGTAATCCGGCTCAAAGAATGTAAGCTTTCCGTAATCAGCAAGCGAAAGAGCCTTGACGGGACTCGGTTTTCTATCAGGGTACGTTAATGCATACTGAATCGGTATTCTCATATCAGGCACGCCAAGCTGTGCTATCATGGAATTATCCTGATAAACTATTGCCGAATGGACTACAGACTCGCGGTGAACTACGATTTCAATATCCTCATTCGGCATATCGAAAAGCCATTTAGCTTCTATGAATTCAAGTCCTTTGTTCATCATTGTAGCAGAATCGATGGTTATTTTTGCGCCCATATCCCAATTGGGATGCTTGAGTGCATCTGCTGCAGTTACGCTTTCAAGCTCACTCAGCTTTTTACCGAAGAACGGACCGCCTGACGCAGTAAGAATAATTTTCTTTATTGCTTTCTTGTCAGGCATTCCCTGCATTGACTGAAATATTGCAGAATGCTCACTGTCTACAGGAAGAATGGAAACGCCCATTTCCTTTGCAAGATTAGTTACAAGATGACCGCCGGCAACAAGTGTTTCCTTATTTGCGAGTGCAATAGTCTTTTTTGCTTTAATGGCTTCAAGAGTCGGCTGAAGTCCAACCATACCTACGACTGAATTAAGAACGGTATCAGCACCGTCGTAAGTTGCACATTCGATAAGTCCCTCCATACCGCAGGTGACCTTTGTTGCCGTATCGGAAATTCTTGTTTTAAGCTCAAGGGCTGATTTTTCGTCCATAAGGCAGACAAGCTCAGGCTTAAATTCTCGTATCTGATTTTCTATTACATCAACGTTTGAATTTGCTGTAAGGCATTTTACTTCATAGCTATGCATTCTGCAGACGTCAAGGCTCTGCGTACCGATTGAGCCTGTAGAGCCTAAAAGTGAAATTTTTTTCATTTTATCACCTATAAAATAATTTTTGTGATTAAAGCAATAGCATACGTACAAGGGAGAGTGAAGAGCGATGAATCAAGTCTGTCCATCACACCGCCGTGACCCGGAAAGATTTTTCCGAAGTCCTTAACACCAAAGTTTCTCTTAAGCACTGATGCCGAGAGATCTCCCATCATTCCCATAAATGAAACAGGTATAGTGCAGACGAAAAGCACTGTGAACATTGATTTGTCAAGAGGAACGAGTGCGACTTTATTATAAATTGTCATTGCAACGGCGTTGAGCACAAGGCTTGTGATAAGACCGCCTGCTGCACCCTCTACTGTTTTTTTAGGTGAAATATTCGGTGACATTTTATGCTTACCGATTGCCATACCTGTAAGCTGAGCACCCGTATCTGTTGCAAGAGCGCAGATAAGCGCATAGAAAATTAAATAAACACCAAACTGCATATTGTCAAACATATCGCGAAGTCGTATAAAAAGGCTGAATCCGAACGGCACTGCAACGCTTGCAAAAATTGAGACTGCAACATCTTCAAAGGTTGTATATGCATAGCCCTTGAGCATTGCAAGTAAAAACACGAGGCACAGAGCAATTATAAATACGATATTCGGAACAATTGAAATAACCCTTGACCACGTGTCTTCGCTTATCCAAGGTGTCATAATTCTTGCACTTGCAAAAAATGGAGTAATTGCAGAAAATGCAGTTCCCACTGCTTTGATAAAAGTGTTCTGCACGTTAGCGCAGCTCATAATTTCCCACGATGCTACAGCCGAAAGGAATGCTACAGCAATAACAAGAAGCGGTGTTTTTATCTGCCATACTATTACTGCAAGCACTGCAAGCAGGCATACTGCCGTGATAACTCTCTGTTTCATTTTTATCCTCCAAATCGTCTGTTTCGTTTTTCAAATTCGCTGAGTGCTTTGTGAAGATCAGATATCTTAAAATCAGGCCAAAGCACGTCACTGTACCAGAACTCACTGTACGCTGCCTGCCATAAAAGGAAATTTGAGAGCCTTTGCTCTCCGCTCGGGCGAATAATCAAATCGCAATCGGGCACTGTGTAGATAGCATTTGAAATATCTTCTTCAGTGATTTCGCTCTTACCCGATGCAATGAGCTTATTTACGGCAGATGTAATTTCCTGTCTGCCACCGTAATTTATTGCGAGGTAAACAGTAGTTCCTGTATGCGAAGCAGTTTCCTCCTCAGCTTCATTCATAAGCTTAAGCAGCTCATCAGATATTCCTTCTTTTTCGCCTATGAATTTTATTTTGCTGTTGCCTGCCTTGGTCATATCACTTTTAGCTTCAAGAAGATAATCCATAAAAAGACTCATAAGAGCATCAACCTCTTCTTTAGGTCTTTTCCAGTTTTCTGTTGAAAAGGCATAGAAGGTTACGTACTCGATACCAAGGCGTTCACATTCCTTACTGATTGTACGAAAAACGTTTGCACCCGCCTTGTGACCTGCAGAACGTGGAAGCGCTCTTTTCTTTGCCCATCTTCCGTTGCCGTCCATAATAATACCTATATGCTTTGGAAGTATTTCAAATGTATTTTCGTTATTTTTTTTATTGAACAGTGCCATAACCCACCTCCATAAAATAGAGTTATAGGGCGACACATCTATGTCGCCCTGAAAGCATTATGAAATTAAAGAGAAATGATTTCGTCCTCTTTTTTCTTTGTGATATTTTCGACCTGCTTGATAAAATCATCAGTGATGTCCTGAAGCTTCTTTTCACCGTTTTTCTGATCGTCCTCGGTGATTTCGTTATCTTTCTTAAGCTTTTTGATGTCGTCCATAGCATCACGGCGAACGTTTCTGATTGCGACCTTTGCTTCCTCTCCCCTCTTTGAAATATCCTTTTGGAGCCCCTTACGATGCTCTTCTGTAAGCTGAGGGAAAGTAAGTCTGATAACCTTGCCGTCATTTTGCGGATTAATTCCGATATCAGCTACGTTGATAGCCTTTTCAATTTCCTTAAGAGTTGAAGCATCCCACGGCTGAATAACAAGAAGTCTTGCCTCAGGAACGCTGACAGCAGCCATCTGATTAACAGGAGTCGGAACTCCGTAATAGTCAACCATCACCTTGTCAAGAATGGACGGATTTGCTCTGCCTGCTCTGATTGCAGAAAAATCTCTTTCAAGAGATATAAGGCACTTTTCCATTTTTTCTTTAGTTTTTGAAAATACAGTTTCCATAAATATTACCTCTCTAAAAATCTGTTAATAAATTAATTCTTAACTAACGTACCGATTTCCTCGCCCTGAACAGCTTTGACAATGTTTTCAGGATTAGTCAAATCAAAGACGAGAATTGACAAATCATTATCCTTGCAAAGTGAAAAAGCGGTTGAATCCATAACCTTAATATCTCTTACAAGAACCTCGCTGAACTTAACCTCGTTAAACTTAACGGCATCATCAAATTTGTTTGGATCCTTATCGTAAACGCCGTCAACGTTAGTTGCTTTAAGAAGAACGTCAGCGTTGATTTCAACTGCTCTTAACGCTGCAGCAGTATCTGTTGAGAAGAATGGTGAGCCGGTACCGCATCCGAAAATAACAATTCTGCCCTTTTCAAAATGGCGGATTGCCTTGTTTCTGATGTAAGGCTCTGCAATCTGACGCATTTCAATAGCAGTCTGAACACGAACGTCTGCTCCGAGCTGCTCGAGTGCATCGCAAAGTGCAAGTGAGTTCATAGCCGTTGCAAGCATTCCGATATGGTCAGCTCTTGTTCTGTCCATATGCTCGCTTGTCCTGCCGCGCCAGAAGTTACCGCCGCCTACAACAATACCAACCTCTACTCCCAAGTCGGCAACTGCTTTTACAGATTTGCAGATAGTTACAACAGTATTGTTATCAATACCTGTGCCCTTCTCGCCTGCTAACACCTCACCGCTGAGTTTTAGGAGAATTCTTTTATATGCAATACTCATATGGTATTACCTCCGTATTTTATCGTCTGTTATATAATAATATAAATAAGCTATAAAGTAAATAGCAAAAGGTAAATTAACCGAAAATTAATAATTATTTCAAAAACTGAATCAGGTTTTTTGTCACTATCTCAAAAGCCTTTGCATTGAGATGAAGTCCGTCATACGTAAAGCCTCGTGAAAGATTGCCGTATTCATCTTCAAGCTGACTATTGATGTTCATATACTGTATATGGTTTTCCTTGCAAAGATGCTTGATTTTTTCGTTAAGTCCTGCAATTCTTGCGTTATTTCGTTTGCCCTGCTTATTGACTGTGGAATTGACAGGATACACACCTATTATAACTAAATTTGTATTTGAGCAATGCTCTTTTGTCATATTAATTATTTTACCGATATTTGTAGCTATTCTCTCGTCATCAGCACCGCAGATAATGTCGTTAGTTCCGATTAAAAGAGCAATATTTCTCGGCTCTATATTGAGCACGTTATCGTTGAATCTTTCAAGCAGTCTGTTACTCGTGTCACCGCTGATTCCGCGGTTATAAACATGAAGTCCGCTCTCTTTTTCGTACTGTGCAAAAAGCTCTGTGTGATTGTACATTTCGGTAATCGAATCACCTGCTAAAACGGTCTGCCCTTTTTCGCAGTAATTAGTATTAAGAAATGTATAATTGTCCCTTTTATTCAGCTTTTCAGCATTGTAAGCAGAACGCTTTTCATACTTTTTTTCGTTCATAAGGTTTCTCCTCAGCTCCAATATTTTACAGCAATCATCATAATAATTTTTGCATAATTGCAGCTTGAAGTCAAGAAAAACATAATACAAATGATAACAGAAAGCATTAACTGCATCAACATTAATTCTATATTACAGTTGGTATGATGCTTGGTGACGTTAGCAAGCTTAAAAATATTGTGAATGATTTATTAATTTTGCAAAATTGTATTTCCATAATCGAGCGTTTTGTGGTAAAATAATTCGGTAACTTATTTGTAAAGGAGAACTTTATAATGGCAAAAAATAAAAATGGATTAAAAAAGACCGGAACTACTCACTTCGGTATTCAGAGAAAAATCGTAGCCAATATGACGGCTGAAAGCTGGGAAACTATCCCCCACGTAACTTACAACTACGAGCCCGACGTTACCGAGTTTATGATCGAATATAAGCGCCTTAACGAAAACTGCGCTCCCGAGGATAAGGTCACTCTCAACACAATTATGCTTAAAATCATTGTTGAGGGTTTAAAGGCTGACCCTGCAATGAATGCACATATCAATTTTGACCGAAAGCTTGTAAGGGGTGAGATTCACACCTTTGAGGATATTAACATATCTATGCCTATGGTTTTGCCAAACGGTGAGATGATGACCATTAACCTCCATAATTTTGAAAGCAAAAACCTTAACCAAATGGCAGACTACATTGCCGACGTAAACCGCAGAGTTAAGAATACGGATTTAAATGAGGTAATGTTCGATGTTTCGCTTGACAATACCCTTACGGCGCTAAAGCAAGGCAAGATTAAGCAGACTATCTACCGCCTTATTGGTTCAAAAACGGGCAAGCACAAGGTAAAAACTCTTTCAGGCAAGGCAAAGAAGGCTTATGAAGCTATACCAGAGACAGACAGGCTCACAAAGCACGATATTGAGCCGGGAACTATAACCATTTCAAATATAGGCTCTACCTACCGTCAGCAGAGAGGTGAAACCTGCCTGCTTGAGATAATTCCGCCTCAGGTTTGTGCTATTGCATTAGGTGCAGTTCAGGATAAGCCTGTTGTTATCGTAAACGAGGCAGGCGAAAAGGAAATCGCTATCCGTCAGGTAATGCCGCTTTGCATTGCCTTTGACCACAGAGCACTTGACTTCGGAGAAATTGTTCCGTTTATCAAGAAGCTTGACGAGATATTTGAAGAGCCTGAAATTATACACACATGGCGCGACGGTGGTACAGATGATCTTGATATGGAAGAAATCAAGATAGAGCGTCAGGAACGTGAAGCAAAATTTGAAGAATCTAAGGAAAGAGAGAAGCTTCGTAAAGAAGCTGAAGAAAAGGCAAAAAAGGCGGAACGTGAGGCTCAGAAAAAGCTTCAAAAGGCTGAAAAGGCAAAAAGAGAAGCTGAGAAATTAAAGAAGGAAGCTGAAGAAAAAGCCAAAAAGGAAGCTGAGAAGGCTAAGAAAGAGGCAGAAAAGGCTGAAAAGGAAGCCGAAAAAG
>JAFLRZ010000010.1 GCA_022511225.1 Eubacterium sp.
TGACCGGACTTGAACCGGTACGGTGTTGCCACCGAGGGATTTTAAGTCCCTTGCGTCTGCCGATTTCGCCACACCAGCGTGCAACAAATATGATAATAGATTTTCGTCTCAAAGTCAATAGAAAATTATAAATTCATTCATTTAATAAACAATAATTTAATTGACTACATTTTGAGGTGAGTTGTTAATATATGCTTTAATGTTTTCTTCTAATATATTCATCAGTCTGCTTCTTGTTTCCTTAGCTGCCCATGCAATGTGAGGAGTTATATAGCAGTTCTTTGCTCTTAGAAGCGGATTATCACTTTTAGCAGGCTCAATGTCGAGAACGTCAAGTCCTGCTCCTGCAATTCTTTCTTCGTTAAGTGCGTCTGCAAGAGCCTTTTCATCAACAACACTTCCTCTTGACGTATTAATGAATATTGCACTTTTTTTCATCTTAGAAATCGTGTTATCATTAATCATTTTGGTAGTTTCAGGGGTTAAAGGGCAGTGACAGGTGATAATATCGCTGTTTTTGAGAAGTGTGTCTAAATCAGTGAATTCAAGATTATTAAGATTTCCTTTTTCCTTATGTCTTGGCGTGTAAGCAAGAATATTCATCCTAAAAGCATCTGCGATTTCAGCAACTCTTCTGCCGATTGTGCCAAATCCAATTATACCGATTGTCTTTCCAGCAAGCTCGGCAAGAGGGGACTTCCAGAAGCAGAAATCAGGGCAAGTGCACCATTCTCCATTCATAACTGCGTCAGAATGAAGCGTGATCTTGTTCGTCATCTGGAGTATAAAAGCAAAAACAAGCTGGGCAACCGCATCAGATGAGTATGAGGGAATATTACTCACTGTTATTCCAATACTTCTCGCGTATTTAACGTCTACAACATTATAACCTGTTGACTGCAAAGCAATAAATTTTAACTCAGGAACAAGACAATCAAGCATTTCGTTAGTTACAACGGTTTTGTTGATAACAAGGATTTCAGCACCCTTTGCACGTTCTAAAATCTGACCGCTATCAGTTCTGTCATAGACAGTATAATTACCAAGTGCTTTAATTCCTTCCCAGCTTAAATCGCCCGGATTTACTGTATATCCATCTAAATTAACAATTTTCATACATATACCTCGTACATATAATTGTACATATTATATTACTATTTAGCCAAAAAATCAATATTACCTTGATACTTTAAGCATATTAAGTTATAATCATATCATAGATATTATTGGTGATTTTATGAGAAAATCAATAGTACTATTTTTTGTCCTGATTATAATATTTATTGCCTGCATTATTCTGAGTTCACTTATCGACAGAGCCGATAAGGTTAACAGCGTGAATGTAAGTGACAATTCGTGTATAGTCATTGATGCAGGTCACGGAGGCAAGGACGGCGGTACTATTGGAGCTGACGGAGCATTAGAGAAGACCATAAATCTTGATATAGCTCTTGACTTGTATGATTTCTTTAAGGTTATTGGTTATAACTGTGAATTGGTCAGAGATGGTGATTATGAGCTTTATTATGAAGAGGAAGAGAGAGTGCGATCTGATTTATATAACAGACTTGACTTCGTAAACAGCTTTGAAAATCCAACATTGATTTCAATTCATCAGAATCATTTTGAAAATGAGCGCGAATGGGGAATGCAGATATGGTATTCTCCTAATGATGAGATAAGCAAGCTTATTGCTGATGAAATACTTAGCTTTACTAATTCTAACATTCAAAAGGATAACAAAAGGCAAAATAAAGTAAGCGACAGCAGTTATTATATTCTTTACAAGGCGTCTGCTCCGTCTGTTATGGTAGAGTGCGGTTTTATGAGCAATAATAACGAAAATGCACTGCTACAGGACAAAAATTATCAAAAAAAAATTGCCTATTCAATAGCAATGGGCTTTAATAATTATAAAGCACAGGAGAAATAAATGGCTAAAGCAAAAACAGTTTACATATGTAGTGTTTGTGGATATGAGTCGCCTAAATGGTTTGGTAAATGCCCCGGCTGCGGCGAATGGAACACAATGAATGAAGAAATGCAGAACTCTTCTAATTCGTCAACTAACGAGATAGGGAAGAGTGCCGTTAATCATGTAATGGCACTTAATGATATCACTGAGGATGTTGAAAAAAGAATACACACTAATATAAAAGAATTTGACAGAGTCCTCGGTGGTGGAATTGTACTTGGAAGCCTTACCCTTATAAGTGGTGATCCCGGAATAGGTAAGTCAACAATACTTTTACAGGCTTGCGAAAGTTTGGGAAAAACAAATAAAATACTATACGTAAGCGGTGAGGAATCGGCCACTCAGATTAAAATGCGTGCAAACAGGCTCAACGTAACCACCAATAATCTGCTTATTTTACCCGAAACTGACGTATCTGCAATCATTGAAGTAATTAAACAAGAAAAGCCTAATATTGTAATAATCGACTCGATACAGACAATGGTTTACGAGGAAATATCATCTTCAGCGGGTTCAGTCACACAGGTCAGAGAATGCACCAACATCTTTATGCATGCTGCTAAAGGCTTAGGTATTCCGATATTTGTAGTAGGTCACGTGAACAAAGACGGTGGCATCGCAGGTCCTAAAGTTCTTGAGCATATTGTAGATACAGTGCTATATTTTGAAGGCGAAAAGAATTATTCATACAGAATACTTCGCGGAGTAAAAAACAGATTTGGCTCGACTAATGAAATCGGAGTCTTTGAAATGACTTCAGAAGGTCTTAAGGAAGTTATTAACCCATCTCTTATGATGATTTCAGGAAGACCTAAAAACGCCTCAGGAACGTGTGTAGCGTGCGTTATGGAAGGAAGCAGACCGATTTTAGCTGAGGTACAAGGACTTGTCTGTGCAACAGGTTTTGGAACTCCAAGAAGAATGAGTACGGGATTTGATTATAACAGAATGAGTATGCTCATTGCCGTACTTGAGAAAAAAGCAGGATACTATTTTAATAATATGGATGCTTATATAAACGTTGTTGGCGGTATGAAGCTTGACGAACCTGCGGCGGACTTAACAGTAGCATTATCTCTTGTTTCTTCTTTGAAAGAGAAAGCAGTTGATGAAAAAATTATAGCATTCGGTGAAGTTGGACTTGCCGGAGAGATTCGGGCAGTTAATCACTGTGAGCAAAGAGTATCCGAAGCATTAAGACTTGGCTTTGAAAAATGTATAATTCCTTTTCATAATTACAAGAGTCTATCAAAACAGTTAAAAATAGATATAGAAATCGTTCCCGTAAGAACAATCCGAGAAGCGTTTTCAGCACTTGATGAGTAGCAAAAGTAGTATTATTTAAGAATTAAGCAATAATTTCGTAATCCAACTCCCCTAAATTATACAAAATATTAATTATTCAATTTAGCCGTTTGTCTGTCCTTTTGGTAGGGTAGTCCGACGGCTTTTGTTTTGCCTTTTAACTGTTGCTTGTGGTATGTGTTGCCTCTTTAATGGTGTAGGTCGGACTTAGTTTTGATACTTTTCTAAAAAGTATATTTAGCAAATAGGAGTTGCTCCTGCGTGGTTGGTCTTGCACTACAAATTCGACTTTGTTGAAGCGTTGCCTTTATCCCGCCTTATTTAGCATAAAAAGACACCTTAAAGGTGTCTTTTTTTATTGTTCTTATTGCATAGAATTATCAATTGCGTTACTACGACTTACGCAATTGATGTGTCAAACAAAAAATAGGGCTCAAAGTACCGAAATTACGGCAAAAAAAGTTGACACAAGTTTTTTAAATTTCTTGTGTCATGTGTCAAGATTATTTTAATTTTCTTGCTGATTCCTCAAATCCTGTAAATCCTATAAAGAAAGTAAAGAACGATATTATTATTTGATAATCTCCCAAAAAATCTAATGTAATTTTATTGAATAATGCAAGTCCTGATATTATGCAAATAACAATAGATATAATCATTGTTATTATTTTTTTAGTTCTTTTTTTCTTTCTCTTTTTTATTGAGTTATTTATACTTTCGTTTATTTCTTCTTTTGTTTCTAATATTTCTTCGTAATAATCATTGCCATTATTATCTTGTTTTTTAATTAATTTCATTCTTTATCTCCTTATTTTTCTTCTATTATTTGTATTTCTGTTAAATAGTCTATTGTGGTCTTGTAATGCTTTGCTAATTCTAATAAAATGTGTACTGGTATTTCTGTCTCTCCTTTTTCATATCTTCTGTATTGCGTTGTATGTAAGTTAAGTTTCTTTGCAACATCTTCTTGCGTTAAATCGTTATCTTCTCTTAAGTCTTGTACTCTTTGATATATATATCTTACTTTCATTTTTATCACCTATTATTTTATAACATAAAAACACAAATTTGTGTTGACAATCACACAATATTGTGTTATTATTTAATCACACAAAAGTGTGTTATTGAAAAAAGCACAACAGCTTCCAACTGTTGTGGCAGGTTAGCAGTGGACACCGTAAGAGCTCTTAAAACACTGCGTTAAAACATTCCTCTCCATTTCTTTATACAAGGTCACGCGCAACCTTAGGCTTTAAGCCTTAAATGCGCGACTTTGGAGAGAATATAATAATATTTAGGAGAGTGAAGAATGTCAGCTAAAAAAACACGAAATCCGAGGGGTAGGGTATTTTGTTTAGTTCTCTATCCTGAAAATGAAGAACACCAAAGGGTTATAGACTTGCTTAAACGCAGTTATAATATCCTCGGTATTTGTCACGATAGAGATACATACGAAGAAGATAATGAAGAAACTGGCGCAGTAAAAGGGGAGCGTAAGAAGTTACATCACCATATTATTGTTAAGTTTGAAAATGCTCGCTATCTTGTCGCTTTATCTAATGAGCTTGACTGTGAGCCTAATCTAATACAAAAGGTTGATAGCTTCGAGGGTATGGCAAAGTATTTGTTACATACTGATTACCCACAGAAAGCAAGATATCAAAAGTGTGAGCTTTACGGCTTGCTTATTGATGAAGCTATAAAAGTGCTTGATAAGAAGTCTGCTGATGTACAGTTATGTGAGATAATTGAGTTTTTGCAAAAATCACGTTATTTGCTTCCGTTTCCCGCTTTTATCACTTGGTTATGTACTAATGGCTATTATAGTACTTATAGAGCTAACTACTCAGCTATAAAAGACTGTTATTACTATTATCAGGGTCGTTATCTTGAAAAAGAGGCAAGAGAAAATGACTTAAGAAAGTTTAGAGGCGATTAAATGAGTTTTTTATTGATTTATTGTTGTATTTTTCCATTGTTAGTTTGTTTAATTGTTGATAAAGATTGAGGTTTTTAAATGAGAGTTAATATAAATATGAATCGTGATTTATTATCAAAAATTGATGATATATGCGAGGAGCTCTATATTTCTCGTTCTTCGTTTATTATGCTATGTTGTTCTGAGTATATTAACGTTCGTAAGTATGTTTTTGATAATGATTTAAGTAAGCGTTTGGTGGTGGTTGAAAAATGACACTATTTACAATTTATTTGCTAATTTCGGGAATATGTTTCCCATTTAGTCTTGTGTTTGTCGTTAAGTGGTTTTGCCATCAACACTATGTAAAAAAGCAAGTACAAGATATTATTAAATACGAAGAAAGGAGTGAAGACAATGCCTCAGAGAGAACTTAAGTTTATATTCAGTAAGCCGTATAATTTTACTGATAATGGTAAGAGAGTTACAGGTATTACTTGTCAGTGTTACGATCCTGTTGATAAGTCTATTGTTAAGGTTAAAACAAATCATCTTGTTGATGCTGACTTAGGTGATGATATTCTTGTTGATGTCGAAATTAAAGGCAGATATGTTAATTACAAAATTGCTGAATAATGAGGAGGGGAGAGGTTAACTCTCCCTTTCTGTCTTTTTAGAGGTGAAATATGAAATTATTAAAAAAAATAATTCCTTTTGTATTATCTTTTCTAATAGTTTTTTGTTCTCTTCCTTTTACCGCTTCTGCTGCTTCCGTTAATGCTAATTATTTTGATTATTGGGAAGCTTACTATTCTGGTGGGAACGATTATTTTAATGATGTTGTAGATAGTTCTTCTTATCCGGGTTATAAGTCTTGTTATAAATCTAATGTATCGGGTACTTTACGAAGATTTTATATAGAACATTTTGATTATAATAAGGACGGTACAGATTTTAAACTTAATAAAGGTGATAGTTTTAATGCTGAGCTTTATACAACTCCAAATACTCGTTTTGCTTCTTTTTCACCTGAAATTTTATTTTATTGTGTCGATTCATCCGGTGTTCGTTTAGTTTCTTTTGATGGTTCTTTTGATAGAAGTACGGGCAAAATATCCTTTAGTGGTACTATGCCGTTTCAATATGACAAAACTATCTTAGCACGTATCGCATTTAATAATGTAACAGATACAAGCACTTCAAGTGTATTTCAATTTGTTTTCAAAAACTTTTCTATTGATGTTGAATCCGAGCAAAGCGGTTTTTTTGATTCAGTAAAGCAAGCATTTAGTAATTTATGGCAATGGCTACAAAACATACTAAATTCTATTAAAGAGATCCCCTCAAAAATAGGTGAAGCTTTAAGCAATTTATCAAACAATATTAAAGGTTTCTTTACTGATTTAGGTAATAATTTAAATTCTTGGTTTGCTGATATAGGTAATTGGTTTTCAACTCTTGGTGATAATATAAAAGGCTTCTTTGCAAACTTAGCCGATAATATATCGGGTTTTTTCGAAAAGCTTTGGAATCGTATTTGGTGGGGTAATGAAAACGGTGAGAGCGATTACGAAAAGCCTGTTATAAATAATAAGCTTAATGATATTCTTGCTACCCTTAACGATTATCAAAATAATCTGAAAGGCACTATCGACAGTATCAGTAAGTCAGCTAATGAAGTGAGTACATATATTTCTACTGGCACAGAATTAGTAAACGGAATTATAAACGTTGCCGGAGCTGGAATAACTGCATTATTAGTATTCGGTATTGTGTTTATCCTTGCCAGAAAGGTGGTAGGTCGATGAAGTACATAATTGATTATATCGTTGTATTTTTTGATTGGCTTATTCAGCTTTTTACTGATGTGTTTCTTCTCTTATGGAATGTCATTTTGATACTTATTGAAGCTGGCAAATTTCTCATATCCGTTATTTCCTCAATGCCTACTATCGTTATCGTTCCCGCCATTGCGTTAGTGATATGTTGTATCTTATATAAAGTACTCGGTAGGGAAGGGGGCGAAGCTTCATGACAGTTAATGAGCTTGTAAACTTATTCAAAATTGCATTTGACTTGTTGTGGTCTTCTAAAATTCTCGGTATGCCATATTTATTCTGGTTTGTTGTAGTTGCTTTATTTGGAATTGTATTTAGTTTTATAAAAGGAAAGAAAGAATGAAAAAGAAATTATTGTTATTTTTGTTAACTTGTATATTTATTATTTCTGTTCCGTTCTCGGCATTAGCAGAAGATTACGGCACAGAATACCCAGCTTATATACCTTATTCAGGAGGTGCATATATTGAGGTTCAGTCTTCCCTTGGGCGTGGGTCGCTTGTCTTTCAAGATACCTATAAAACTGGTTATTTTGGGTTTAGTGGTAGTGGGTATAATCTTTTTAATATCTCGAATAGTACTCTAACTGGTCGATTGATTATGCAAAATGGTACTACTTATCAAGCTCGTTTCAGCTCTTTTAATACGCTTCAATATTATTATGAAAGTGGTATGACTCGCGAATGGCGAGACGTTACTACTTCTAAAATTTATAACACAAACTGCGAATTTTTAGATAACACAACTAACGATCGTGGTAATATTATTGATATTTTTTACGGTGATTCATTTAATTATAGTGTTGTTGCTTTTTTGGCGTTTATTTTAATTGTACTTATTATTATTGCTATTAAGAAAGGTTAATTATGCTTATTGATTACATAACTGAGCTTATAGGCGAAGTTCCTCAGAGCCTGAGTGTTTTTGTCTATTTGATGTGTTTTTTACTTGTTCTTTTCGGACTTGTTATCATACTTAAAATTATTTCTATATTCTTTTCAAAATTTATTTAAGGGGGTTATATTATGCCTTATTTATTAGCCGTCTCTTCTGCTTCTGATGCATTATCAGAATTTACTTCTTTGTTTTCTACTGCTTGGACTTTTTTAACGAGTAACTGGTATTTTACCGTACTTATAGCTGTCCCTCTTGGCGGTTTAATTATATCCATTGTTATGGGCGTTATTAGGAGTAACCGCTAATGGATAGGATATATTCATTATTTAATTATATTTTTGCAATTGTAAATATATTTACTCAAATTATGGGAAGTGATTATTGGCTTTTTATGCTTATTCCTATTGTTTGTTTAGGTATATTTATAATTACTGTAATTATTCGCTTAGTTGTTAGGCAGGTGCATTATTAGTGCTTGAATATTTTGAATATACATTTGAATTTTTAATCTCTATTCTTGCTTCAATATATGAATTTATACTTGAAAACAAAGTTATATTTGATGTTGTATTTATCGGTATTGCTGGAGCAATTATTATTCTTATTATTGACTTTATTTTTAACATTCGCGATGAATTCGGTGAATTCAATAAATTTCGTGATGAGCCGTATATGCGATATAAATATCGCTACGGAAGATATAAAAATAAAAAAGATAGATTAGATATTTACGAATTATATCGTCAAAACGTTGATTATAATCATCAAAAATCTATGGAACGATTGCATTATTATCGTGAAAGTGAAAATATACGTCACGAGCATAAACACGAAGAATTTGATATGTTTAATCAAAACAAATTAAAGCTTGATAAAGCAAAAAAGCCTAAACCTAATATTGATATTGAATATGAAGAGGATAATTAAAATTTATGAAAGGAGATTGTTATGGATAGTTCTGGTGTAAGCCTTGCTACTCTTGATATCCTTATTGCAGGTATTAAAAGTGCGGTTGCTTGGATATTCGGACTTTTCAGCACTGTAGTTAATACAATTGCAAGTAATGACTTGCTTCTGTATCCTGTGCTTCTCACAATGGTAATTGCAGCAATTAGTCTTGTTGTTGTTATCATTAAGAAGTTCGGTCTACGTCCTCGTCGCTCGTAAGCCCAAAGGGGCTGCCGGTCAGCCCTTTGGGTTTACGGCTTAGTTGTTATTATTTATGAAAGGGGGTTATTCCTTGGGCTCTATTTTAGGCGCTATTACTGTTGAGAATGTTTTCAGCTCTCTTAAGACTGTATTTGAGCTTGTTATGGATCAGTTCTCTACTACTGTTACTACTATAACAAGCAATCCACTTCTTTTCGTTCCCGTTCTTTGTGGCTTCGGTGGTGGTCTCATTCTCATCGGTGTTAAGGTTATGCGTAGATTTGGTGTTAAGGGTATGTCTTCAGGCAAAAGAAGACGTAGATAAAATAAATAGGGGAGTGGCAACGCTCCCCGTTCTTCATTGGTGTATATATGGAATTTATAAAAACTTTATTCAAATTATTTAATTATATTTTTGTATCAGCTTTTAAGTTTGAGCCTATTATATTGCTATTTTCTATATTTTGTATTTTTTGTATGCTTCTTTGCATTGTACAGTCTTTTTTTAGGGGGTCTTATACAAAGTGAATATATTTAACTATTCTTTGTCAAAACACTGTTTAGAGCCTTACTGTACGATTGTTACCGGCGATAAAGGAGCAGGTAAGTCAACCTTGTTTGCTCTTATAATTGAAGCGTGTAAAAAAGCTGGTCTTGACGTTTATTGTCAATATCCATATAAAGATTGCTATCAAATTCCGTTATGTGAACATAGGACTAAAGACGGCTATACTTATCTTGATGTAGATAAACAATGGCTATATAATTATGATTTTAATGATTGTGTTCTTCTTATAGATGAAGCAAAAACATTATGGCCAGCTCGTGGCTATGCAAATTGGTCTATGCAAGATGAACAGTTTTTCAATTTTATAAGGCATAATAATGTCCGTGTATTCTTAGCTACTCAAGCGTATGACGGTCTTGACTTAAATATTAAGCGTGCTTCTGATGAAGTATGGTATTTAACTAAAGGATTCTTACATTTTACTCATATTGAAACATCACATACTACATTATGCAAAGTTGCAGATAAACAAACTGAAGTACAAGGTAGAATGTTTAAGAAAGGTATGCGTAAAATAGCTTGGGATGTTTGTGAAGTTCCTCTTAAAAATTATCATTTTTGGCGTCGAAGCTATTACGGAAAATTTATTACCGATTTTATATTTGGTGAGAAAGAAAAACCTGAGTCAATTCTTTGGGATAATGTTATCGACTGGAATACTCAAAAAATAAGGTGATACTTATGTTGATTAAAGATATTGATATACATAAAATTGAAAAGCTACTTAGTTCTGTACCTGATAATTTAGAATGTGAGTCAATATATTTTGTCGGTAAAACATATCAGCTCAAGCTTATAGCTGGCAGTGATGAAGTACACGCTCACGAAAAATCTTTAGCATTGGCAGAGCTACAGAAGCTTCTTGAAAATTTTGTATAACTTTTGTATAATAATGAAAATATGTAATTTATTCGATTTTTCGTTATTTCACTCCCCTAAATTATACAAAATATTAATTTTGTATAATTGTATTAAGAATTTTATAGCATATAATAACTACTTCCCTCTACGATAATTGACTTGAAAGGATTTAACGTTTTATGCGTAAAGAAGAATTTGTAACTTTACCAAAGCTTGTACAGCAATACTTATCTTACATAGAAGCTATTAAAAATCATAGCGAATTGTCTGTACTTGAATATGCTTCTGATTTAAGAACTTTTTTTAGATTTTTGGCAAAGCATAAAGGATTGTGCCCCGCTGACACTGATGAAGAAAAAATTGATTTATCCCCTATCGATTTAGCATTTATACAGAATGTAGACCTATATGATGCATATCAATTTATTATATACTGTAAAAATGAGCGAAACAACAGCGATTCGACAAGGGCAAGACGAGTAGTTGCTATCAGAAGATTTTACTCATACCTTACAGATAATCTTGGGTTGCTTGAAGTTAATCCTATGAAAACTCTCGATGCCCCAAGAACTAAAAAATCGCTTCCTAAGTTTTTGACTCTTGAGGAAGCAGAAAAATTATTATCAGTCATTGACGGTAAATATAAAGAGCGTGACTATGCTATAATTACCCTTTTTCTTAACTGTGGTATGAGATTAAGTGAACTTGTTTCAATTGATTACTCAGACATAAAGGCTGACGGCTCTGTTGTTATCACCGGAAAAGGAAATAAAGAACGAACTGTATACCTGAATCAAGCGTGCATTAACGCAATTACGGCATATTTGAAGGTAAGACCGAATGACGGAGTTAAAGACAGAGCACTGTTTTTAAGCTCTCGAAATCAGCGGATTAGCGCCAAAACTGTTCAACATATAGTTTATTCATATCTTGATAAAGCAGGATTTGGCGACAGAGGTTTGTCTGTACACAAACTTCGTCACACAGCTGCTACTCTGATGTACAGACACGGAAACGTCGACCTGCTATTACTCAAAGAAATTCTCGGGCACGAAAACTTAGGTACTACGGAAATCTACACACACATTGCAGATGATGCTGCTAAAAAAGCTATTGAATCAAATCCCCTTGCAGATGCATCTCCTAAATGGCAATAATATTTCTTATACCGATACTCAGCGCACTATTTATTAGTGACAAGAGCAAGAATAATACTAATTGTATAATTATTTGTAATAACAAAGGCTTTACCGCTATGGTGAAGTCTTTTTGTCTATCCTTTATTGTCGTCAAAATTGATTTAGACAGCTTTGAATTATAAGATATTGAATAAATTATCAGTGCTAAAAAAAGCGCAGAAACAGGGGCAATTGCAAGAGTTATATATCCGATGCCTTTCCCACCGTGTATAGTAAAATAACAAGCTGATTTTAGGCCGTAATACAATCCTACAAAAATGGGTATAGCATTCATTACAGAGAACCCTATCAAAGAAAAGCCCATAAGCACCAGTAGTAGCCATATCGAAAGGTATACAATCAGATTGGCTATAAGCTCTTCAAAAAGACTTTTTGCATTTAACATAAGTAATTGATTAATTGAATCATTTTGCACTGCTTTGTACAGATATGCACCCAAGGCAAGACCGAATACGTAAAATAATATTGAGTAAATATTTTCTCTGAAGCATTCAAAGAAATCATTAAAATCAAGTTTTTTCTTATTTACAATTTGAAAATTAACATTTTTCAGTTCATCCATTTTATCTACGCTTTCTTAAAATTTTTGTGATTGCAGACAACATTGCAAAAATTAGCTCTACTACAATTTTAATTAATAATAAATAAAATGCTGTCTTATTGACTATTCCGTTTATTAGTGAAAATAGCGTTAATGGCAAAACTGAGATTACGGACACAAGCAAATAATTATTCTTAAAATCTGATAATGATATATATGCGGTAATAAATGCAGAAATCGCGCAAATTACATATGTAAAATACTGCTCATATTTCAAATCAATATCAAGTTTAAAAATAATTAAAGAGCTCAATGCACTGAGAGTCAGCATAAAAATAATTGTTGAAAGTATTGATTTTGCTGAAAATTTTATAAATAGCGACTTGTTGGCTGTAGATGATACCTTTGGCATAACAAAACCCCTCCGAAATAATATATTCGAAGGGGTTTGTTATTATTACATTTGATACTAACAATTAATTTTACTTTGTTTCGTCAACAACTTCATCTTTTGTTTCGTCGATATTATTCTTCTTGCTTTTCTTGTTCTTAGCAGCTTCCTTGGCAGCTTCAACTTCCTTGCGATGCTGTTCTGTCTTAGTAACGTTAGTGTTTACTGCCCAACGCTGAATTTTCATCTTGATTCTGTCTGAGCCTGTTTCGATAATAAGATCGTTTTCACGTATAGTTACAACCTTACCAACGATACCACCGATTGTAATGATTTCATCACCGATTTCAAGAGATGATCTCATCTCCTGCTCTTCCTTCTGACGCTTTTTTTGCGGACGAATCATCATAAAATACATTACTACAAGAAGTAATACCATCATAACGATCATTGATACCGGTGAGCCGCCGCCTTCCTGTCCGCTCTGAGCCATTAAAAGTATTGAGTCTAACATAAATTTTGTCCTCCTAATTTGAATAATTGTATTATATTAGATTATTAAATAATTTGCAAGTCTTTTCTATATTCTGGTATCAAGTTTAACACAATATTCATTTTTGTAGTCGTTAAAAGTACCGTTGTCAATATTATCCCTTATTTCCTGCATAAGATTATTGTAAAAATAAAGATTATGAATTACTGCAAGTCTCATGCCGAGAATTTCATTTGCTTTCATAAGATGTCTTATGTATGAGCGGGAATATTTCTGACAGGTCGGACAGTTACACGTTTCATCAATCGGAGATTCATCTCGTGCATACTTAGCATTGTTAATGTTAATTATTCCCTCTTTGGTAAAAAGCTGTCCGTGTCTTGCATTTCTGCTTGGCATTACACAATCAAAAAGGTCAACTCCCCTGCTTACTCCCTCGATGATATTGCCCGGTGTACCTACTCCCATTAAGTATCTTGGCTTGTCAACTGGTGCGTAAGGCTCTACAGCAGATATAATTCTGTACATATCCTCCTTAGGCTCGCCTACGGCAAGTCCTCCGATTGCATAGCCATCAAGATTAAGCTCGGCAATCTGCTTCATATGCTCAATTCTTAAATCATCATATGTACAGCCTTGATTGATACCAAAAAGCAGTTGATCTTTGTTAATTGTTGAATCAAGTGAATTAAGCCTGTCAAGCTCTGCTTTGCATCTTTTAAGCCAGCGAAACGTTCTTTCACATGCTTCCTTTGCATATTTGTAGTCGCATGGATTTTCTACACATTCATCAAATGCCATAGCGATTGTTGAACCGAGATGTGACTGTATCTGCATACTTTCCTCAGGGCCCATAAATATCTTTTTTCCGTCAATGTGAGAATTGAAATAAACGCCTTCTTCTTTGATTTTGTTAAGCTTCGCAAGGCTGAAAACCTGAAATCCGCCACTGTCGGTAAGAATAGGTCTGTCCCAATTAGTGAATTTATGAAGTCCTCCCATATCGTAAACTAATTCATCAGACGGTCTTACGTGAAGATGATAAGTATTACAAAGCATTACCTGACAATTAATTTGCCTTAAATCTTCAGTAGAAAGTCCCCCTTTTATAGCGGCTGAAGTTGCAACATTCATAAATGCAGGTGTCTGTACCGTTCCGTGAACGGTTTGAAATTCCCCTCTTCTTGCGTTACCCTCTTTTTTTAACAGTGTATATTTAGCCATATTGTACCTCGTTTATATTACATTCAATTCCATCTATTTTTTGAAATATCATAGAATAATTTTATACCTCAACAACATAATCAAGCTTACAGCTTTGTACGCCTTGATACTTAGATTTATTTGAATACTCTTCGTTATTAATAATTGATTTAATTATATTTATTACTCCACCGTGGGTTACAATTAGAATATTTTTATCATAACTCTTAATTTGCTTTATAAAAGTATCAAAATATTCTGAAACTCTATTATAAAACTCTTTTGGACTTTCGCCATCGGGATAACTTTCTTCCCATTCAAGATTTCGCCAATAAAGATTAGGATACAGACTTTCAGTAATTTCGTTTTTCATTCCCGACAAGATGCCATTATTGACTTCTCTTAATTCTTCCTTGAATACAACATCAACATTTTCGAGTTCGGATGAAATAATTTCAGCAGTTTGTCGGGCTCTTAGTAAATCACTTGAATAAATTATTCCAATATTATACTTGTGATAATTATTATGAATTTCTTTAGCAAGGCATTGCGCCTGTTCTATTCCCTGTTCGGTTAATGGGGTATTACTCCATCCTCCGCGGACTGAATCATCATCTTGACCATGTCTGACAATGTAAATTTTCATTTAGCATAGCTCTCATTCTATAAGCAAAACATCAATAAAAGATTTTCTCTTAGTATTCATCTTCTGTATTATATCAAAACAACTATAAATGTCAACTTTATGACTTGATATAAATATTGATAGAATCGGTGAAATGTGATATAGTTATTATATAAAACAGACCAAGGTGAATTTTGATGAAAAATACTAAAAAGATACTATCATTTATTATAATGTTATGTGCACTGATTTTCGCCACACTACCGACCTTTGTCGCTAATGCTGACGATAATTCTGCTTACCCGAATATAGATTACTATATATCCTCCTACGATGTTCAAATAGATGTAATGGAAGATAACGTTCTTAATGTAACGGAGAATATCTCTGTATTTTTTAATGTAAAAAGCCACGGAATATATAGATATATTCCTATATCTAATAACATTGCCCGTGAGGACGGCTCTACAGGTAAAACGTCTGCAAAGGTCAAAAATATAATAGCAAGTGAGCACTATGAAACTGATAAGAAAGACGGTAACCAGATTATACAGATCGGTGACCCTAACAATATGATTATCGGAGCTAAGGATTACACAATTTCTTATTCCTATATTATGGGCAAGGATATCGGCAATGGATTTGACGAACTGTATTACAACATTATCGGCAAGGGATGGGATACTTATATTCAAAACGTAACTTTCACTATCAGTATGCCCAAAGAATTTGACGAATCAAAACTCGGATTTTCTGCCGGAGATTACGGCACTTCGGGAGTTGGCGACATCGAGTACTCAGTAAACGGCAACAATATAAGCGGCAGACTTACTGAGGATCTTGCCCCAAATCAGGCGTTTACTGTAAGGCTTGAATTACCCGAAGATTATTTTATTTTTGACTACAGAGAGTATTATACAATGCTCGCACTTGAGATTATTATTCCTTCTGTTGTTTTTCTTATTGTTATACTTCTTTGGGCAAAATACGGAAATGACAAAAAAATTATCAAAAAGTATGAATTTTATCCACCCGAAGGTATGAGTAGTCTTGAGGTTGCATATTGGTACAAGGGAAACGTTGATGAAAATGATGTTGTGCCTTTGCTGATAGAGCTTGCAAACGAGGGATATATCAGCATTCAGGAAATACGTACTGACGGAAATTACAGGATAGATCGAATTAAAAAGTATGACGGCGATGATGAAAATAAAAGGATTTTCTATAATGGTCTATTTTTAAA
This sequence comes from Eubacterium sp., assembly GCA_022511225.1. Taxonomy (GTDB): domain Bacteria; phylum Bacillota; class Clostridia; order Oscillospirales; family Acutalibacteraceae; genus Eubacterium_R. The sequence continues at coordinate 16,207 of JAFLRZ010000010.1, forward strand.
TGACACTGAGGATTATACAACGGGACTGAAGTTGAAAAAGCATTTTTATCATGACGTTCTAAAAATTCTTGACAATATGAACACCTATGATAACAGAGAAAAGGTTTTCAGTGAAAAATCGCTTACTATACGTGTATTCTGCTGGATTGGATCGCTTCTGAGCATAGTCGCTTCAGTAGTTATTGCAACTCAGATCATAGGCGGTATAGAAAGAATTATTGCTGCACTAATTGGTACTTTAATCGCTATTTGCACCTTTGGTTTTTCCTTCTTTGTAAGAAAAAGAACTGATAAAGGGCACGAAATCTTGCAGAAAATCAAGGGATTCAAGGAATTTCTTGAAAACGAAGAAAAAGATAATATAGAAGCGTTGGTTGAATTTAATCCATCATATTTTTACAATATTTTGCCATATGCGTACGTGCTTGGCGTTTCAGATACATGGATAAAAAAATTTGAGGATATCGTTATCCAGCCACCAAGTTGGTATAAAGGTGCAGCAACAGGATTAACTAATTATAGCAAAATTACTATTTTGCACTTTGTTGACAATACCTTGCGCTCTGCAACAAAGGCAGTAAGCTCAGCTCGATATAGTTCAACAGGCAGTGGATATTCTAACGGAACATTGCGCGGCGGAGGCTACTCGGGCGGAGGATTCTCCGGTGGTGGCTCCGGTGGCGGTGGCGGAGGTCGCTGGTAATCATCACTTAACAAATTAACAAAAACCCTGAAACCGTTGTGGTATCAGGGTTTTCAGCTTTATTTTTCGTCTTTTTCTATCCTGTCTGTAATAAACATCGCATCACCAAAAGAAAAGAACCTGTACTTTTCTTTTACAGCAGTGTTATATGCGTTCATAATATTATCAAACCCTGCGAACGCTGAAACGAGCATAATCAACGTGCTTTCAGGCAAGTGGAAATTAGTTACAAGAGCATCCATACATTTGAATTTATAACCGGGATATATAAATATGCTCGTATCATCTTCGTCAGCACATATTCTGCCGTTTTTTGATGCAACCGACTCAACGGTTCGACAACTTGTAGTGCCGACACATATTACTCTCTTGCCGTTCTTGTGGGTAGCGTTAATTAAATCAGCAGTTTCCTGAGATAAAACATAATGCTCGGTGTGCATAGTATGCTTAGTAACATCATCAACTTTTACGGGTCTGAATGTTCCAAGACCTACATGGAGTGTTACATAGCCTATATTAACTCCCCTATTCTTGATTTCTTTCAGCATATCATCTGTAAAATGAAGACCTGCCGTAGGAGCAGCGGCAGAGCCTAAATGCCTGCTGTAAACAGTCTGATACCTTTCTTTATTTTCAAGCTTTTCCTTAATGTATGGCGGAAGTGGCATCTGACCGATTTCATCCAAAATAGCATAAATGTTGCTATCACACTTAAACTCGATAATTCTGTTTCCGTCATCAAGAATGTCAATTACTTCGCATTCAAGTATACCGTCACCAAAAACAAATTCAGTGCCGATTTTCGCTCTTTTGCCCGGACCGCAAAGGCATTCCCATTTTAAGTTTTCTATCTGCTTCAGAAGCAGAAATTCAACTACTGCTCCTGTCTCTTTTTTCACACCGTATATTCTTGCAGGAATAACTCGTGTGTTGTTTAGTATTAAGCAGTCGCCTTCATTAAGATAATCAATCAGGTCATAAAATTTTTTGTGCTCAATTTTGCCGTTATTTTTATCAAGTATCATCAATCTTGAAGCATTTCTTGGCTCAATAGGTGTCTGCGCAATTAGTTCTTCCGGCAAATCGTAGTAAAAATCAGAAGTTTTCATCATTATCTCCATAAAATAATTGACATATATATATAATAAGTGATATTATAATATGCAAAGTATTGGTAATCGCTGATATGACATTATTATATTGCATATTATCTTGTTTTACAAGATTTTTTTAAGGAGAATTATTTATGAACAAAAAGTACAATGTAGGTATTATCGGTGCTACGGGTATGGTTGGCCAGAGATTTGCAACCCTGCTTGACGGTCACCCTTGGTTTAATGTTGTTTGTCTTGCGGCTTCATCAAGAAGTGCCGGCAAGAGCTATGAAGATGCCGTAGGAAAGAAATGGTGTATGGACGTTGAAATTCCGTCAGCAATGAAGGATATTGTTGTGATGGATGCAACTAACGATATTGAAAAAATCGCTTCAATGGTAGACTTTGTTTTCTGTGCTGTTGATATGAAAAAGGATGAAATAAAAGCCCTTGAAGAGGAATATGCAAAGCACGAGTGTCCTGTAGTATCAAACAACAGTGCTCACCGCTTTACTCCTGACGTACCTATGGTAGTGCCTGAGCTTAATCCTCAGCACATCGAGGTTATTGCTGATCAGAGAAAAAGACTTGGAACTAAGAGGGGTTTTGTTGCTGTTAAATCTAACTGCTCGCTTCAGTCATACGTTCCTGCTATATTCCCTGTTCACGCTAAATATCCTGTTAAGGACGTTCTTGTGTGCACTTATCAGGCAATTTCAGGTGCAGGAAAGACATTTGATACATGGCCTGAGATGATTGACAACGTTATTCCGTATATCGGCGGTGAAGAAGAAAAGAGCGAAAAAGAACCTCTTAAACTCCTTGGCAAAGTTGAAAACGGTGTAATTAAATCAGCTGACAAGCCAAGCTTTACAGCTCAATGTATCAGAGTTCCTGTATCAAACGGACATCTCGGTGCAGTATTTATGAGATTTGAAGACGGCGCAAAGCCAAGTAAGGAAGAAATCATTGAAATTTGGGATAGCTTTAAAGGAAGAGCTCAGGAGCTTGAGCTTCCTTCAGCACCAAAGAAATTCCTTAACTATTTTGTCGAGGATGACAGACCGCAGGTTAATTCTGAAAGAATGCTTGAAAACGGAATGGCAGTTTCAATAGGCAGACTTCGTGAGGATACTCAGTACGATTACAAATTTGTTTGCCTTTCACACAATACGTTAAGAGGTGCCGCAGGCGGAGCTGTTCTTCTTGCAGAGCTTCTTGCAGCAGAAGGTTATATGGACTAATTTTAAGGAGAAAATATTATGAAAGATCCAATTTTTACAGGTGCAGGTGTTGCTATCATTACTCCTATGAATGAAGATGGCACAGTTAATTATGACGAATTCGGCAGATTCATTGATTTTCAGATTGAAAACGGTACTGATGCAATTGTAGTTTGCGGTACTACAGGTGAATCATCAACACTTCGAGTTATTGAGCATAACGAAGCTATTAAATGGTGTGTAAAATATGTTAACGGCAGAGTTCCTGTTATTGCCGGTACAGGCTCTAATTCTACTGCTTGTGCTATTGAAATCAGCAAGGAAGCTTGTGAGGCAGGAGCAGATGCACTCTTACTCGTTACACCATATTATAACAAAACAAGCCAGAGAGGACTTATTGCTCATTACACAGCAATTCACGATGCTACAAATCTTCCGATTATTCTCTATAACGTTCCGTCAAGAACCGGTCTCAACATCAATCCTGAGACAGCTTATGAGCTTTCAAAGCTTCCGAGAATTAACGGAATTAAGGAAGCGTCAGGTAATCTTGAGCAGGTTGCTAAAATTCACGAGCTCTGCGGTGACGAGCTTAACATCTGGAGCGGTAATGACGATCAGATTTACGATCTTATGGAGCTTGGCGGCAAGGGTGTAATCAGTGTTTTATCAAATATTGCTCCTCAGGAAACACATGATATTGTTCAAAAATACCTTGACGGTGATAAGGCATCAAGCAAGGAGCTTATGGATAAATATATGAAGCTTGCTAAGGCAATGTTCGTTGACGTTAATCCTATTCCTGTTAAGGAAGCAGTATCAATGATTGGCTTTAATGCAGGACCTGTAAGACTCCCGCTTCTTGAAATGGATGAAGCTAACAAAAAGTACGTTAAAGATACACTTGCTGAGTACGGATTACTTAAGTAATATTAAACCAGAGGAAGTACAAAATGACTGATATTATTATTACAGGTGCCAACGGAAAAATGGGTAAGGTTATCCAGAGCGTTGTAGCATCTCGTCAGGATTGTCAGATAGTTGCAGGAATTGACTTGAATACTCAGCCAAACGGAATGTTCCCTATTTATTCCTCGCTTAATGAGGTAAAGGAAAAAGCTGATGTAATCATAGATTTCTCAAATCCAATACTTCTTGACAAATTACTTGATTATTCTGCCAAAACCTCTACAGCGCTCGTTATCGCAACAACAGGATTTAATGAGCAGCAAAAAGCTAAGATTGCTGAGGCTTCAAAGGTATCACCCATTTTCTTTACATATAATATGAGTATGGGTATTAATCTTCTTGCTAATCTTGCAAAAAAGGCAGTAGAAATCCTCGGTGATGATTTTGATATAGAAATCGTTGAAAAGCATCACAATCAGAAGATTGACGCTCCGAGCGGCACGGCATTAATGCTTGCAGATTCAATCTGTGAGGTTACACCTAATCCAATGAAATATGAATATGACCGACACTCAAAGCGTGAAAAGAGAAGTAAAAACGAAATCGGTATGCATGCAATTCGAGGCGGTACAATCGTTGGTGAGCACGATATCATATTTGCCGGCAGAGATGAAATAATTACACTTTCTCACTCTGCAAGAAGTAAAGAAATTTTTGCCGTAGGTGCAGTTAACGCAGCTGTATATATATGCGGTAAGAGTGCCGGAATGTATGATATGAAAGAATTAATCGGTTAAATAAAAAGCTGCTGACAAGGCTAAATTGCTTTGTCAGCAGTTTTTATTTTGTGATTATATATTTTTATAATGTTTCTTTTACCGTCTTAAGCATTTCAGGAATCTGAATAGACTGCGGGCAGTGAGAAGCACACTTTCCGCATTCTATACACGCATCTGCGTTTACATCAATTTTACTGTAATCTGCTTTTGCTTCATCCTTGTCCCCTGTCGCAGCTTTATTATATGCAGCAAAAATTGTGCTAATTTTTACACCCTTAGGACAGTCTGCACAGTAATCACATCCTGTACAAGGAATAATTTTAGTTTTATTCATCATTGCAGCAGCATTCGCACAGATATTAAGCTCTGTTTTTGAAAACGGCTTGAAATCAGTAAGTGTATCAAGGTTATCGAGCATTTGCTCGGGAGAATTCATACCGCTGAGAATTGTTATAACATTAGGATGACTTGCAACAAATCCCATTGCCCATGATGCAACGCTCTTATCAGGCTTAGCCTTTTTGAACATTGCTTCAATATCTTTTGAAACATCAGCAAGCTTTCCTCCGCGAACAGGCTCCATAACAATTACAGGAATGCCTGCATCAGTTAAGATTTGATACTGTTCTTCTGCAAACTGATTCCAGTCAAGATAATTCATTTGAATCTGGGCAAAATCCCATTCATAAGCCGCAACTATCCTTTTAAGGTCATCAATTGTTCCGTGAAAAGAAAATCCGACATTTTTTACTTTTCCCTGTCTTTTCTTTTCCATAACAAAATCATATGCGCCGAATCTTTCGCACTTATCAAAATTGTCCTTGTTAAGAGAATGAAGCAGATAAAAGTCAAAATAATCGTGACTTGTTCTATCAAGCTGCTTTTGAAAAACTCTTTCCATATCAGATTTTCTTGGGCACATCCATATAGGAAGCTTATCAGCAAGATAATAGCTTTCTCTCGGATACTTTTTAAGAGCAGTGCCTATAAACTTTTCACTTTTTCCGGCGTGATACATATAGGCAGTGTCAAAGTAATTTACACCGTTTTCATAAGCAATGTCAACAAGCTCCTGACCCTTTTCGTAATTAATCATTGGATTTGCTTCCCTCTTTAATGGCGTTTTACAGGGAAGCCGCATTGTTCCAAGTCCAAGTAGTGAAATCTCAGTATCCTTAAATTTTCTTTTGTCAACCATAATTTACTCCCTTGTCCAAGTAACGCCCTGAGGTGTGTCCTTTAGAATTATACCCATTGCTTTTATTTCATCTCTGATTCTGTCAGCAGTAGCCCAATCCTTATTTGCTCTTGCTTCCTGACGCTGTCTGATAAGCTCTTCAATTTCGCTGTCAAGATCATTAGACTTGCGATTGTAAAGAATACCGAGTACGTTGCAAAGCTCGTCAAAGACATCACAGGCAGTCTGACAAACGTTCTTTGATACAGGCTTATCAAGTATCTTTGTATTTATATCCTTAACAAGCTCAAAAACAGCAGCAAGTCCGTCAGCAGTATTAAGGTCATCGTCCATTGCACTGATAAACTGCTCTCTCCGGCTGTTTAACGCATCAATAATCTCATTGTCATCATCAGTGTCAGCTGCATTTTTCAAAGCGAAATCGAGGCTCTCACGGCACGTATAAAGTCTATCAAGAGCTGATTTGCACTGCTCAATAATTTCAAGATTATAGTTAATCGGTGAACGATAATGCGAAGAAATAAGGAAGTATCTGATTACCTCATAGCCGTATACATCCGCAATTTCTCTGACCGTCTTAAAATTACCGAGTGACTTGCTCATCTTAACGTTATCAACATTGATGTATCCATTATGCATCCAGTATTTTGAGAATGTACATCCGTTTGCACATTCACTCTGTGCAATTTCGTTTTCGTGATGAGGGAAGATTAAATCCTGACCGCCGCAATGAATATCAATAGTATTACCAAGATATCTTCTGTTCATTGCAGAACATTCAATATGCCAACCGGGTCTGCCTTTTCCCCAAGGAGATTCCCAATACGGCTCACCCTCTTTGGCAGCCTTCCACAGCGCAAAATCAAGCGGATCTTCTTTTGATTCGCCTATGGCAATTCTTGCACCTGACTGTAAATCATCAATAGGCTGATGACTGAGCTTTCCGTATTCCTTAAACTTTAACGTCCTGAAATAAACGTCACCGTTAACAGCGTATGCATAACCCTTTTCTTCAAGCGATTTAATAATATTAATTATTTCATCAATATTTTCTGTAGCCTTAGGATGAACTGATGCATCCTTAAAATTAAGTCCGTGTGCATCAGTCCAAAATTCATCCATATACTTTTGAGAGATTACCTCAAAGGTAGTTCCCTCTTCGTTTGCTCTTTTTATGATTTTATCATCAATATCGGTAAAATTCTGAACAAATTTTACGTTGTAGCCACGATATTCCAAATATCTGCGAAGCACGTCAAAAACACAAAGCGGTCTTGCGTTACCGATATGAATGTAATTATAAACGGTAGGACCGCATGCATAAATCCTGACCTCATTTTTATCAACAGGAATAAACTCTTCCTTTTGTCTTGACATCGTGTTAAAAATTTTCATATTATAACTTCTCCTTAAGAACTTTAATTTCTTCTTCAAGCCTTTGAATTTTAACTCGGTTTTCTTTGATTTCATTCATAACAGGATCAGGAATATTAATCTGATCGAGGTCATCTACACGCTCGCCGTCAATTCTCACAATTCTGCCGGGAATGCCAACTACCGTGCAGTTAGGCTCAACGTCTTTTACTACTACTGCGCCTGAGGCAATCTTGGCATTTCTGCCGATTGTTATCGGACCAAGCACCTTAGCACCTGAGCCTATCATAACTCCGCTCTCAATTGTAGGATGTCGCTTGCCAACGTCTTTACCGGTACCACCCAAGGTAACGCCCTGATAAATCATTACATCGTCACCAATTTCTGTAGTTTCACCGATAACTATACCGCTGCCGTGGTCGATACAGACTCTTCTGCCTATTTTAGCTCCCGGATGAATTTCTATTCCTGTTTTATGAGCACATCGCTGACTGATAACCCTTGCAATAAATGGCATATTGTGCCTTAAAAACCAGTTAGCTTTTTTATGACTGCGAAGTGCTTTGAATCCGGGGTAGAGCAACGCTATTTCAATAGGACTTCTTGCCGCCGGATCGTGCTCCATAAAGCTTTTAATGTCCTCTTTATAAGAGTTAAACATATTTCCCTCCAAAAATAAAAGCCCCTGTCATTAGACAGAGGCAATAATAACTGCGGTTCCACTCTTGTTTATACTCAGCTGTTGTTTAACAGCTTCAGTCGGTAACGGGACTAAACGGCACAGAATACTTAGTTTCACCTGCGCAGCTCGAAAGTGCATTTCATTAAGTCTTTGATACAGGCATTACAGCATACAGCCTGCTCTCTTAATCAAAGATTATTAATTACTTCTCTTTGTCATAGCTTTTGTCTATTAATATCATTATATATAAATTATCGAAAATTGCAACTATTATTTTGTTTTAATAAGGTACCAGCCGTCTTTTGCATATACAATTCCACTCAAAACAGTGATAACAGTTACTACCCAGAATGCAATAGCGCAATAAGTATTAAGCCATGGGGTCTGCATAGTAATATCGGCAGCTCCCTCACCTATTGCGAGTAAAAGAAATGTCATACCCGTTGTAGCCATCTGCAAAAAGGTTTTACACTTACCAAACTTATTTGCAGCAATAACTTCTCCCGTTGTAGCAGCAATCATTCTTATACCTGATACCAAAAATTCTCTTGCGAGCATCAACAATATACAGATTTCTGTGTGCCAGCCTAAATTAACGAATATGAGATAAGCTGCATACACAAGACTCTTATCAGATAATGGGTCCATAAGCTTACCGAAATCGGTAACAAGCTTTCTCTTTCTTGCAATATTACCGTCAACAGTATCACTGACACAGGCAACGAAATAAATAAGAAGCGAAATTACCCAGTGATACTTGAAATTAACTAATGAAAACACTACAAGCAATGGTATACAGCAAAACCTGAATATGGTAATTTTATTTGGCAAATTCATATAACCTCTCCTATCAAATCATATCCGTCATAATCAGTAATTCTGACATTTACAAAATCGCCTACGGTTAGATTTTTATCAGTGTAAATTATAATGCCGCTGTCAATTTCAGGCGAATCAAAATATGCTCTTGCAATAAAATGAGAATCCTGAAAATCGTCAATTACTGCTTCGTAAATATTGCCGATTTTGCTTTTATTTGAATCTTCCGTAATAGAATACTGAATATCCATAAGAACTTCTGCTCTGCGCTTTTTTATGTTCTCATCTATTTGCTCAGGATAATCAAAGGCAGGAGTGTCCTCCTCAGGAGAATACGCAAAGCATCCAAGCTTGTCAAATTTTATATCCTTAATAAACGAACAAAGCTCTTCAAACTGCTCATCGCTCTCGGACGGAAAACCAACCATAAACGTAGTCCTGAGTGCAAGGTTAGGTATTCGGCTTTTCATTTTTTCAAGCAAAGCTTTAAGAGAATCATAAGAACCTGTTCTGTTCATTGATTTGAGTATCTTATCGTTGCAGTGCTGTAATGGTATATCAATATATGAGCAGATTTTCTCTTCGCTTGCAATAACTTCAATAAGCTCGTCAGTAACTCGATCCGGATAGCAATAATAAAGCCTTATCCATTTAATTCCGTCAATCTTTACAAGTTCTTTAAGGAGTGAAGCAAGCTTGTATTCGCCATAAAGCTGAAGCCCGTATTTCGTTGTATCCTGAGCAATCAGAATAATCTCCTTAACACCACTATCAGCAAGTGATTTTGCTTCTGCAATAATACTATCCATAGCACGCTCTTTGTAAGCACCTCGGATAAGCGGTATTGCACAGTAAGAACATCTGTTATCACAGCCGTCGCTCAGCTTAATGTATGCCCAATGAGAAGGTGTAGAAATCAGTCTTTCGTCATCAAGAGGAAGAAGCTTTTTGTCAGGGAAAAAGGTTGTAGAAACGCCGATAGCAGCTTTCTGTACTACTTTAACTATATCACTGTCAGCGCCTATTCCGATAACAGAGTCAACTTCAGGTATTTCATTAATAATTTCCTCCTGATAGCGTTCTGCAAGACAACCGGTAACTATAATTGCAGAAATTAATCCTGCATTTTTGTACTCAGCTACTTCAAGAATAGTCTCTATTGCTTCTCGTTTTGCGTCCTCTATAAAGCCACAGGTGTTGACTATCATTATATCGCTGTCCTCAATCGTGGGCGAAATAATAAAACCGTTGTCAGCAAGCTTCTTAAGCATCATTTCGCCATCAACCTGATTCTTCGGACAGCCGAGAGAAATCATACCTACCTTAAATTTCATCATTTTCAATCCTATAAAATGCGGAGGAAATATCTGAATAACTAAATCCCTTTCTCATAAGAGCAGAAATAACCTTGTTTTTTCCATCTTCTTTTTCAAGCTTTGAAGCATATTTGCCGTTAATCAGCTCAATAATTGCATCCTCAGCAGAATATTCGCTTTCATTCAAATAATCCTGAATCTTTTCGCTGATAAGCTGTTCAGGAAGTCCTCGTTTAAAACATTCCTGCTTTACGTGATACTTTGAATATTTTTTCACTGTAAATAGATATTCAATCAGTCGTTCGCAATACCTATCATCATTAAGATAACCTGCCTCAACATATCTGTTAATTGCTGTATCAGCACTTTTTTCATCAACAGTTCTGAGAAGTTTTGCTTTTAACTCTTTGACAGAATAATCACGTCTTGAAAGAAAATCTCCGCATTTATTCAGTGCCTTATTATAATTTATATCATCAAGTAACTGTTCCCACTGCTCTTCGTCAATTTCCGTGCCGTCAGCAATAAAATGATCAAGCCAGAAGTTAACGTTAGTGGTAACAACGTACTCATCATCAAGCAGCAGATGGATTTTATTACCTCTGCCGCTTTGGTGCTTTATAATCATTAGTCCTCGTCATCCTCAACGGCAATATCCAGCTTAGCCTTAGCAGCTGCTCTTGTATTTGTAACAGGAGCCACTTCATCATCTGTCTTTGCCATTGGTGCAGCCTTTGGTCTGTACTTCTGTGATGACTCAGCCTGAATTTCAGCAAGCTTTTCTCTGATTTTCTTTTCAAGCTCAGCAGCAAATTCAGGATCATCCTTAATCATAGCTTTAACATTATCTCTGCCCTGACCAAGTCTTCTGTCGCCATAAGAGAACCATGAGCCGCCCTTATGTACTATATCAAATTCAACAGCCATATCAAGAATTTCTCCATCCTTGCTTATACCTGTTCCATACATAATATCAAATTCGGCTGACTTAAACGGAGGTGCAACCTTATTCTTAACAATCTTAGCTCTTGTGCGAGATCCGATAATTTCAGTTCCGTTTTTAAGCGCCTCAGCCTTTCTGACGTCAATGCGGATTGAAGAATAGAACTTAAGTGCTCGACCGCCGGTTGTAACCTCAGGATTTCCGTAAATTACGCCAATCTTCTCACGAAGCTGGTTAATAAAGATAATTATACAATTCGTTTTATTCGCAGAGCCTGTAAGCTTTCTCAAAGCCTGAGACATAAGTCTTGCATGCTGGCCAACGTGACTGTCACCCATATCGCCCTCAATTTCGCTCTTAGGCACGAGAGCGGCAACAGAGTCAACAACAACTATATCAATAGCTCCGCTGCTCACGAGCTGCTCGGTAATTTCAAGAGCCTGCTCACCGTAATCTGGCTGAGAAACAAGAAGCTCATCTACGTTAACACCAAGATTACTTGCGTAAATAGGATCAAGCGCATGCTCAGCATCAACGAATGCTGCAGTGCCCCCCGCCTTTTGAGCCTCAGCAATACAATGAAGAGCAAGAGTTGTCTTACCGCTTGATTCAGGTCCGTAAATCTCAATAATTCTTCCCTTAGGGAGTCCTCCTATACCTGTAGCAATATCAAGTGTCAATGAACCTGTTGAAATTGCATCAATCTTAAGACTTGAATTTTCGCCGAGACGCATAACAGCACCAGCACCGAATTTCTTTTCAATTTGCTTCATAGCAGATTCTAATGCCTTTGCTTTATCATTAGCCATAACAGTTTATCCTCCTTTTATTTGTAAATAATTATACTAAATAATATATATAAAATCAATAAATTATATAAAAAAGAGTAAAAATTAAGCCCTTTTTGTGAAAAAATGAAAAAAGGTATTGCATTTTTTTATTCGTTGTGTTATTATACATCCGTTCTAAATTTTAAGGAGGTGTTCGCAAATGGCAAAATGTGAATACTGCGGAAAAGACGTATCTTTCGGCATTAAGGTTTCTCACTCACACAGAAGATCAAACAGAACCTGGAAACCAAACATTAAAAAAGTAAAGGCTATTGTTAACGGCTCTCCTAAAAGAGTTAATGTCTGCACAAGATGCCTTCGTTCAGGTAAGGTTGAAAGAGCATAATAATTTCGCATAAAAATGCACCGACGTATGTCGGTGCTTATTTTTTGCTTATTTCTTCTTAAAAGATATTTTATTTTCAGTATGATTAATAAGCTTTTTAATATTTTCTCTATGAGCAACTACAACAATAAGCGTAAAGACAAGAGCTATCACGCAAAGTATAATATCTTTATAGAAAATATACATAAAAGCAGGATAAAGCAACGCCATTACTATGCTTCCGAGAGAAACATATCTCGTTACTGCAACAATGAGGATAAATACTGCAAGAAGAATGAGAGCAATTCTCCAATCAACTACAAATACCATTCCTCCTGCCGTAGCAACACCCTTTCCGCCCTTGAATCCGAAAAAGCAAGGAAAGATATGACCAAGCACACAAAAGAAGCCTGAAAGGGATTTAATAAGCATTTGCATATCAATATTAATCATATTTTCTGTGTACTCAAGAGTAGCAGGAGTAAACTTGATTATTTGAAACGAAATAACTATAGCAACAACAACCTTAAGCATATCACCAAGCATCGTTATTGCAGCAGTACCCTTACCAAAGTTTCTGAGCATATTAGTTGAGCCTGCATTTCCGCTACCGTGATTTCTGACATCATCCTTAATGAGCTTTCTTGAAATAATAACGCCGAAATTTAGACTCCCGAGCAAATAAGATATTACGGCAATTAAAACATATGACAAAATTATCATTATCTTTTGCCCTCTCCTCTTTCTCTGATAATAAATCTTACAGGTGTTCCATCAAGCCCGAAAATTTCTCTGATTTGATTTTCAAGATAACGCTGATATGAAAAATGAAATAACTCAGCATTATTTACGAAGAAAACAAAAGTAGGCGGTCTTGTCGAAGCCTGAGTCATATAATATATTTTAAGTCTTTTACCCTTATCTGTGGGAGGCTGAACTCTTGCAGTTGCGCCTGCAAGCACTTCGTTAAGCTTACCTGTTGAAATACGCATAGAATTCTGAGAATGAACGAATGAAATCATTTCAAACAGTCTGTCAATTCTCTGCCCTGTTTTAGCTGATATAAACATAATCGGAGCAAAGCTCATAAAAGAAAAATCGTTCATAAGCTTTTTTCTGTACTCGTTCATAGTATTGCCGTCCTTATCGACAGCATCCCATTTATTGACAGCTATAATGCAAGCCTTGCCCTGCTCAAGCGCAATGCCTGCAACCTTCGAATCCTGCTCAGTAAAGCCTTCTACAGCATCAATCATAATAACGCATACGTTTGCTCTTTCAACAGCCATTCTCGCACGGATAATACTGTATTTTTCTATAGCGTCATTGATTTTGCTTTTTCTTCTTATTCCGGCAGTATCAATAATATTGAACTTTCCGTATTCGTTTTCTACAAACGTATCAGTAGTATCTCTCGTTGTTCCTGCAATATCAGAAACGATTGCCCTCTGCTCACCGCTGATTTTATTAACTAATGATGATTTGCCTACATTTGGCTTACCTATAATCGCAACGTTGATAATTTCATCATCAGTTTCATCTTCATCAGTATCGTTGAAATATTTTATTACCTCATCAAGTAAATCCCCTGTTCCGTGTCCGTGAGCGGCAGAAACGGCAATAGGATCACCGATACCGAGATTGTAAAACTCATAAAAGTCAGGCTCAGGTGCGCCTATACTGTCGCATTTATTGACACAAAGAAGAACAGGCTTTCCGCTTTTCATAAGCATTGAAGCAACCTCGTGATCACTTGCTACAACACCGTCACGAAGGTTAGTTACAAGAATAATTACGTCAGCCGTATCAATAGCAATTTCAGCCTGAGCACGCATCTGACTAAGAATAATATCGTCACTATTCGGCTCAATTCCGCCTGTATCTACAAGCAAGAATTTATGATTAAGCCATTCACAGTCACCGTAAATTCTATCCCTTGTAACACCCGGTGTATCATCGACTATTGAAAGTCTTGAACCTATGAGCTTGTTAAAGAGCGTTGACTTGCCGACATTTGGTCTGCCGACTATCGCAACAACAGGTCTTGCCATAAACTCACCTTACTTTCTGAGTAACTCACAATAAAATGAACATAAAATGAAAGGCAGACATAAGCGTCTGCCTACAAAATTACATAAAACTAATTATGCTTCTTCCTTGCTGATAACTTCTTTACCATTGTAGTAACCGCATTCACCACATACCTGATGTGATACTGCGTAGCCGCCACAATTTGGGCACTTTACAAGTGTAGGAGCATCCATCTTCCAAACACTTGATCTTCTCTTGTTCTTTCTTGCCTTTGAAGTTTTTCTTGCTGGTACTGCCATTTTTATAGCCTCCTTTATTAAAACGCATTAATCTTCTTCAAGCAACTGTAATAAAGCAGACATTCTTGAATCTACCTCTTTTTTACAATCACATTTATTGACATTCAAATTTGCACCACACTTAGCGCATAAGCCTTTGCAATCATCCTTGCAAAGCAGCTTGCTTGGTAGGTTAAGTAAAATTTCTTCACAAATAAACCCGTCCAAATCAAGCTCACGATTATCAACAACAATATAATTATCGTCATCATCTTCATTCTGAAGCGACTCAGCAATAATGCGGTTGATAATTAAAAACTGATTCTTTATTACATCCTCGGCACATCTGTCGCACTGACCTTTGATACTATATGAAATATCTAAATCAAGATAAACAACGTCTGCCTTTGAATAAGCTGATCCGACTGCCCTTACCTCGTCATTAAGTTCTGAGATTCCGAAATCAGTAAGATCAACAATGTAGTCAATATTTATAGTTTCAGTGCTTCCGTTAAATAAGCCTGTAAGGTCTATTTTCATAAAATCACCCCACGAATATTTCACTACAAGCACTTAAGTATTATATATATAAGAAGGCACTTTGTCAATAGTTAAATTGAAAATAACCTCTCAATTAAAGTTATAGCTTATAAATCATCAAAAAAGAAGCCTCCTGTAGGGGGTTCCTACCGGAGGCTGTCCAACAAAATTATAATTCTTCGCAGTAATCAAAAATTTCTACAGACAAATCTTCCTTATCACAGCTGATTGTAAAGTAGAAATTAACATCTGTAGCCTCAGAAAGCTCGGAAAGCATCTCAAAAAACTGAGGAAGCTTATCATAATCTCTTCCAACAATCTTAAATGTAGCATCTACGAGTACATCCGTAACGTCATAGTTACCGGCACAAATACCTGCAAGGAAGCCATAAAATGCTTTGTGACCTTTGATAAGGTATGTATCAGTTTCTAAAAGTCTTGCCTTAGAAACGATATCGAAAGTGAGCTTAGGCTCTTTTTCAATGCATACAACGTTACCGTCTGAAGCCTCAACGCAAGCATTAACCTGTTCAATAAGTCTTTTAGTTTTTCCTGAACCTTTATTACCGATGATAAGTTTAATCATATATAATTCCTCCAAGGTGATTTTTACTACTTACATATTAACATATGCCGAGTCGTTTTTCAAGACTTTCTTTTTCCTTTTCATAACCCGGCTTGCCAAGAAGTGCAAACATATTCTTTTTGTAGCTCTCAACACCCGGCTGATTAAACGGATTTACACCGAGAATATATCCTGAAACGGCACAAACTTTTTCGAAGAAATAAATTAAATATCCAATTTCTTCCTCGCAAATTGAGTCACATTCAATTACAAGATTCCCTACTCCGCCGTCTACGTGAGCAAGAAGTGTGCCCTGTCTTGCCTTTTCATTTACATAGCTAATTGACTTTCCTGCAAGGAAATTGAGCCCGTCAATGTTACCGTCCTGCTCAGTAATCAAGAAATCATCATGGGCTTTATTAAATTTGATTACAGTTTCAAACATCAGGCTTCCGCCGCTCTCCTGAATATACTGACCAAGAGAATGAAGATCTGTTGAAAAGATACAGGATACCGGAAACAGTCCTTTGCCGTCCTTACCCTCACTCTCGCCGAACAGCTGTTTAAGCCACTCGTTGAACATAGCCATACACGGCTCATATGATACAAAGCATTCAAGCTTTTTACCCATATTATAGAATGCATTTCTTATAGCTGCATACTTAAGCACAGGATTTTCATCAATAGAAGTAGAATTGAGTGAATTCTGTGCGTTTCTTGCACCTGACATCAGCTTATCAATATCAATTCCTGTTACTGCAATCGGAAGTAATCCAACTGCGGTGAGTACAGAGAATCGTCCTCCGACGTCATCGGGAACAACAAAAGTTTCATATCCCTCGCTGTCAGCAAGCTGTTTTAGCGTACCTTTTGACTTGTCGGTAGTGCAGAAAATCCTCTTTGCTGCCTCTTCAGGAGAATATTTATTATAAACAAGATCTCTGAAAATTCTAAAAGCTATTGCAGGCTCGGTTGTTGTGCCGCTTTTGCTTATAACGTTTACACAGATGTCTTTATCCTCACATATAGATACAAGTTCTGTAACCATTGAAGGACTAATCGTATTACCGATAAAATAGATGTCAGGAGTGTTCTTTTTAAGGGCGTTATAGTTAGGTGACTTAAGGCACTCTATAACTGCTCTTGCACCAAGATAAGAACCGCCTATTCCGATTACGATGAGAATATCTGAATTCTCTCTGATGTATTCGGCAGAAGCCTTGATTCTGTCAAATTCTTCCTTGTCATAATCAGTAGGAAGAGTGGTCCAGCCTAAAAAATCATTCCCTTCACCTGTTTTATTATGAAGAGTTTGCATCGCCTCAACTGCCTTAGGCTCTAAAGCTTTGATATCATCTAAAGAAACAATGTTTTCTATATGATTTGATATAAATTTCATTGACATAAATACCCAAATCCTTTGTTTTTATAATTTTCTTATTGCATATGCATAGTATAATACACTATTTTGTTAAAATATTCAATATATTTTATATATATTTTAAAAGAGATTTGAAAATTAATGTAAAAGTAGTTTCGTTTATGTCGTTTTCTGCAAAAAGCTTTACTGTTGAAATTTTTTTGTTGTCACAGTAATAAGTGATTTCTCCGAGAACATCCCCCGCCTTGACTGGTGCTTTAATTCTTTCCTTAATGTTATATTTGCAAGTGATTTCCGAAGCAGATTTATCAAGCAGAACGCTACTTTGCTTCGGAATTGGCGGCTTAACTGATTTTACCAATCCGTTAGTTACTTTAACGTCAGTAAGCTTTTTTTCATCAACCTTAATCTGTTCAAGCTTATAGTTTGCAAAACCGAAATCTAAGAGCTGTGAGGATAGAGCAAATCTGTTCTCACTGTTTTCAGCACCTAAAACGACAGATACGAAACCTATTCCATCTCTTTCAGCCGTAGCACACAGACAGAAGCCTGCAATTGAGGTCGTTCCCGTTTTTAGTCCTGTAATACCATTATAAGTGTTTACAAGCTTATTTGTGTTATTAAGCTCTGTTTTGCCGTCTCTCAGTGAGTCGAGCCATACAGTTGAGTATTTCTTGACTAAATCATATTTCATTACATTACATGCGATTACTGCAATGTCGTAGGCTGATGAATAGTGATTAGTTGTCTCATCATCAAGTCCTGTTGAATTTTCAAAATTTGTATTCTTAAGACCGAGTTCTTTTACCTTGTCATTCATCATTGCTACAAATGCTGTATCACTGCCTGCTATATACTCGCCGAGTAGCGTGCATGCATCATTTGCAGAAGAAATTATAACTGCCTTGAGTAAATCGTCAACGCTCATTTGCTCACCTACCTCAAGCCATATCTGTGAGCCGCCTTTTGAAACGGCATTTTCACTTGCTGTAACCATATCATCAAGCTTTATTTTTCCGCTGTCTATCGCTTCCATAACAAGCAAAATGCTCATAATTTTTGTAACAGAAGCGGGAGATAATCTCTTATCAGAATTATATTCTTTAATAACGTCGCCCGTCTGTATACACATAAGAATGCTTGCCTTAGCTTTTATTTTTTCCTGCTTTGCGTAAACTGTTGAAGGAATTGCCAAGGCGATACACACTGATAAAATAAATACTAAAAATCTTTTCATATAAATCACCACTAAATATTATTGCTAAATGATTGTAATAATTACAAATCTTTGGTATAATCATAAAAAAAGTTTAAGGGAGGTACTTATGAAAGCCGCATTTTATACCCTTGGCTGCAAAGTCAATCAATATGAAACTGAATATATGAGCGAGTTGCTTAAAAACGCAGGTTTTGAAATAGTACCACCGAATGAAAATGCTGACTATTACATAATAAATTCGTGTACCGTAACTGCTACGGCTGACCAGAAAACGAGACAGAACGTGAGAAAATTCAAGAGAAATCATCCTGACTCTACAATCATTCTCACAGGTTGTATGCCACAGGCATTTCCTGAGGATGCAAAATCACTTATTGAGGCAGATATAGTTCTTTCAAACAAAAGTGACAACGACATACTTGCACTTATCAATGAGTATCAGCTTAGTAATAAAAGAATAGTAAGTATAGAAGAGCATCAAAAGGGTGACGAATTTCGTGAATGCTCCATTAATTCTTTTATCGAAAGGATAAGAGCATTTGTAAAAATTGAGGACGGCTGTGACCGTTTTTGCTCATACTGCATAATTCCAAAGGCAAGAGGCAGGGTCCGTTCAAAGCCGCTTGAGCAGCTAAAAAAGGAAATCAAAACGCTTGCCGATAACGGAATAAAGGAAATCGTTTTAGTCGGAATCAACTTATCTGCATATGGCAAGGGAGAAGATTTTGATATAGTAGATGCCGTCAATGTATGTGCTGAATATGAAAATATCATCAGGATAAGATTAGGCTCACTTGAACCGGATCATATCACTGATGATATCATTGACAGATTATCAAAAATAGATAAATTTTGTCCTCAGTTTCATATTTCTCTGCAAAGTGGCTGCAACAAAACCTTAAAAAATATGAACAGGCACTACACGGCAGAAGAATACAAGGAGCTTTGCGATAAGATTCGTTCTGCTTTCCCTGACGCAAGTCTTACAACAGACGTTATGGTAGGCTTTAATGAGGAAGCCGAGGATGACTTTTATAATAGCTTAGAATTTGTTAAATCTATAAAATTCGAAAAGGTACATACCTTCCCCTACAGTGAAAGAAGCGGAACTGCCGCTTCAAAAAAAGGAGACAACGTACCTAAGCATATTAAAGAAAAAAGAGCTTCAATTATGATTGAAGAAACCGAAAAGATAAGAAATGAATATCTGAAAAATCTTGTCGGTAAGACTGTTGAAGTTCTCTTTGAAAGTTGTGCGGATAATGACATTTATCAGGGATATACAAGAGGATATCTACCCGTTCGAATGAAAAGCAACGAAGATATCATTGGTATTACAAGAAACGTTAAGATAACAGGCTATACAGACGATTTCTGCATTGCTGAGTAGAGATTATTCGTTTCATCATTGTCGCCGAGAGAGCTATATGAGAATACGTATATTCCACTTACGTTATCAAGCTTTGTAAGATATGTAAATTGCCTTGAAATGATGTTATTATTATTTACAAACTCGTTAAATCCCTGATCTCCTGCAAACTCATCCTCTGCCCCCTGCTTGTAGAGAGGCAAAGCAACGTATAAATCACAATCAGCCATTTGTGCCCACGTTTTTGCGGTTTTCATAAATGGCTGATTTTCATTTTGAAAGCCGAAATATATCTGTGGGCAGATGTAATCAACATATCCTTTTTCTTTACTCCATAATTCGACATCGGCATAAAGAGATGAATAATCATTTTCTATGTTTGCAGCCGGACTGATACCGAAGGTAACGTTTTCGTTTACTGATTTCACTGCCTTATAGACTGACTTGACCATTCTGTTTACATTATCTCTTCTCCAATCATCAAGATTCATTTCGCCACCGTTTTTCGTATAATTCTTATATGAATTACTATCTATTTTTTTACTGCTCGACGGGTAAAAATAATCATCAAAGCAAATTGAATCAACCTCGTAGTTTTGAGTTATTTCCTTAATTCCATTTAAAATAAGTTCATTTACTTCATTCGACGCAGGATTAAAATAAATTCCACCGTCGCAAACTATAACATTATCAGTATCTTTCCAACTTAATGCGATGTTGCTGTCTGCAAGCTCATCAAAATCAGTATTACTGCTAACCCGATACGGATTAATCCAAGCTTCAATTGAAAGATTATGCTTATGCGCTATGCTTACAATTATATCAAGTGGATCATACGTCATTTCACTACCCTGAACTCCACTGAAATATGCACTTGTTGGAAAATAAGAGGATTTATAAAAGGCATCTGCAAACGGTCTTACCTGAACGGTAACTCTGTTGAAGCCTTTTTTGCTAAGTGTCTCAAAGGCACTGTTAATGGTTTTTGAAAATGTTTCTTCATCTCTCCCTTTAGTGAATTCAGAAAGCTCATAATACGTAATCCAGACAGATTTTATAAATTTATTATCAGCCTTATCGCTGCCTATCTCCTGATTTGTACAGCTGCAAAGGCTGAGCATCAATAATATTGCTAACGGAAAAATTATTTTTTTATACACTTGAACACTCCTTAATTTTATAGTAATATAGTTATGGTGATACTTATGGAATATAGACTTGGCAATTCATTAAGAATTAAAGAACGCGGTGAAACTCTTGAAACAATTTGCCCAAACTGCAAGAAAGTAGTTAAGTTTGGTATGTTTTCTAATTTGGAAAGAAGACTTGTACCAAATATAAAGTTAGTTAACTGCAGCACAGTATTTTTTCTTGTATGCCCTGAATGTGCAGGTATATTTACTGTCGATGAGCAAAAAGGTGATGACTTCAAAAAAGGTAATAAATTTGCTATAACTGATACGGATTTAATGCCGCTTAAACCGTTCAGGAGCGAAGATATAAATGAATAAGCAGGCAGTTATTATACTTATAGTCTACATACTAATCATCAACATTGTTGCTTCTTTAACTGCTATTGCAGACAAGAAAAGGGCTGAGAGAGGCAAATGGAGAATTCCTGAGAGCACACTGATGCTTTTAGGCTTATTCGGCGGTGCAACGCTTGAATTTATTACGATGAAGAAAATCCGTCACAAAACAAAGCATATAAAATTCATGGTAGGATTACCTGTTGAAATGTTTTTACATTATGTGCTTATAATACTGCTAATTTATAAGGTCGCATCAATTTGATTTGGTGCGACCTTATATTACAGTTTTATAGTATTATGCAGATTAATCCATTACATCCTTCGTTAATAACTCTTTCAATCGTTTCTCTAAATTTATTTCTTGCATCAATCGGCATACGATAAAGTTTATTATTAAGACCTTCGTTTACAAGCTCGTGAAGTGATTTACCAAATATATTTGTTTCCCAAATATCAGCAGGATTTTCTTCAAACTCCTTTAATAGATACATTATCAAATCCTGACTCTGACTTTCAGTACCGACAATAGGAGCGACCTCGGTTGAGGTATTGCACTTAATCATATGAATCGACGGAGCCTGTGCCTTAAGTCTTACACCGTATCTGCCCCCCTGCTTCATTATCTCAGGTTCGCTAAGACTTAAATCACTCATTTCAGGCATAACAATTCCGTAACCTGTTTCCTCAACGTCTTTAAGCGCCTTGCCGAATCGCTCGTATTCCATTTTCATATTCATAAGCTCAATAAAATATTTCATAAGCTGAGCTTCGTCTGTAATTTCGATATTGCAGGATTCTGAAAGATTCTTATAGAAATGACTGTTATCAATATAAAACTTCATATTGACTGTTCCTGTCGACAAATCAACCGAGCTCAGTGAAACAGATTCAATATATTCATTGACTTCAACTTCCTTTGCGAATTTTGCAACGCTTCTTATATTTCCAAGGGAATTACAGCTGCTTCTCACGCAGTCAAATATAGATGACTTCAGATAATTGTCTTTTTCAAGATTATTAATCCACGAAGGGTATGAAATTGCAACGTTATTCAGTGGGAATTCGTAAAGAATGTCGCTTAAAATGTCCTTAATTTCATCTTCTGTAAGCTCAAGGCAGTTAACGGGTATAACAGGAACACCGTATTCTTCAGTAAGACTTTTGCATAACGAAACAGAAAGCTGGCTTTCAGGCTCAACACAGTTCATCAGCACAACGAACGGCTTGTTAAGCTCCTTAAGCTCTTCAATTACTCTCTGCTCTGCCTCCTCATATTCATCACGCGGAATAGAGCTTATAGAGCCGTCGGTAGTAATAACAAGACCTATTGTTGAATGTTCGTTTATAACCTTTTTAGTGCCGATTTCAGCTGCCATATTAAACGGAATTTCCTCATCGTACCAAGGAGTCATAACCATTCTCGGCTGTTCTTCCTCAATATAGCCAACAGAGCTTGGAACAATATAGCCAACACAGTCTATCATTCTCACACGCATATTTATTGAATTATCAAATGAAAGTGCGATTGCATCTTCAGGAATAAACTTAGGCTCAGTGGTCATTATTGTTTTTCCTGCAGCAGACTGCGGAAGCTCATCTCGTGCCCGTTCTCTTGCAAAATCATCAGAAATATTCGGTATTACAAGAGTATCCATAAACTTCTTAATAAAGGTTGACTTACCTGTACGAACAGGGCCTACAACACCTATGTAAATGTCGCCGTTAGTTCTTTTTGATATATCACTGTAAATATCATTATTCATTATAATCACCTCACATACCCGGAATTAATAATATTCTTTTACCGTCAATTACATTAGAATTAAGACTGTTTTCGTCAATTATCAGCTCTTCACTTGTAGAAAACTTCTTTGCAATATCCCAAATTTCTTCCTGACTGTTCGCAAAATAGAGTGTAAGCTGTGGCGTATTTATATTATTAACTTCATCGTCTATATCAATATCAGTTAAAAATGAAACTTTGCTTTCTTTGTACAGATAAGCAGAATATTCAATATTAGCACGAAGCATTAACGCACCGGCACTCTTAATGACATAGTCAAATGATTTCATAGTACAGCCTGATACCCCTGAAAACTCAGAATCGGAAAGTAGTATTTCCTTCGTCTGTGACTTTTCGTAGTAACAAATATTACCCTTATCATCATAGAATAAAAATGAAATGCCGACTTCAACAGTCAACTTAGAGTTTATTATCTGATGATTTAATATTTCAGCTTTAAGGTCAATTATTTCTACTAATGAAATATCGCTGTCAAAGTTAAGCTCAAGCGTTTTATCATCATAAAAATATGCCGGTGACTCATTGATAATTGTATTTGACTTCTTGAGTTTACAATTATACTTAGGAACGTATGAATCGATATTGAGTGAAATGGTATCAATTTTATAAATCTGATAGTTGATAACTAATTTACCGACTATTTCTACAATACTTAATGCATTATTTTCATCAGCCCGTGCTTTAACATATAAGCCTGACAGCCTCGCGCTGACAAATGCTTTATCGTTTTCGTCAAGTGATGAAGCTTCAATAATTTTACTGTATGTAAAATTATGAGAAAGCTTTTCAATATTGCCGTTAATACATTCATATATTACGCTCGCACTCAACGTACCCTTGACAAGCATTTTATCCTTAATGATTTTATACTCATCAACAGAACAGTTTGTAAAGCAATTAATAATATTTTTAATCTGCGCCGTACTGTCTGCAATACTCATATTTTCTTCAAACTCAACGCTTGATATTCCACTGTTTTTGCAAACAAGATAATCTTGTGAATACTCCTTAAACATAGCATTTTTGCAATTACTCAGGCAGTCTGTAGATTTTTGATAATATATATTGAATCTTACGGCAAGTGATGTATGAATATCAAAGCGTCTTTGATTAATTAAATGAAAATTACTGTATTTAGTATTAATACAAACTTTTGCAAAGGAGAAGTTTTCAACGTTATCAACATCAAAGCTTTTTGAAAAGTCCTCCTCAAAAATGTTTGATAGCAACCCTGATTCACTTGATTTGTATGTAATGCTGATAATTACCTTTCCGTATAAATTAATACTGTTTCCCTGATAGTCATAGTCAGTCACAGTCGCTTTAACCGAGCATTTTACAATCTTTTCAATGTCATCAAGGTACTGAGGCAGATTTTCCTGAAAATCAAGCTCAAAGCTTTCCTTAACGGTCTGGCAGGCTTCGTTAAAGCTTATTGATTTGTATTCCTTACAAAGTTCCATATAAACTCTCCTTTACAGTTTCTATAGATACATATGCAAGAATAAGCTTAAATATAACAAAAAGCACAGGTAAAATTAACCTGTGCTTTTTGAGATTATGTTTCACTTTTTACTTTTTGGATTTTGAATATAGTTCTGAGAATAGGTGCAAGAAATTTTGGACTTTTAATTAAAATTACCTTCATAAAATATCCCCCACTATCTTTTACAGCAAGCAATACCGAGGACTATTACTACTATTGCAAGTATTCTTGTTATCCAGATTGTAGGGCAGCAGCACGCAATAACGCATCCTACACCAAAAGCAATCCACAGATATTCACGCTTGCACATTTTTTTCATAGTAGTAACACCTTTTCTTTTTGCTATTACTATATTCTATGAAAATCTCTGCTAATCGTTACTCTGAATTAACAATAATTTTCCTTTTTTTATAATTATTTCGCAAGCGTTATCCTTAAAACCGTTACTTTGAGTAAACTGATCACTTGGATATAAATCAACATTATCAAGTTCGTACAATGAATTAACTATACTTAATCCCTCGCACTTATCAAATAGTGCAAACAGTGAAAAATGTTTGTAATCAGAATTGTCTAAAATCGTTTTGCCCGAAATGACAGAAATTTTATTATTTTTATTTATAAGACTACAATTTATATTTCTATCAAAGCAATAATTCACCGAAAGTATATTAGAATATGTGTGGTCTATTCTTGAACCTATACCACCGAGAATTATTATATTAGTAAATCCTATGCTGATTGCTTCCTTTACACAGTGGAAGGTGTCTGTATCATCCTTTCGCACCTGAAGCGAAATTATTTCGCAATCATTATCAGGCTTATCAGCAGAGTCAAAATCACCTATAATTAAATCAGGCACAACAGATAATGGCTGACATTTTTTATATCCGCTGTCAGCACATATTATAAATGAAGCTTCATTAAGATATGTTCTGTAATAGTCCAAATCATCCTCAGGTGCGCCTGAAATAATTACACAGTTTTCTACTTTCTTTCCCATTCCTTAATGTCCTTAACCTCATTATATAATTGAACATAGCTATCGTGACGCTCAGTTGAAATTTCGCCCTCTCTCACTGCCTGAGTAACCGCACAACCCTTATCATTATTATGTGTGCAGTTGGTAGTAAACTTACATTTGTCTAAGTAAGGCTCAAATTCTCTGAAGCAGTATGGAAGGTCATCTTTATAAATAAGCTCGCACCTTTCAATATCAACGGCAGAAAATCCCGGAGTATCTGCAACGTATCCACCTGCAATTCTATAAAGACTGCAAGCCCTTGTTGTATGCTTACCTCTTCCGAGCTTTTTACTTGTTTCTCCCGTTTCAAGTGAAAGAGAGTTATCAATTGAATTAATCAGCGACGACTTACCTACTCCTGTGTTTCCTATAAAAGCACTTGTTTTGCTGTTAAGGAGCTCCCTCACCTCTTCGGAGCCGTCACCTGAAATATTATTACAGGCAATAACCTTAAATCCGGCTTTAGTGTAAAGGTCATAATACTTTTTATAGCTTTCATCAAGGTCAATCTTTGTAAGCACGATAATCGGCTCAGTTTGCTTAAATTCTGCTATTGCAATAAGTCTGTCAAGAACAAAGGTATTAATAGCAGGGTCAACTACAGAAGAAACTATAAACAGCTGATCAACGTTTGCAAGAGGTGGTCTGATAAAAGAATTTTTTCTCGGTAAAATTTCATCAATTGTGTTTTCGGCATTTTCGTTAATTGATATGGAAACATAGTCCCCGACAAGAAGTGAGTTTTTATTTTTCTTGAATCTGCCTCTTGCTTTACATTCATAAACAGTATCAGCGGTTTCTACATAATAGAAACCGCCTATACCTTTAATTACTCTACCATCAATCATATGTACCTCATCCAGCTGTATCTTCAGTATTATCTTCAGTTGCTTCTTCCGGCTTTTGAGGAATTATATCAGTATTAACAGGAGTTGAAAAATCAATAGATATTTTTGAGCTCTTGTCAGTTTTAACTGTCTTTGTTTCAATGTTTCCGCACTCCGAAAGTGAAATTCTAATTGTAACGCTTTCGGTGTTTTCCACAGTAATACTTACCGGTGAAGTAGAGCCGTTTAACAAGACACTCTGGCTGAGATACGTTTCACCGTCAAGCTCAACAGTAAGTGTATCCGACATATATTCGCCATCTTCAGTGGTAATTTCAGGAAGCGCTATAGAAAGTGCAATCTTGGAAACAGGCTTTGTAGTTGTCGTAGTTACACCTGATGAAATAGTAATCAAAATCAAATCATCAGCAACAGCAAGTACACCTGCCGTAGGATTTTGAGCAAGGACTACACCCTTTGGTTCAGGACTATCCTTTGTTTTGAATCTGATGTTCTTAAATCCGGTCTTTTCAAGGAAAGCTCTTGCACCCTCCTGCTTTAAACCGACAACGTCGGGAACAGTGATATTTTCTACAAGCTGTGTTGTTGGACCCGAACTCAAATATATCATTACTTCAGTATCTGCAGATACTATGCTTCCTGCCTTAGGATCGGAATATACAACCTTTCCCTCTTCAACGGTTTCACTTGAAACTGTTGTAACTC
The DNA here is from genome assembly GCA_022511225.1 of Eubacterium sp. Lineage (GTDB taxonomy): Bacteria > Bacillota > Clostridia > Oscillospirales > Acutalibacteraceae > Eubacterium_R. The sequence continues at coordinate 43,184 of JAFLRZ010000010.1, forward strand.
TGTAATTCTTGAGTCCTTCATTTTCAAGTGCCTTTTTTGCTTTATCAGCAGTGAGATTATAAATATTCGGTACTTTTATATCATTAACAGATGCAGCAACAACGAGGGTTACCTGACTTCCCGAAAGCACCTTGCTTCCTGCCTCGGGTGACTGACTAATGATTGTTCCCGGTTCATAGTCACTTGTTTTTTCATATTCACAGTTAAACTGATAGTCATACTTATTGGAGCTGATTAGCTCATCATACGAAGTGCCGACAAAATTATCTATAATGCTTGCTTTAGTATTAACGTTTCCCGTAAATGCAAATACAATGCCAACTATAGCAGCAATAGTAAGCATCAATCCAACTATAACTGCAATAACAGTCTTCTTTTTGTGACCGTCATCATAGTAATCATCTTCATCGTATTCTGTATCATCTTCAACGTGATTTACAGCATCACTGGTATTGATAACATACTTGGTAGGCTCTTTATCAACAAAACATGAGTAATCAAATGTTGCTGCAGGATTTTTTTCAATTTCCTCAAGATCAATGAGAAATTCTGTAGCAGTCTGATAACGGTCATCGGGATTCTTCTGCATAGCGTGATCGCAAATCTGCTCAAGTCCGAGCGGAATATCAGTATTGATATCGGTAAGCTTCTTAGCGTCTTTTTGAAGCTGCATAAGTGCAACTGAAACAGGATTGTCTGCTTCAAAGGGCACTGTGCCTGCAAGCATTTCATAAAGTACTACACCAACCGAATAAATGTCTGCCTTTTCGTCTGTAAATTCGCCCTTAGCCTGCTCAGGACTGATATAGTGAACAGAGCCTATAGCAGTATCAGTCAGCGTTTTTGTATCACTTCTTGAAAATCTTGCGATACCGAAATCTGCAACTTTAATATCACCGTTAGAAAGCAAAATTATATTCTGGGGTTTTACGTCACGGTGAACAATACCCTTGTCGTGCGCATGCTGAAGTGCTTTGAGTATCTGCGTAGTAAAATATAATGCCTCGTTCCATGTAATGGCATTTTGCTTTTGGATATACTCCTTAAGAGTGATTCCATCAACGTATTCCATTACGATATACTGCAGTCTTTCGCCAAAACTGACGTCATACACCTTAACGATATTAGGATGAGAAAGAAGTGCAATCGCCTTACTTTCATTGTTAAAGCGTCTTACAAAATCGTCATTATTGAGAAATTCGTCTTTCAACACCTTAACGGCAACAATTCTATCGTCAACACTGTCATAAGCCTTATAAACAACAGACATTCCGCCAACACCGACAATTTCCTGAATTTCGTATCTTCCGTCAAGGCGCTTGCCTACATAATTTTCCATAAATTAATACAACTCCGTCATTTTGATATGATAACAACAGTAATGTTGTCACCACCGCCATTTTCGTTTGCCTTTGTAACAAGCCTGTCAGCAAAGGCATAATGCTTGCCGTCACTCATTATTTCAAGCATCTCATTATTTTCAACATAATTTGAAAAGCCGTCAGTACAAAGAAGAATTGTATCCCCTTCTTCGAGATCTATCATATCAAAATCAATTTTAATATTTTTGTCAACGCCGATAGCTCTTGTTATAATATTTTTATTAGGATGATTTTCAGCTTCTTCAGGAGTAATTTTACCCTTAGAAAGCAAATCCTGAACGACGCTGTGATCAACTGTTACCTGCCTTATCTTGTTATCAGCACTTACAATATACGCTCTGCTGTCACCTGCATGAGCAATAAATGCCTGATTATCTCTTACGATAGCACAGACTACTGTTGTGCCCATTCCTATAAGCTCTGTGTTATCCATTGCAAAATCGTAAACCTCTATATTTGCAGCAGTAAGCGCAGAGTCAAGCATATTTTGAATTGATGAATCTCGCATATTATCACGATATGAAGCGTTGATTTTTTCGCTGATAACCTTAACAGCTAAGGCAGAGGCAATATTACCTCCGGCAGCTCCGCCCATACCGTCGCAAACAACTGCCCATACAACCTCGTTAGAAAACTCTCCGACTGCGTAGGCGTCCTGATTAGAGGATCTGACACGACCCTTATCAGTTTTTGCTACTATTTTCATCAATTTCACCTCGCTTTTTAATTCGTCTTAATTGCCCGCAGGATGCATTAATATCAGAACCAAGTGTTCTTCTTATTGTAGCATTAATTCCATTCTTTTTCAATATATCAGCAAACTTTTCTATATTCTCTCTGCTGCTTTGAATATTGGCACACTCTTCTACATTATTTACAGGAATAAGATTTACGTGGCACAGCATTCCTTTAAGAAGCCTTGAAAGCTCTAAAGCATCAGCTTTGCTGTCATTAACATCTTTAATGAGCGTGTATTCAAAGCTTACTCTTCTGTTCGTTTTCTGCGCATATTTTTTACAGGCAGTGATAAGCTCTTCAACAGGATACCGTCTGTTAATCGGCATTGTCCTTGAACGAATTTCATCATTAGGTGCGTGAAGCGATATTGTAAGAGTTAGCTGTAAATCACGCTCCATCAAATCATATATTTTCGGCACAATACCACAGGTGGAAATAGTTATATTTCGCATTGAAATATTTAGTCCTTCAGGACTGTTAACGATATCAAGAAAATCAATAACGTTTTCAAAGTTATCAAGAGGCTCGCCAATCCCCATCATAACTATATTTGAAATTCTGATACCTAAATCCTTCTGTGCTGTATGAAGCTGAGATTCAATTTCACCTGCAGTAAGATTTCTCTTAAATCCTGCAAGAGTGGAAGCGCAGAAGGTACAACCCATTTTACAGCCAACCTGAGAGGAAACGCATATAGTATAGCCGTATTTGTACTTCATTATGACAGATTCGACATACTCACCATCGCATAGCCTGAAAAGGTATTTTACAGTTCCGTCAAGCTTTGATACGTACTTTTCTTCAATTTCACAGCTGCTTATGTAAAAGTCAGAAGCAAGCTTTTCTCTAAGCGGTTTACTTATATTTGTCATATCATCAAAGGACGTGCAACCGCTTTTATGAAGCCAATTAAATATCTGGTTTGCTCTGAATTTTGGAAGCCCTGCATCTGATAAAATCTTATTTAGTTTTTGAATAGTCAGCGATTTAATATCAGTCATTATTCTTAATTAGTTTTGCCCTGTAAAATCCATCTCCACCATCAAAACTCGGGAAAATGGTTTTTTCATCAGTAAGCGTAAAGTTTCTATTCTTTTTTAAAAATGATTTAACAACGTTTTCATTTTCTTTTTTATTCAAGGTGCAGGTTGAATATATCAGCACACCGCCGCTTTTAAGATATTTTGATGAAGTTTCAAGAATATCAAGCTGTAAATGCGGCAAATCTTTAACACTGTCGAGGCTTTTATGCCTTATTTCAGGCTTTCTTCTTATAATTCCAAATCCTGAACAAGGCACATCAACGAGTATTCTATCTGCCATAGGGATATCAGGATTATAAACCGAAGCATCATTTACAGCAGTTTTTATTATGTTAATACCAAGCCTCTTTGCGCCATCATTAACAAGCTTAAGTCTATGAGAATAGAGGTCAAAAGCAAATATCCTGCCCTTATTATTCATCTGCTGTGCGATTGTAAAGGTCTTGCCACCCGGAGCACAGCACACATCAAGAACTGTATCATTCTCTCTTGCGCCGAGTGAAACTGCACACTCATAGCTTGATAAATCTTCTATATGAAAAAGTCCGTTTTTATATGCTCTGGAGGTGCGAAAATCTATAGGTGAATTAATCTTTACGACATCATCACATACTTCACATTCTACGTCCTCACTAAGAAGCTCATATAAAAGTTCGTCACTGTCTACGAAAAGCTTATTTGGAATTGCAAAGACGGGAGGTCTGCCGTTAAGACAAGGCAAAAACTCTTTTACAGTATCGAAGCCGTACTGTTTATTCCACATATTAAGTAATTGCTCAGGAATTGAATGTATCAGATAATCGTCTTTAAGAATTTCATTATCATCAGCAACTTTATGTAGCACGGCATTAACGAGTTTTGAGTAAAAATCCTGCTTAATTTCCTTAACAAGTTTTACACTCTCATTAATTGCGGCGCTGTCAGGCACCTTATCCATATAAAGAATCTGATATGCACCAAGCCTTAATACTGTCATAATTTTGGGCTTAGGAGACTTGTCAATGTACTTTTTCAAATAATAGTCAATTGTTATTCTTCTCTCTACTACTCCGTAAACAAGTGCACTTATGAACGATTTATTTTCTTCTATATCTGCAAGTGCAGAGTCAAGAGCTAAATTTGAATAAGATGCATCGTAAAATATTTTATAAAGAATTTCAAATGCAATAAGTCTTTGACTTTTCATTATCGTCTACTGCCTCTGTTAATGATAAGTAGTAATCTCAAAATTGTTGCAAGCGCAGATACCAATGCCGCTACATATGTCAGTGCAGCAGCAGTAAGTACCTTTTTAGCTCCGGTATATTCCTCGGACTCTAAAAAAGCATTACTTTCAATTGTATCAAGTGCCCTTTTTGAAGCATTAAATTCAACCGGCAGGGTTATTAGCTGAAAAAGTGCCACTGCGCAGTACAAAATAAGTCCTGCGTAAATCAGTACATCACTGTAAAGAATCATACCGATAAGAGCAAGAGGAATGCCAAGCATTGAGCCAATTTTTGTAACAGGAATGATTGCATTTCTAATTTTGAGAGCAGAATAACCCTCAGCGTGCTGACAAGCATGCCCTGCCTCGTGACAAGCAACACCAATTGCCGCAACACTCGTTGAGTCAAAGACGTCCTGTGAAAGGCAAATTTCTTTCTTAGCAGGGTCGTAGTAATCAGTAAGACTGCCACCGATTTTCTTAATTCTCACGTCGGTAATACCGTTGAGCTGAAGAAGTCTGTAAGCCGCATCAGCACCGGTCATACCTCTTCTGTTTCTAATCTTTGAATATTTTGAAAATGCGCTTTTAACCTTCATCTGACATATCAGCGCAAATATAAAAACAGGTATCATTATAAAGCCTGTCATATAGTATGAAAAATAAGCACCCATATTATTCTCCTAAAGTTGTACCAAGCTCTATGCTATTCCCCTGCAAAAAAGCTTTAGCGTCCATTCTCTTCTTCCCTTCAAGCTGAAGCTCGGTAATATCAAGGCATTTACCGTCACCGCAGCACACAGTAAGTACATTTATATTATCTGTAACTTTACCGCATTTATCACCTGTTTTTGTACTTTTAACTGTTTTGTGAATTTTTAGCTGCTTTCCGTTAAGTGTTGTTACGGCGCAGGGCCAGCTTTGAAGTCCTCTGACCAAATTATGAATTTCGTCAGCACTCTTTGACCAGTCAATAATGCCTAAATCTTTCGTGATTTTAGGTGCGTGGCTTGACATATTATTGTCTTGTTTTACCCGATTTACAGAATTACTTTCAATCATATCAATCGCCTCAATAAGAGCATCAGCACCGATAAGAGATAATCTGTCAAATAATTCCTCTGAGGTTTCATTGCCTCCAATATTGCATTCCTTTACAAGAAGCATATCGCCTGTATCAACGCCCTCATCCATCTGCATTATGGTTACACCTGTTTTTTCATCTCCGTTAATAACTGACCACTGAATAGGTGCTGAGCCTCTGTATTTCGGAAGTAAAGACGCATGAACGTTTATAGAGCCGTATTTTTTTGAATCAAGAATAGCTTTAGGAAGTATTTTGCCATAAGCTACAACTATAATTATATCAGCTTCTAAGTTATTAATAAGATTCAGTGCTTCTTCAGTTTTTAATGAATTCGGCTGATAAACCGGGATACTATTTGCTACAGCACAAGCCTTTACGGGCGGAGGAGTTAAAATCTGCTTTCTTCCGACAGGCTTATCAGGTTGTGAAAACACTGCTGTAACGTTATGACGGCTGTTGATCAGCTTTTGAAGGCAAGGAACTGCAAAATCAGGAGTTCCCATAAAGATTATATTCATTTAATCACCTGCTATATTAACATCACTTATAGCCCTTGACGTAAACAAAATTCCGTCAAGATGGTCAATCTCATGGCAAAAGGCTCTTGCTTTAAGATCCTCGCCTGTAAACACCTGCCACTTGCCGTTTCTGTCCTGAGCCTTGACCTGAACCTTTTTAGGTCTTAATGTAGTTGCGTATTTATTAGGAAGTGAAAGACATCCTTCGGACTCTTTCTGCTCACCCTCCTGCATTGTTATTTCAGGATTAACAAGCTCCATTACGCCGTCACCGACATCGATAACTACAACTCTTTTAAGTATTCCCACCTGAACAGCAGCAAGACCGACACCGTTAGCGTTGTTCATTGTTTCAATCATATCATCAATAAGAATTGACAGTCTAACGTCAAATTTTTCAACGACCCTGCTTTTCTTTTCAAGAATAGGATCACCAAGCTTAACAATATTCCTTAATGCCATATTATTCTCCTAATTTAAATCAAAGGGGTTAAGATCAACGGAAATCATAACATCCCTATATTCTTTAATTTTACCGACCGATTTAAGAACAGAACTCAAAAGTGCTCTCATTTTTGCTGAATTTTTACACTTTACAAATAATCTGTATCTGTACTGATTATTAATTTTAGATATTTTCGCAGGACTTGGACCAAGTATAATAAGCTTTTCACCTGCATTAGCATTTTCCTCTTTAAGCGAGTCAAAAAAAGCTCTTGCGCAAAGTGCAACAGTATTCTCATTTTCGCCAACAAACGAAGCAGAATATATATCGCAAAACGGAGGATATATAAGGAGCTTTCTAAGCTCTATTTCGTTTTCAAAAAAGCCTTTATAGTCCTGATTAGCAGCATATTCAAGTGTAGTATTATACGGATTAATAGTTTGAATAACTGCCCTGCCGCTGCCGTCTCGTCTGCCGCTTCTTCCAACAACCTGTGTTATCAAATCAAAAGAACGTTCGTCACTGTTATAATTTTCATCATAGAGTGAGGAGTCCGCATTTAATACGCCGACAAGAGTTACGTCAGGAAAATCAAGACCCTTAGCAACCATCTGCGTGCCAACAAGAATATCATACTCATGATTTGAAAAAGCCTTAAAAAGCTTATCGTGTCCGAATTTAGTGCTTGTGGTGTCAGCATCCATACGAAGTACCCTTGCGTTCGGGAAGCAAAGCTCAAGCTCATTTTCTATTCTCTGAGTGCCGTATCCACTGTATCGTACGTTATAACTATTACAGCTTGGACAAAGATTATCAAGATATTTTGAATAGCCGCAATAGTGACAGGTAAGCCGATTATTAAAGCTGTGATAAGTAAGCGATATAGAACAGTTGGGACAGGTTATAACATGACCGCAATCATTACAGGAAATAAAAGTATTATACCCTCTGCGGTTAATAAGTAGTATCACCTGCTTATTATTATCAATAGTCTCGTTAATATACTGCCTCAAGATAGACGAAATCGGTGATTTGTTACCACACTTCATTTCGTTTTTCATATCAACAGTTATAACTTCAGGAAGCTTTGCATCACCATATCGTTCGGTTAGTTCACACAAAACGTATTTTCCTTTAATTGCATTTGAATAGCTTTCAAGGCTCGGTGTAGCAGACGTTAAAAGAAGCAAGGCTTTGTTATATCTGCATCTGAAATTAGCAACATCTTTCGCATTATATCTTGGAGTACGCTCACTTTTGTAAGTATTCTCCTGCTCCTCGTCAATAATGATAAGACCGAGGTTATGAAACGGTGCAAATACGGCGCTTCTTGTGCCAATTACAATTTTTGCTTCGCGCCTGTCAACCCTTTTGAATTCATCATTTCTTTCACCAAGTGACAGTCCGCTGTGAAAAACGGCTACTTTGTTGCCGTACCTCTTATGAAAAATTGAAAGTGCCTGTGGTGTAAGACTTATTTCAGGTACGAGCACGATAACGTCTTTGCCCATATCTATCGCCTTATCAATAAGCTTAAGGTATACCTGAGTTTTTCCGCTACCGGTTACACCGTAAAGCAGTCCTGTGCCTCCGTCGCCTTCAAGCATTTTGCGATATGTTTCATAAGCAGTTTGCTGCTCTTTAGAAAGGTTTATTGAAGCGTTATAAACTTCAAAATCACTCTTATACGGTAATCTGTAAACCTCTTTATCAAAAACAGAAATAACTCCGTATTTTTCGAGATTTTTGAGCACACCAATTCCGACAGAGCAGAATTCGCAGATTTCATTAACTCCAGCCGTACCAATATCAAACAAAAGGTTTACGACGCTTCTTTGCTTTGGTGTAAGCTTTGGCAGTTCTTCCTCATTTTCTATAAGAAGTGTTGCCATTTTAGATGTTGCGTCAGAAATGCGACCAACACCTCTTGGAAGCATCTGCTTAAGGCAGTCGAAAGTTGTGCAAAAGCATCTTTCTTTGAGCCATAATGCAAGTGAAACCATTTCTTCACTGATAACAGGAAGCTTATTCTTTATTTCTGCAATTTGCTTTAGCTGTGAATTAATTGCCGGAAACAGCTTTACCACAATACCGTCACGTAACTGATTAGCTTTACCGAACGGCACTCTTACAAGCATACCGATTTTGATTTCACCTTCAAAATTCTCAGGTACATAATAATCGTAGTCTGAGCCAAGACTGAAAAAGGTTTTTTCAACTGCAACGGTAGCTACAATTCTGTTCATTATTATTTATTTTCGCAGAGCTCATCAGGCTCTTCAATAACATACTTGCCATCAAGGATTTCCTCAATTGCAGTTGAAACGGTTTTTACGTCAATTTGCTCTTCCTTTTCAATAGCATCATCGCGAATTTCTCTCGCTCTTTTAGCTGTGCCTATTACAAGACTGTAACGGCTGTTGCAATTTTTAAGCATTTCTTTTAAATCCGGATTAAACATAATTCTTTCTCCTTTATATTTCAGGCGTTTCGCTTGCTAAGCTCAGCACTGATTATTTGATTTATTTCGTCTACACAAGCATCAAGCTTGTCATTGATAACATTATAATCATACTTATCCTTGTATGTTAATTCATCCTTGGCAATTTTTAGTCTGCCTTGAATTACGTCCTCGTTGTCAGAATCTCTGCCTCTCAGTCGCTTTTCAAGCACTTCAAAGCTCGGTGGAAGCAGAAAAATTGATACACAGTCATCAGGAAATAATTTCATAATATTTTGTGCACCTTCAACTTCGATTATGAGAAAACATATTTTGCCTTCGTTGACGGCGTTGGTGACGTTGCTTATAGGAGTACCGTAATAGCAATTATTATAGCTGGTATACTCAATAAGACCGTTATTTTTAATTAGATATTCAAATTCATCCTTTGATAAATAGTAATAGTTAACACCTTCGACTTCGCCATCACGCTTAGTTCGTGTAGTTGCCGAAACTGACTTCACAATGTCATTTCTAATTTTACATAGCTCTGTATAGACTGTATCTTTGCCGCAGCCGCTCGGTGCAGAAAGAACAACAAGCATACCCTTATTCATCGATGTCAACCTCCACTCCAAACTTGCCGGCAAGCTGCTTTGTATCCATATACGACAAAATAACATTGTCGCTGTCGGTAATTATTACACTCATCGTCTTTCTGCCGTGTGTAGCATCAATAAGAGTATTATTTGCCTTGCTCTCCCTGACAATTTTCTTTATCGGTGCTGATTCAGGTGATACTATTGAAATAACTCGATCAGCGTTAACCAAATTACCAAATCCAATATTTACTAAATTCATATCATTACTCTATATTCTGTATCTGCTCTCTGATTTTTTCGATTTCTGCCTTCATATCAACAACCTTTCTGGCTATTGACACGTCAGAACACTTTGAGCCGATAGTATTTGTTTCTCTGTTGATTTCCTGAACAAGAAAATCAATCTTTCTTCCTACTGCTTCATCACTATTAAGAAATTCTCTTAACTGTTCAATATGAGAACGAAGCCTTACAGTTTCCTCTGCAACTGCTACCTTGTCGCTGTAAATTGCAACCTCCTGCAAAATTCTGCCCTCATCAAGAGTAACGTCGCCGAGTAAATCGTGTACTCTTTCAACAAGCTTGTCATTGTACTCTTTGACAGTTTCAGGAGAACGTTGCTCTATATAAGAAACTGTATCAAGAATAAACTGAGAACGTGAATAAACGTCATCATACATTCTTTTTCCCTCAGTTGCTCTCATTTCTACGAACTTATCAAGAGCTTCCTCAGCAACGGTTTTAACGTATGACCAGATTTTTTCTTCGTCCTCCTCTGCCTTTCGAACAACGAGAACATCCTGATAGCGTGCAATGTCATTAGCAGAAATACTGTCACGAAGCTCGTATCTCTCAGCAATTTCTCTGAGCGCAGATACGTATGCTCCTGCAAGTGTGTGATTGATAGCAACGTCGACAGAATCAGTGTCAAGTGCTTCAATCGTTACATAGCATTCAACCTTTCCCCTTGATACCTTTGAATTTATAAATGATTTGATTTTGTCATCAATAAATCCATATTGACGAGGACATCGGGAATAAAACTCAAAATACCTGTGATTAACAGATTTAAGCTCGACAGAAATGATATATCCGTCAATTTCTTTAACGGCTCTGCCGAAGCCTGTCATAGATTTAACCATAATGTCTCCTTAAATTTATTAATTTTAGTTAATTATAAGTATGTGATAATTACAGGTCAAGAGTTTGTTAACATCTTGTTAATAAAATTAACATTAAATTTACATTTGTTAAATAGAGTTATTGCTATTGAAAGAAAAGGAAAAAAAGTGTATATTATGGTAAGACGATTAATTGGAGGTAATTATGGATTACAGAATAGAACACGATTCAATGGGAGATGTTAAGGTCCCTGCAGATAAATACTGGGCGGCTCAAACAGAAAGAAGCCGTAATAATTTTAAAATCGGCTCAGGAATTGAGACTATGCCAATAGAAATTACATATGCCTTTGGTATCTTAAAAAAGGCAGCAGCTATTGCCAATAACAAGCTTAAGCCTGAAAAAATGACTGTAGAAAAGTTAAGTGCAATAAGTAGTGCGTGTGATGAGGTAATCAACGGAAAGTTAAACGACCACTTCCCTCTCGTCGTTTGGCAGACAGGCTCCGGTACCCAGTCAAATATGAATGCAAATGAAGTTATTGCAAACAGAGGAAATGAGCTTGCAGGTAAAAAGCTGCTACATCCGAATGATGATATTAATATGAGCCAGAGCTCTAACGATACGTTCCCTACTGCTATGAGTATTGCAGCAGTAATCGGAATTGAGGACAAGGTTTTGCCTGCAGTTGATACGCTTATTAACACTTTTCTTAGGCTCGAAAAGGAAAACGATGGAATCGTAAAAAGCGGAAGAACACATTTACAGGATGCAACTCCTATTGCTTTTTCACAGGAAATAAGCGGATGGAGAAGCTCACTTGAAAAGGATAAAAAATTAATTGAGCTTACTTTGCCCGAGCTTAAGGAATTAGCTCTCGGCGGCACTGCAGTTGGTACAGGATTGAACGCACCCTCAGGATTTGACCAAGAGGTTGCAAAGGCAGTATCCGATATTACAAGTAAAAGCTTTAAATCAGCATCTAATAAATTTCACGCACTTACCTCTAAAGACGAAATTGTATTTGCGCACGGTGCTCTTAAGGCACTTGCGTGTGATTTGATGAAAATAGCTAATGACGTAAGATGGCTTGCAAGCGGTCCAAGACTCGGACTCGGCGAGATAACTATACCCGAAAACGAGCCGGGCTCATCAATTATGCCCGGTAAGGTCAATCCGACACAGTGCGAAGCAATGACGATGATTGCCGTTCAGGTAATGGGAAATGATGCTACTATTGGTATTGCCGCAAGTCAGGGTAATTTTGAGCTGAATGTATTTATGCCTGTTATAATCTACAATTTTATTCAGTCGGTAAGACTTCTTTCTGAGGCAATTATTTCATTTAACGACAACTGTGCTGTCGGAATAAAAGCAAATAAAGAGAAAATGAAAAATAATCTTCACAATTCACTTATGCTTGTAACCGCACTGAATCCTTATATTGGATACGAAAATGCCGCCAAGACAGCAAAGTACGCGTATATTAACAATGTTTCGCTTAAAGAAGCTTGTTTAACACTTGGCTTTTTGACCGCTGAAAAGTTTGATGAGGTTTTCCATCCGGAAGAAATGATATAAATTATGATACATAGAAAAGTTGCTGTCTCAATTATCAATGAGGCAGCAACTTTTTTTGCAGAAATTAATGAGGTAAATAGTTTTCGACTATATCTATAATACTGTTAACATAAATATTCCCGTTAAGGACCTCCCCGTCAGGAGAAATGCAGATAGCTCTTATGTCTTCAGGATTTTGTACATAGGGATTTTTATGTATCTGATTATCCTTGAAATACTCACTCAAATACTTAACGGCGTTACCGTTCGGGAAAATTACATTTCCTGAGGATATATCAAAGCCAGCAGAAGAAAATTCTTCAAGCAGTTTTTTAGTGCGTAGATTATACGGATTATCGTCATCACTGTCTACAAGCCATGCAGGATGAACTTGTATCTCTATGCCCTGTTTTTTTACACATTCAGCAAAAAATTTTACAGGCTTTATAGGTATTGTTTCCTGATGGAAGGCATCAACTGAAAGCAAAATCTTATTTACTCCGCTTTCAAATAGTTTATCTACAACTGATTGAATTTTATTTTCATCTTTCGAAAAGAAACCGTTTGTAATCAATTCTTTGTTAGGTATACTGGCTTCTTTTGCTGCACATTGAATTTTGCAGACATCCTCAAAAAATAGCAGTGGTTCGCCGCCGAATGTCATGAGCGAGTCAATTTTGCGTACACTTGCTAATTTTAGTACAGCATCAGCGGCAACACTACCATCAATGTGCCCTCTTTGGTAAATATGCTCGCCTTGAGAGCAATGCTTGCATTTTCCGCTGCAGGCAAGAGTAACAACGAATTCAATTCTGTTTAAATTTTTTGTATATTCATTCACTGCTTTTCTTCCTCATAGACTTCGTAAATTGCCTTTGCTCTTTCTTTAATTTTATCAACAAGCTCTTTAGGCTCTACTACCTGAACGTCTGCGCCGTACTGCATTATCCACGATACAAAACCGTCAGAAAGAGTTGCATTCACAGTAGATTCAATATGAGATAAATCATATGCATTAAGCTCGATTGACGGTCCGAATCTGTCCATCATTTCTTCCTGAAGCTTAAGAGCAAACCGTAAAGTTACTTTACATTCCTCACCGCTGAACATATTAAACATTTTTGAGCTGTAATCGCTTGTATCGAACTCATCATAAGAAGAAACTTCTGAGACGGGTCTTGCCTCGTCATCAAGAATCTGCAGTTTTTTCATTCGGTCAATTCTAAGATTCATCAGATTATCGTATTTATCATTGTTGCAAATGAGATAGTAGTGATCATCTTTCCATATCAAACCGTATGGTGATACAGTAAACGTTTTTTCTGTATACCTCTTTTTATTTTGAACGTCAATACTTCTGCGTCGATAGAGGAATTTAACTTTTTTCTTTTCCTTAATTGCGCCGTGAAGATGATCAATCGTTATATATATTTCCTCATTATCGCATTTAGCAGATGGAGTGTCAACGTAAACCTGACTTACCATAGATTCTGCCTGAGGCACTGAAACGAGTGACTTAAGCTTTTCAATCAGCGATACTGTTTTCTTCGGAGTAATAAAGCCGGCACTTGAAACTGCATCAATAAGAAGCATAACCTCAGGAATTTCAAATTTTCTTGATGCAATAAAGAATCCTCTTTTGGGGCTTTTTACAGATAGAATATCGCATCCGATTTCATTAAGTGCTTCTATATCTGCATATATTGATTTTCTTTCACATTTAATTCCTCTATCTGCGAGCATACTGATTAAATCAGTTGTAGAAAGCGGATTATCCTCGTCACTATAGGTTTCAAGAAACTGATATATCATCAGGGTTTTAAGCTTTGAGTTTTGCATATAATCACCTCAAAGTGATTATACTACAAATTCTGAAGCTTTTCAACTATAGTACGAAAAATAGGACAGCAGTCTTCCGCTCCGCTGATTCCGTCCTCGCGCATCACGACGATTGCATATTTGGGATTTTTATATGGGTAAAAGCCAGCAAACCAGGTATTCAGTATTTCCTTATTATTTTTATAAATTCCGCTTTGAGCAGTTGCCGTTTTCCCCGCCGTAGTTCCGTTAAAGTCGGCTGCGTATCCCGTACCGTTTTTAACAACACCGAGCATATATTCACGAAGTTTTTTGGCTGTTGACTCAGATATTGCTTTTTCTCCTTTATTTGATGAAATATCAAGAGTAGCAGAATTATATATACCACCATTTGCAATGCAGGAAATAACACTTGCAAAATGAATAGGACAATCAGTTAATTTTCCCTGACCAAAGCCTGCTAACGCAAGCTGACCGTCATAAATTTTTAGAAATTCTTTGCTTGGAAAGTTTCCACTGTTAATTCTCCAATCAGAATATAAATCAAAAACTTCTCCAAAGCCGAGTTTTTTTGCAGTATCATAAAGCCTGTCTGCACCAAGCCTTAAGGCAAGCTTAACAAAATAGCAATTACAGGAATTTGCAAGTGCAGTATCCATACCCTGTAAGCCGTGTGCTTTATTTTTCAGGCAATTAAAAGTTGTATCACCGACTTTTATAGAGCTGTTACAATTATAAATCTGGCTGACATTATTCTCTAATGCGCAAGCACATACGACAAGCTTAAACACTGAGCCTACGCTATACGGTGACAATGCTCTGTTAACATAATCTTCACCACGACTTACGCTTGCAAGAACTTGTGAAGTATTTATGTCAAGTATGACAACTGCACCTTTAGGTATACTTTTTGATGCATCCTCGGCTATTTGCTGAATTTCACTGTCGAGAGTAACTACTATACCTTCAGTCGAATCATAATTATCATTAATAAGCTTGGCGTTATCACCTTTTAGCAAGCTACCCGAAGCATATCTACCAAAATTTACTGAAAGCTCACCGATTTTATTACTCTCATATTGTTCAATTCCTCCGTATTCTCTGTTAAGAATATGCTTTGCAAGCATATCATCCGGATTTTCAACAATTTTATAATACTGCAATATATGATCTGTATTCACCTTTTTATTTACTGTTCTTTTAACAGGATAGCCTTTTGAGAGTTCTTCATAAATTTCCTTTGCTTCATAAGATGAAAAAAGCTTACCAAGCTCTGCAATTGCTTTTTCTGTAGGAGGAATTACTGCTACTGTTTCAGTCTGATTATTGTTCAGCAAGCAACCTTTTCTGTCGAAAATATTAGTGTTACGCTCTCCTATTGTAATTTTATAAGAATTATATGATTCGGATACTGTGTAATTGTTACTAAGAGATATATAACCACATCTGCCGATCAGTACTGAAAAAATAAACACAAAGCATATCATCAGTGCTTTTATTCTTTTTTTCATAAAAAACACCCCTTGTTATTCTTAACAAGGGGTAATGTATTTAATCATTTCTTTTTCTTCTGAAAATCGCGTCACTTGATACTTTTTTGTTACACTTGAAGGAATAAGTGTTTGTGGCTTTATTAGCAATGTCAACCTTTTCATCTTTTGTGAGATCATACAAATCCTCAACGAGTATTTTATACGGAAGCTTATCAGGCTCAACAACCTCAAGCTCTTCACCCTCATAAAACCGATTGCGCTGGTCAACAATTAATCTGCCGTCTTTGTAATCATTATACAGTGCACAAACGTCCCAAGTACGTATGTAGCCACCTGTATCGAGCACCTGACCATTCTTCATCGGTCCGAAATTGAAACCGGTTGTATACTCACGATGGCTCATTTTTTCCATCTCATCAAGAATCCACTGCGAAACCTTGAAATCAGGTGACGGATTTTTCATATATTCATCGACAGCATTTCTGTAAGCATAAGTTACTATTGCTGTGTAATACTCGCTCTTTGCCCTGCCTTCAATCTTGAAAGAGTCAACACCCGCATCAACAAGTTCAGGTATGTGCTCAATCATACAAAGATCTCTCGAATTAAAGACATAGGTTCCCGTATCGTCCTGATTAACAGGAAAATATTGACCCGGTCTTGTTTCTTCAACGAGATGATACTTCCATCTGCAAGGCTGAGCGCAGTCGCCTCTGTTAGCATCTCTGCCAACCATATAGTCAGATAGTATACATCTGCCTGAAAAACTCATACACATTGCGCCGTGAACAAATACCTCTATTTGCATATCATCGGGAATTTTATCACGGATTGTCTTAATATCATCGAGAGAAAGCTCTCTTGCAGTTACAATTCTCTTTGCCCCGAGCTGATAAAGTGCATTCGCAGTTTCGTAATTAACGATACCGACCTGAGTTGACATATGAATCTCAACATCAGGTGCATACTTCTTGGCAAGCATCATCACACCTATGTCTGCTATAATAAATGCATCTATACCTATCTGAGCGGCATACTTAAGGAAATCCGGCAAATATTCAATTTCATTATTTCTTGGAAGTGTATTGCAGGTCAGATAAACCTTCTTGTTTAGCTTATGCGCCAGCTCTACTGCATTTTTTAATTCGTCCGCCTTAAAGTTTGACGGATTTGTTCTCATACCGAACATCTCACCGCCGAGGTATACGGCATCAGCGCCAAACTTAAGAGCAAGCTTTAATCTTTCAAAATCACCAGCCGGTGACAGTAATTCAATATTTCTCATAATCAATGTAACAGGTACGGAGCGTACGCTTCAACCTTCTGCTTAAATTCTGTATTATTCTTTGCGGTATAAAGGTTGCCCTTATTGTCGTGGAAGAAGAAATATGCATCACTGTCAGCAGGATAAAGAGCTGCTTTAATTGCATCGACACCGGGGTTACATATAGGTCCTGCAGGCAGACCGACAACAGTTGACGTCATATCGGAGCTGTAGAAGTTAAGATAATAATCAGCAGTATGAGCCTGAGTTGAAGATAAAGCCGGCGCAACCTTATTTTTAATATAGTCAGCAGTTGCATCGCACTGTAGATAAGGGTAATTAGTCTTGTCCGACAGTCGATTATGAATAACTGCAGAAATTTCTTTCATCTGCTCGGTGCTGCCTGCCTCCATCTGAATAATAGAAGCAATTGTGATTATTTCAGGAAGAGTATATCCGAGCTTTTCTGCTCTTTTTCTGTACTTTTCCGTTACCTTGGCATCACCGTTTGCAAGGAATTTTTTAACTACCGAAGAGGCACTTTCACCAACGTAAAAGTCATAAGTGTCAGGGAAAAGGTAGCCTTCGAGTCTGTAAGGAACATTCTCCGAAGCCTCTAAGCCGTTAACAAGTGAATATGAAAAATCTGTAGACTCAATTACCTTAAGCAAAGCAGCCTTATCGCAAACCTCATTTGCAACAAGCCTGTCCACAATTTCAGGAATAGTATATCCTTCAGGGAAAGTTAAATGAACTGTTTCAGCAGTTGTTGCATTACCCTGAAGGGTCTGGAGCATACCCTCAAGTCCCATTTTTGCGTTGAGATAATATACACCTGGTTCATATGTTTTATCATCATAACGAACGCCGTTTCTGTAATTAGGACCAACCTGTGATTCTCTGAATTTTGCAAAGAGCTTGCAAAAATTCTTACACTTAATAAGTCCGTTATCTGCAAGAAGATCAACAGCATCACTAATATTATCAATAGGCTCGCTGATATTTATTGTTACGTTTATAGAGGTCTTTGTTATTGCAAGAGCATCATTCATACACAAAACTGCATATATGGAAATGACCATAGATATTGCAATAACAACTATAAAAAACATATACGTTCCTGCAACACCTTTTGCTTTTTTCTTAGGCGGCTTCTTTACAACAGCAGAAGAAGTTGACGGAGTATCAGTCGTGATTTTCTCTTCATTTTCTACGTTAGAAAAATATACGTCACTCTTATCGCTTGCTGTTGCCACAGGATTTATACCTGTTTCCTGAAGCTTGAAATCTTCATTTTCCATAGTTATCCTCCTATTTCATTACCTGAAGAATTTTTGTATCGGTGATAATATAATCGACACTTATATCATATTCGTCATTAGGAATTTCTTTGCTTTGAAGTTCATTATAACACAAAGCATTTGAAATTAAAGAGTTTTTTTGCAGGAACCTGTCATAATAACCTTTGCCGTACCCAATTCTGTAACCTCTGTCATCAACAGAAAGAGCAGGCACAACGCAGAGTGCATCGCTAAAATCAGTAACAAGAATTGATTTGTCGGTATCAGGCTCCATTATTCCGAAAGTACCTTTAACTAAATCATCGTACGAATTTACAAAGTAAAATTCCATATTCCCGTCTTTATCTGTGCATCTTGGGAACGCAATTTTCTTGCCCATATTAACTGCAATATCTATTGCATAGCTGATATCAATTTCATCAGCAGTCGGAGCGTAAAAAAGAATTACGCTGCTATTCAAGAAAACGTCACTATTAATTAAGTATTCATTTATTTTGCGATCTTTTTCTTTCTTATTGCAAATTGCTTTACGCTTAACCAACAGTGATTTACGAAGCTCTGATTTTACTGACATTGAATTTGCTCTCTTATGCGCTTTGCTTCATCCTTACCTTTAATTGCACTTACAATTTCAAGACCGAAGTCAACAGAAACTCCTGCACCTCTTGCAGTTATAAAATTGCCGGATCTTACTACAAAATTTTCTGACAAAACTGCACCATCTAAATATTTCATAAATGTCGGATAAGAAGTAGCATTAACATTTCTTAATAGCCCTTTATTTCCGAGTATTGAAGGCGCGGCGCAGATTGCACAAATAAGAATATTGTCATCAACTGCTTTGTCAATAACATTTTGAATTCTGTTATCCTTTTCAAGATTAAAAACTCCGTCAGAGCCACCCGGCAAAATTATAGCTTCAACATCATTATATGAAAATTCATCAATAGTTATATCAGCCTCAACCTTAATGTTACAGGATGAAGTAACATTTTTTCCTGTGACGCCTACAGTTTTAACCTCAATATCGCCTCTTCTGAGCATATCAACTGGTGACATTGCCTCGATTATTTCAAATCCATCTGCTAAAAATAAATAAACCATTATTGTTCCTTTCTGATATAAGCAAGCGCAAACGGCTCGCTGAGTTCACAGCCTTCAAAAAGATATTCTTCAATATCTTCAATTTCAAAAAATCTAATGTTATTTATATCAATCTGTTTTGCAAAATTCCTTTTTTTGTAGTAGTCTACAAGGTGACTTTCGGCAGGAATAAGAAGCACTCTTGAATAATTATCTTTTACAAAATCAAGAAGCTTTGTCATCAAACCAAGCTGTTGGTATTCCTTAAGCGTGGAGGCGGCATATATGTATTTATATCGCTCACCATTGACTGAGGCATCTACAAGAAAAAGCATTGAGCAAGGCTGCTCGTTATCATTATAATAGCAAACGAGAGATTTATATTCACAACAGTCTAAAAAAAACTCAATATCTTCCCTGCTGTCGCCAAATGCTTCGCGCCAGAGAGTTATAATTCCCTCGTCATCAAATCTTTTTGTTTCTACAATTCTACCCATTAAACACAGCCACACATTTTTCTAAAAGTATTTCAGGATTATAAGACTGCTTAGCTTTTCTTAAGCCCTCAAGACCTAAATCTTCTTCCCTGTTAACGTATTCAAAGTCCATAAGGCAATTCTTTGTAAACTCCTGATTAATAATCGGATATGCACCCTGAATTTCTGCAGGTGCCTTTTCAAAATGGGTTACAAACACTTTGTCACTTTGCTTTTCTCCAAAAGTATAAGCAATTGCCTTGCCGTCTATACGAAGAAGTCCTCCTATAAACTCAAGGGCGTCATAATTTTCAAACGCAGTGAGAACGGCTTCAAATTCAAATGAATAATCCTCATCATCAGCGTGATGGCTTATCCAGTTTGAATGAAGCTCAATGCAGTCATTAATGTTGTCTTTGCTAATTACTTCAAAGCTCCAGTTAGGATTGTTTTTTTTGAAATTTGTAATATGATTTCTTTTTCCGTGATATTTCTTACCGCGAAGAGATGCCATTTTCTCAACCGAATAGACGTAATCATTCATAGAGCTATCGTGTTCAAAAGAAAATGTTTCTCCAAAGCTTTCTTCAAGCAATTTTTTATAATGGGCTGTCACGCCATAAATTCTCGGTTTGATACCGAGCAAAGAAGCGTCTTCAATAATCCGCTCAACTGCATCCTTAAAATCACCGGTACCTATAGGAAGCGAGTAAAGAATATCATCACCCTTACCCCATCGGCAGATGAAAAAATCTTTGTAATGGCAAATAAGGGTTGAATATACAGTTTTCCACACGAATACGTTGCCGAAATTGTATTCGCAGTTAAAGCTATGAGCATGCCTTAAGCATTCATCAACCCAAATTTTATCTTCAATATCAGGTTTTTTAAAATTCAGCATTAGTTAACTTCTTTCTTAATAAAATCAATAATCGTTTTATGTATAACGTCAACAGGAAGCGGATTTTCACCGTCAGAACACGGGATAACCGCCCATTTTTGCTTTCTTGCTGTATAGAGGGCAGATTTACGGCATTTTTTCAAAAATTCAACATTCGCCTCGTGAACATCCTTTTTTCCCTCATCGCCGTCATACCGAGATGTCATAAGCTTTTGAGAAATTTCTATAGGCATATCAAGATAGATAACAAGATCTGGCTTCGGAATACCTATCTTGATATACTCAAAATCTGCCGACCAATCAAGATATCCGTCCCACTTATCTTCATCAATCTTTTCCATCTGATATATTGAATTAGAGGTAGCATATCTGTCTGCAAGAATTATATCCTTGCTTTCATAATCCTTCTTCCAATCAAGGATGAAGGATGCATATCTGTCTACAGCGTAAAACGAGCCTGCTGCGTAAGCATTTACGTCATTTGCTGCTAAACCGAAATCACCGTTTAAGTACATTTTAACAAGAGTGCTTGACGGACTATCGTAATCAGGAAGCTTAATCTTTCTGTAGCTTAAAGAGTGATTTTTGAAATATTCCTCGAGCAGAGCCGTCTGTGTTGACTTACCTGAGCCGTCAAGACCTTCAATTACTATTAACTTTGCCATTTTTATGCTTCCTTTGAACTTTTTTCTTGTTGCCCTTTTCATCAACAATATAGGTGTTTTCAAGCTGACCGATAAGACTTGCTTTGAACGAGTCTATATACTCTCGTCTCAATTTTGCCTGTTCAGCTTTTTCTTCCTCTGTAAGCCCGATTGTTTTTGACTTATGAGCAAGCTCATTAATTCTGTTGATTTTTTCCTGTGTCATAATTAATTCCTTAGCTTAATCTAAAAAGTCACGAAGCTTTTTACTTCTGCTTGGGTGACGAAGCTTTCTGAGAGCCTTAGCCTCGATTTGGCGGATACGCTCACGAGTTACGTTAAACTCCTTACCAACCTCTTCAAGAGTTTTAGGATTACCGTCTTCAAGACCGAAACGAAGAGAAAGCACCTTTTCCTCACGAGGAGTAAGAGTTTTTAGCACGTCGGCAAGCTGTTCTTTAAGAAGGCTCATAGAAGCAGCATCAGCAGGTGCAAGTGCTTCATCATCAGGAATGAAATCGCCAAGATGAGAATCCTCCTCCTCACCGATAGGCGTTTCAAGCGATACAGGCTCCTGTGAAACTCTAAGAATTTCTCTTACCTTATCGACAGTCATATCCTCAAGATATTCTGCTATCTCGTCAGGTGTGGGCTCTCTGCCGTTCATATGAAGCAGTAAACTGCTTGCTTTTTTAACCTTATTGATTGTTTCTACCATATGAACAGGAATACGAATCGTTCTTGCCTGATCGGCGATAGCTCTTGTAATCGCCTGTCTTATCCACCATGTAGCGTAGGTAGAAAACTTAAAGCCCTTAGTATAATCAAACTTGTCCACTGCTTTGATAAGACCGAGATTTCCTTCCTGAATAAGATCAAGAAATTGTAAGCCTCTGCCGACATATCTTTTTGCTATACTTACAACAAGACGAAGATTTGCTTCTGCAAGACGCTTCTTTGCGCTCTCATCATCATCGGCAATACGTATAGCAAGCTCAATCTCTTCCTCTGGAGTAAGAAGCGGAACCTTGCCTATTTCCTTAAGGTAGACCTTAACAGGATCATCCATTGCAGCATTATAGTTAACTGCAACAGTATCTGCTGCATCTGTCTCCTTAGGTAAATCAACCTCAAGACTGATAGAATCAAGAGATTCAGAAGTAAAGTCATCTACGATATTAATATTAGCACTGTCAATCTGCTCATTAAGCTTTTCAAGCTCTTCTACATCAAGGTCTTCAAGCTCGACAATAAGATTATCAATTTCCTGTGTGGTCAACTTACCTGTTTGCTTACCCTTTTCAATGAGTTTCTTAAAGGCAGCCTGCTTTTTATCTTCGTTAGTGCCCTGAGATGTGGAATTTAAGTTTTTCATAATACTTCCTCTTTCTGTTTATTTTTTCTTGAAAAGATTTCTAAAATTATCATCATTGTCAATGCTTGAAGTCGCTTCACTATTTTCATTTTCAGATATAATAGTTTTCAGACAGTCGTTAAATTCATTCTTAGAATTAACGCTAAGCTGTCGTTTAGCAACAAGCTTTGACAAACTGCTCATTTCTGATTCAGTAAGAAATCCGCTTAAATTAATCAAATCAATATCAAGATGATTACCAATTCTTTCAACAATAAGACTAAATACTTTTCTTACAAAGCCGTCAGACAATATCGATAAATCAAAGTTTTCACAAAGCTTGGCGCAAGCAGGATATAATAGCAGGAGTTCAATAGCTCTATATTCTGCTTTAAGCTTTTTTATTGAAGAGTTTGCCTGCATCGACAGTTTTCTGTCTTCGTTTATGATATTATCAACTACGGAACGACTTTCCTGTTTTTTCTTTTTCTGCTTATCCTTTTTAATCAGCTCATCAAGCTGAAGCTTGATACTGCCCTTGTCAACGGAAAGCTCTGATGAAAGCCGTGATAAATATAAATCCTGCTCAATCGGTGAGGTATCAACAAGCACCTTTATTGCCTCAGACAGAAATTCAATTTTACCGTTTGTTGTGTTAAGATTGTATTTTTTTCTTAAGTCAAACAAATAAAATTCAATTTCGTTTGATGCACCTTCAAGCATACCTGCAAACTTTTCTGCACCGTATTTTTTAATGATTTCGTCGGGGTCTTTACCTCCGACAAGTGATGGGACTTTGATTTTTATATCTGTCTGCTTAAAAAGTGTTATAGCTTTATTCAACGCTTTCTGCCCTGCTTCGTCTGCATCATAGGCAAGAATAACTTCCTTAGCATATCTGCTTACTAATCTTACCTGTTCGTTAGTTAAGGCAGTACCGCATCCTGCAATGGCATTTGTAAAGCCTGCCTGATGCATTGCTATAACGTCCATATAGCCCTCACAGACTATAATTGAGTCCTTGCCACTGTCTTTAGCGAGATTAAGACCAAACACTTCATAAGTTTTTTTATATACGAGCGTATCAGACGTGTTAATATACTTTGGCTTACTGTCATCAAGGACTCTTCCGCCAAAAGCAATTACATTTCCGCGAACGTCAATAACGGGTGTAATTACTCTGTTTCTGAAGAAGTCGTAATAATTACCCTTCTGACTAAGCTTTACAACACCTGCTTCAACCATTTCGCTCGGCTTGAAGCCTTTTCTTTTAAGGTGTTCAAACAGAGCAGACCATTCATCAGGTGCAAATCCAAGACCAAATCTCTTAATAGTATTAGGCTTAAGACCGCGGTTTATGTAATATTCAAGACCTGTTCTGCCCTTTTCACTCATTAAATATGAGTGATAAAATTTTGCAGTTTCACGATTAATTTCAAATATTCTTCTACGCTTTTTAGATAAGCTGTCATCAAAACCTTCATCAGGCATTTGAAGACCTGCTCTCTGAGCGAGAAACTTTACAGCGTCAATATAATCAAGATTTTCAATTTTCTTTATGAAAGTTACTGCGTCACCACCTGCACCGCAACCAAAGCAATAAAATGATTGTGTGTCGTTATAAACGGTGAATGACGGTGTTTTTTCATTATGAAAAGGACAAAGTCCGATTGAGGTTGACCCTCGTTTTTTTAGACTGACATAGGTTGAAATTATTTCTTCTATATCAGTTTTAAAGCGAAGCTCCTGCAAAAAGGATTCGCCAAGCGCCATAATTTCAACTCCTTTATCTGTCTGATTTTTTATTAATCAATCCAAAACATAGGAACAAATAATTTGTTAAATATCTTTAGAGCATAATTATCACTCATTCCTGCTACGTAATCGCAGACTGCTCTTTCCTCTCCGTCGGTATCAGCAATTCTTATAAATTCATCAGGTAAATCGTCAATATGATTAATGTAGTAGGAATAAATTTTGCAAAGCATATCAACTGCCTTGCTCTCCTCGCCCTTGCATATAGGATTTGTGTATACAGCGGTGAACATAAAATCATGAAGGTCCATAAAGCCTTGATAGAAATCATCACTCATACGAATATTATCATTGCTGCTCGTTATAACATCAAGCACCATATTGTTAATTCGCTGAGATTTCGTCATACCAAGCTGCATACGAAGGCTAAGCGGGATATCCTCTTCTGACATAATTTCAGCCCTGATAGCATCATCAATATCGTGATTTATATAAGCTATCTTGTCAGCAATGCGAATAATCTGACCTTCAAGAGTATACGCTTCTTCACCGCAAGTATGGCATAGAATACCGTTTTTTACTTCATCGGTAAGGTTTAATCCCTTGCCGTATTTTTCAAGGCGTTCAACAACTCTTACGCTCTGTTCATAGTGATTGAAGCCGTCCTTACAAAGCCCTCTAAGTGCTCGTTCGCCTGCGTGGCCGAAGGGAGTATGACCAAGGTCGTGACCAAGTGCAATTGCTTCAGTCAGATCCTCGTTAAGCTTTAATGCCCTTGCGATAGTTCGAGCTATCTGTGACACCTCAAGGGTGTGAGTAAGTCTTGTTCTGTAGTGATCTCCTGTCGGAGCAAGAAACACTTGTGTCTTGTGTTTAAGGCGTCTAAACGCCTGAGAATGAATAATTCTGTCTCTATCCCTTTGAAAACAGGTGCGAATTGAACATTCATCCTCCGGCACTGCCCTCCCCTTGGAATTACAAGAAAGGCATGCCTTTTCACTTAAGATTAATTTTTCGTTTTCTTCTGATAAAATTCGCAGGCAAGTGTCCAAAATATCACCTTCTCGTTGCTTATATACATAAAATGTGAATAATTCCCTTTATTTTAATTGTATAAATTTTTATTGACTAATTAATTTAAAAAAATTATTATGTCAGTAGGAGCTGATATAATGGAATACACAATAATTGCCTTTTTACTTTTTATAGCTTTTATTGCTTTTTGCTACTACCAAAATAACAAAATTGATATTACTGAATACAGCATCAAAAACACCGTAGCTGACAATGAATTTAAAATTGCACATCTTTCCGATTTACATTCAAAGCCATTTAACAAGGTAGTCAAAATACTCCAAGAGGCAAAGCCTGATATCATCTGTATTACAGGTGATTACATAAATGACAAGTGTAAAAACAAGAATAAAATGCTTGAGCTCGGTAAAATGCTTGTTGGCATTGCACCTGTTTATTACATAACAGGTAACCATGAACGAAGACTTAGCTGCTTTGAAAAGCTTATGGATGAGCTTAGCGAAATCGGATTTAACGTTCTGCTTAATGAAACGGCAGAAAATGAGCATTGTGCAATTCTTGGGCTTGATGAAAATCAGGCGGATTTTAAGGATTACAAAGCAAGAAGAAACGGAACGTTTGTATACAAAGATATGTCGCCGCATTTTGAAGAATTGAATCAATATAACAAATTCAGAATTGTTCTTTGCCATTTCCCTGAGAACTTTGAAGGAATCAGTGAACTAAATTACAGTCAATACAATTTTGATATTCAGCTTTCAGGCCACGCACACGGTGGTCAGTGGATATTAATTAAGCCTCTCTTTTCCCCCGGTCAAGGAGTACTTCCCAAATATGCGAAAGGTACTTTTGGCGACAGACCAAAGCTTATAATCAGCAGAGGTTTAGGCAATTCAGAATTTCCGTTACGACTATTCAATCATCCTGAAATAATATTTATAAATGTAGTAAAACACTAAAAGCCGATAATCTAATTATCGGCTTTTAATAATTTTTCTCTTTGCTTATAATCCGGCATATACTTTTCAATAAGATTATAAAAGCTTTTACTGTGATTATGATGCTTAATGTGAGCAAGCTCGTGAACAACAACATAATCTACTGCTTCAGGCGGATAAAGCATCAGATAGCAGGAAAAACACAAGGAATTTTTGCTACTTCAAGAGCCGAAACGCTTTTTCGCCTTTGTGATTTTAACTGCGGTAGGCTTAAGTCCCAATATATCGGAATAGTAATCCACCCTCTCCGGTATCACCTTCTTGGCAGATTTAATAAGCTCAGACAGCTCGTAATCTGAAACGTTGTATTTTTCGAGCTGTGATTTTTTATGCTCAAGCATTCTCATTATTGCATTTACATTACTGTTAACAAAACGGTCGATGTCCGATTTCCTCGCGTATTTCGGAGCACGAACTACTACTTGAAGACTGTCATTAACAGTTATGGAAGCAGTTTTTCTGTCGCTTTTAATTAGTACGTAGTCCATAACTTATTCCTGTGGCTTTTTCATAGTTAGGCTGATTCTTTTTCTTTCAGTATCAACAGAAAGCACCCACACAGTCACAATATCGCCAATCTTGAGAACGTCAGCAGGATGTTTTATGAATTTATTTGTAATCTGCGAGATGTGAACAAGTCCATCCTGATGAACTCCAACATCAACAAAAGCACCGAAATCAATAACGTTTCTTACAGTACCTTTAAGCTCCATACCTGCCTTTAAGTCCTCGATACCCATAACGTCTGTGCGAAGAAGCGGCTGCGGAAGCTCATCTCTCGGATCTCTGCCGGGTTTTGCAATTTCCTTTGAAATATCAATCAGTGTAGGCTCACCTATGTCAAGCTGTTTTGCAAGTGCAGATGTGCCGACAGTCTGAACATAATTCTGCACCGAAGAAACATTGCCGTTTCTTACATCATCATCGCTTACGTTGCATAGTGCAAGAAGTTTTCTTGCGGCTGAATAGCTCTCGGGATGAACACCTGTATTATCGAGAACGTTATCACTTTCGGCTACCCTTAAAAAGCCTGCACACTGCTCAAATGCCTTAGGACCGAGCTTTGACACATTAAGAATTTCTTTTCTTGAATTAAATGCACCGTTTTTCTGCCTGTAGTCAACAATGTTTTTAGCAACAGCAGAAGATACCCCTGCTACTCGTGAAAGAAGCTGTGCTGACGCAGTATTAAGGTCAACACCTACAGTGTTTACGCAATCCTCAACAACACCGTCAAGTGCAGAAGTAAGCTGTGTCTGAGGCATATCGTGCTGATACTGACCTACGCCAATTGCCTTTGGATCAATCTTAACAAGCTCTGCAAGAGGGTCCTGAAGCCGTCTTGCAATTGATACTGCGCTTCTGAGCGATACATCATATTCAGGAAATTCCTCAGCGGCAAGCTTTGAAGCAGAGTAAACAGAGGCACCTGCCTCGCTTACAACCATATAAGTTATACCACAGTTAAGCTCTTTAATTACCTCTGCTGCAAAGACCTCTGTTTCGTGAGAAGCGGTGCCATTACCGATAGAAAAGATTTCAACGTTATGCTTTTTTACAAGATTTTTTATGATTTTTTTAGCTTCCTCAATCTTATTATGAGGCGGCACAGGATAGATTACACCTGTATCGAGCACCTTGCCTGTACCGTCAACAACCGCAACCTTGCATCCCGTTCGGTATCCGGGATCAAGACCGAGAGTAATCTTATTCTTAACAGGCGGTTGCATAAGAAGCTGTCTTGTGTTTTTAGCAAATACTTCTATAGCACTTTCACTCGCTGTATCTGTTAACGTATTTCTTATTTCACGTTCAATTGAAGGGAAAATGAGCCTTGTATATGAGTCTTCAATTGCCTCGATAACTAAATCTGATGACAGAGAATTACCTTTTATATGAAGGTTTTTAAGCAAATTTACACCGACAATTTTATCATAGTCTATCGAAACCTTAAGAAAGTCCTCTTTTTCACCGCGGTTAATAGCAAGAACTCTGTGGGAAGCGATAGATTTAACGGGCTCTGTATACTCCTTATACATTTCATACACACCCAAATCTTCCTTAGCTCCCAATACTGCAATCTTGCCGTTTTGCTTAATTGAATAACGAAGCATTTTTCTTCCCGCAGGGTCATCGGAAACAAGCTCTGCAATAATATCCTTAGCTCCTGCAAGAGCTTCCTCAATTGTAGGTACTTCGTCGTTAATATAGTCCTTCGCAAGCTCTATTGGTATAATGCTTTTTAATTGTTCATAGATTGCATCTGCAAGTCCCTGAAGTCCCTTAGCTTTTGCGACGGATGCCCTTGTTTTCCTTTTTGGTCTGAACGGTCTGTAAATATCTTCAAGCTCAGTAAGCGTTGAAGCCTTTTCAATTGAGTCTTTTATTTCATCTGTCATAAGTCCCTGTTCCTCAATTGAAGAAGCGATTTTTGCCTTTTGCTCCTCCATATTACGAAGATATGACAATCTGTCTGCGAGAGCTCTGAGAAGCTGGTCATCAAGTGAGCCTGTTGCTTCTTTTCTGTATCTTGCGATAAACGGGATAGTGTTACCGTCATCAATAAGCTTTATAGTATTTTCTATCTGCCAGAGCTTGAGCGAAAACTCCTGGCAAAGTACAGTATTTATATCCATATAAAATCCTTTCTTCATTTATTAACTGCTACATATTTTAACAGATTGAAATAAAAAAATAAAGTACCCGATACACATTTTAACGTATATCGGGTATTAAGATATGATTAGTCAGAATTCTTGTTAAGCTTATCTAACAGGAGCTCATGCTGTTTATCCTGATTTTCTCTTACTATTTTTGCAGGAATAAAACAGAAAAGCATAATAGCCGCCGCTCCGAGAAACAGCTCCATAGGATATACGTACTGACTTTCGGGAACACCTCTGTTGAAGTAGGTTATAATAGCCTGGGCAACAATCGGTCCGATTATCATAGGGATAAGCACGTACATAACCATTCTGCATCCCTGAAATAATCCTTCCTTGCCTTCCGGTATATAATCTCTATATGAAGCTGTGAAAAGTCCTGCCATAATAAGACTTACGCCGATAAGAAGAATTCCTCCCACAATGAGAACGGCTATCAGCGTTGTTTCATTCTTTCCGATTAAGAATTTTGAAAGCCACATAATTATGCAGCCTGCAATACCTGCAGCAATAGTAGGATAATAAAAATGCTTTTTTCCATGTTTGTCCATAGCACTTGAAACAATAACCGATATTACCGCAGAAGCAACCATTATTATGCCAATCGGAATAATATAATTTGTAATCTTAAGTGTCTTTTCAACAATATTAAAAAGGTAATTAACGTATACCTGATAAGCAATGGCAGAAAGCATATTTCCAGCAAGGCATATATAAAGCATTTTGTTCTGCTTTATAACGTTAGGCTGAAGCGAATATGTAAAATCCGACAGGAATGAATTATCAGTATTAGGCTTAATACCCTCCTTGTCTTTCATAACAAAAAGACCTATTACACCGCCTATTGAAGTAATAACTCCTAAGATAACGAAAAACTTTTTCCAGTCATCAGGTGTAGCGTCAGCATTTGTAAGACTATCAAATCCGCCAAATACAATTGCAAGTGCAAAGAGCGGCATAATTGCCAGAACTGTATCAATCTTCGCACGGTTTGCCGTATTAGTTACGTCTGTAACCCATGCATTATACGAAGCATCATTACTTATAGAGCCGATAACTGACATAACGCAGTCCATAGCAACTACAAGAATAACCATAGGCAGAATCTTATCTGCGCTCGGCTTCATTGGTACGAGGGCGAACATCATTATGGTAAATCCCCAAATGACGTAACCCCAGCAGACGAATAGCTTTCTCTTGCCTTTTCTGTCGCAAAGTGCACCGCCGATAAGCGTTGACAAGGTAGCAAAAATTGCCGAAAAAGCAACCAAAAGAGTCGTAGCATACGGAGCCGGTGTAATCTCGTTTTGCATAAAGCGTGAGAAATACATATTTTCTACAATCCACGCAATCTGACCAACTAATCCAAATAAGATTAACGATGCCCAGACCTTGCCACCGAGAGCGCCAACTTTTTTCTGCTTCATATAAATACCTCCTGATATATTTAATATATGTTAAGCAAACTATCTTCCTCGCTCAAAGCTTCTAACCTTAAATTTTGCTCCGGTAGAAGCGCAAACTTCTTTGGCTTGCTTAATTTCTTCTTCGGAAATTACGTCAACTACTGTCATTCTTACATCCTTACAGTACTTAACACATTCTTTTGTAAATTTTAGCATTGCATCAAACGCTTTGCATTGATATATATTACGTGTAATCTTATCGTATTTTTCGGAGGTTGGCTCGTTAAGCGAAACCGAAATAGCGTCAAAGAGCATTGAAAGCTCTTTTGCAGTCGGTTTGTTATTAATTAAATCCGAGAGTCCGTTTGTATTGAGCCTTAGCTTAATATCGGGATTAATTTCTTTCAAGTATTTTGCTGTTTTTATTAAGTTATCATATGCGTTTGTCGGCTCTCCGTAGCCGCAGAAAATCGCATTATCAATATTGGTAAAATCATAATCATCAATTGCTGACTTTATTTCGTCAAAGGTAGGCTCTTTATCAAACCAAAGCATACTCGCCTCGCCTACTGCATCACCTTTAGAGCGGATACAAAAGGCACAGTTGCAGGGGCACTTATTCGTAATATTAAGATAAGTACCGCCATCCAATGAATAAACTATATCTGCCATAAAATCTCACATTCTGTCAATAAAAAATTTCTTTTTAAGCTTAGCCGTATCAAATGACACGCCGAGCACAATAAATAAAACTGCACTTCCGACAGCCTGAATCAAGTTGCCGGGTATATTCACAAAAGCATATGCTTTATCAATAATCATATCAGCGATAAAATAACCGCCCACAGTAATTGCACCTGCAGGAATTGTCAGTAACGCTGTAAGAGGTGTTAATATCCTGTCACTTTTTTTATAACATAAAACAAATGGCAATGCAATAAGTGTTTTAATAATTAATGTTGCAGGCGCATAGCTCATCCAACCCGACACTGCATCAGCAAGTGCACCGCCTATTGCGGCTGAAAACAGTGCCCACGGACCACCCAATACCGAAGCAACAATGTACACAAGTGCGTCACCTAAGTGAACATATCCCGATGCTACCGGCACTGATACAAATTTTGTGAGTACGAATATCATTGCCGTAAACATTGCCGATAAAACCATTTTATTCAGTTTATTATTCGTCACAAAATATCACCCCTGAAATTATCAATCAAATAATATAAAAAGTGTTCAAGCTCAACACCATCATTTGGATTTTCTGCTTTTGTGTCAGCTGCGCAGAGTGATATGAATTCGGTAGCGACTTTAACCGATTCTTCTAAATCAATTCCTTTAGCCGCACCGGCTGTTACAATTGAAGAAAGAATGTCCCCGGTACCGCTGAAATAACCGCCATATAACTTTGAAGTGAATATTTGCTCTCCCTTTTCAGTGAAAACTATATTTGATATTGTATCTTTGTTCTTATATCCGGTTACTACAATATTTTTTATACCCTCATTTTTGAGCTTATCGGCGCACTTTCTGACGTCTGTAATTTTTTCGCTAAAGTCCATATCAGCAATGTAGAACAGCTCCGATATGTTTGGAGTAATTATATCAGCAATATGACAAAGTGATTTAACCTTTTGGCACATCTGCATACTATAGCCATCATAAAAGCTTCCGTTATCAGCCATTACGGGATCAACCACTAAAACTGTATAATCGTCTTTCAAGAGCTTTGCTGCTTGAATTATTTTATCAAGCTGTTCTTCATCAGTTGCAAAACCTGTCAGTATTGCGTCAAAGTGTGCGCCGAGCTTTTTCCATTCCTCGGCAAAGGGAATAATCGTATCCGTAAGTGAACGACACTTGTAGCTGTCATATGCAGTCTGATTCGAAAGAACTGCTGTGGGGAGCGGATGAGCTTCTACACCCATTACAGAGATAATCGGAATTGAGGCAGTCAGCGAGCATTTTCCAAATCCTGATAAATCGTTTATTACAGCTGCTTTTTTCATATGCGATGCTATTCCCTTTCATATTTTATCAACTTGACTAAGTGACATGCTCATTGTATAATATTTCTGTAATTTATTAAATATACAAATAATATATTTTTTTAGGGTACAGTTATGAAAAAATACTTGGATATTTATAATGAGATTAAAAATCAGATTGAAAGCAAGGAATTACCAAGCGGCAGTAAAATACCGTCTGTACGCAGGGCGTCCGAATTATACAGTGTTTCAATTACAACCATACAGAATGCTTATTTTGAGCTAAGTGCAGACGGCTACATTGTCGCCCGTAACAAAAGCGGATATTACGTAACATCAATAGCAGAACGAATTAATAAAAGTGAAGAAGTAATTCACAAAAGCAAATGCAGATACAATCTTACAGGAGGAGTTGCTGACAAAGACAGCTTTGACCTAAAGCTGTGGCAAAGATATATTAAAAGTGCACTTCGGCAGGAAAGCAGAATGCTAAGCTACAGTGAAGCTCAGGGAGAATATGATTTAAGGTGTGCAATTTCTGAATATATAAAGGAAAAAAGAAACGTTGTTACGTCACCTGAAAGAATCGTTATTGGTGCGGGAATGTCGTCATTGCTTAATATTCTTTGCTCACTTCTTGATAAAGGCAGTATGATATCTTTTCCTGATAAGAGCTTTGAAATGGGAATTGAAACGTTCAAAGATTACGGATATGACGTAAGGACGAGATATAAGGATGCTGACGTTATTTACGTTTCCCCTTCTCATATGACGAGGTGGGGCGACGTTATGACAATAAAAAGACGATTGGAACTTGCCGAATATTCAAGCATTAATAATTCAATAGTTATTGAGGACGATTTTGAAAATGAATTTCTTTATAACGTAAAGCCAACTCCGTCATTATACGCTCTTGGAAATGGAAACGTAGTTTATATTTCTTCATTTTCAGCAATGCTTCTGCCGGCAATAAGAATCAGCTTTATGGTGCTTACAACGAAGCTATATGAAGCATACAAATCAAAAATTAAAATGTTTGCGCAGACAGCGAGCAAAACAGAGCAGATTGCACTATGCAACTACATAAGAGACGGTCACATAAAGTCACAAACCCGAAAAATAAGAAGGCTTTATACAGCAAAGGCAAAATATTTTGCAGAAATTCTCTCAGAAAAAATGCCCGATGCAAAAATTGAAATCGGCGACAATAATCTCCAGCTTATGATAACTGCACCGTTTTGCAAAAGCAATGACAGCTTTGAAAAATCGGGTCTGCTCGTAAATATAGAGCGTATTGAGAATAATGTTATAACTATCGTTTGCTCGCCTGCCGGAATCCCTTATGACGAGCTTGAAAGTGTTGCTAATCTGATTAAATCGGCAATAGAATAATGAATTTTTGTTCTAATAGTCCACAATAACGGACTAACACATCTAAGTATATTGTGTCGGAAAAATCTTCTGTTATAATGAAATTGTAACTAAAAGGAGGTTTTTCTTATGAAAAAAAGAATGCAAAAAATCATTAAAGAAGTATTAATTTTTGTCGTAACATTAATCACAGGCGCACTAATCAGCGGTGTATCCTTCAATCTATTTGACGCACTTACAAGTACTCAGGTCAGGGTGCTATTCGCAATTGACATTGCAATTCTTGTTGTGATAGGTGCAATTGCTCTTCTAATCTATGAATCAAAGCAGAGCAAAAAAGAGCGCGAGGAAAGGTTTCGCGAAAGGCATAACAAAAGAATTGAGGAAAACGAAAGAAGAATGAGCGGTATCGAGGAGATTATTTCTTGCTCAAAATATGCGGCTTGACTTTAATTTTGCTAAACATTGTGATATAATGCACTTACTAAATACAGTAAGTGCATTATTTTTTTAGGAGTTTTTATGGACAGCAAAAAGTATTCGACACACTTAACGATGAACGAAGTTAAAATTAATGACAACTTTTGGAACAGTATAATTGAACGCGTAAGAAAAGAGGTTATCCCCTACCAGTATAACGCATTGCAGGATAAGATTGACGGGGCAGAAAAAAGCTACTGCATTGAAAATTTTATCAAGGCAGGTAAAATTGCCGAGGCAATAAAAAATGGCAAAAATGTTCCTGTTTACCCTGCTGACAAATGGGTATATGACGATAATAACTGTGACGAGAATGCATTTCACGGATGGGTATTTCAGGACTCAGACGTATATAAATGGCTTGAAGCAGTCGGTTACTCCCTTAAATCGCAACCTGACGAAAAGCTTAAAGCACAGGCAGATAAATTTATTGATATAATCTGCAAGGCTCAGCTTGATAACGGTTATCTTGACACGCTGTATATTATAAATAACCGTGACGAGGTATTCACAAATCTCAAGGACTTCCACGAGCTTTACTGCTTTGGTCATCTTGCCGAATCGGCTATTGCGTATTATCAGGGTACAGGAGAAAAAAAGCTTTTAGAGGCAACATACAGATTTGCTGATTTGATTTGTGACACCTTTAATGAGAAAGGTATACACGGCTACCCCGGTCACGAGATTGCAGAGCTTGCACTTGTAAAACTATATAATTTATCGGGAAACAAAAAATATCTTGATACTGCCTCTTTCTTTATTGAGGAGAGAGGAAAGAAGCCTTACTACTATGATATTGTTCTCGGCAAGGAAACCGTTAATGACAATTATCACTATAATCAGGCACACATTCAGCCTAAAGATCAGACTGAGGCGGTTGGTCACGCCGTAAGAGGTGTTTACCTTTACAGTGCGATGGCAGATCTTGTAAAAATTAATAATGATGACGAATTATATAATGCCTGTGCTAAAATCTGGGATAATATTGTAAATAAAAAGATGTATATTACAGGCGGAATCGGTGCAACAGTTGACGGCGAAGCATTCAGCTTTAATTACGATTTACCTAACGATTTAGCATACAGTGAAACGTGTGCTTCAATCGGACTTATTTTCTTTGCAAGAAGAATGAGCGAAATCAGTAATGACAAAATATACAGTGAAGTAATAGAGCGTGCATTATATAACTGTGTACTGTCTTCAATGGCAGAGGACGGGAAATCATTTTTCTACGTAAATCCGTTAGAGGTTTTACCCGAGGCATCACGTAAGGACAGCAGAAAAAGACATATCAAACCTATTAGGCAGAAATGGTTTTCGTGTGCATGCTGCCCACCCAATTTAGCAAGGCTTATTTCATCTCTGAGCGAATATATTTTTAATGAAAATGATAATACTATTTTTATAAATCAATTTATCGGCTCTCAGGTAAAGACGAAAAAGTGTGATATTTATATCGAAT
Source organism: Eubacterium sp. (assembly GCA_022511225.1). Classification (GTDB taxonomy): domain Bacteria; phylum Bacillota; class Clostridia; order Oscillospirales; family Acutalibacteraceae; genus Eubacterium_R. The sequence goes on from JAFLRZ010000010.1 coordinate 78,820, forward strand.
CGTCATTTATAGAGGACGGCAAAATTGATATTACGGTATCTAATGTTAAAGAAAGCTTTTCGCTTAAAGTGAGAATACCTGAGTATGTAAAAAATTATACTGTAAAATCACCTGCTTACACGACAGTGCAAGACGGATATATTAACGCTGAAATTGATAAGGAATGTGAAATAAACATTTGCTTTGAAATCAAGCCGAGACTTGTTAAATGCTCTAACAGAGTAAGAGCAAATGTCGGCAAGGCGGCTATTTGCCGCGGTCCGATTGTCTATGCACTTGAGGAAGCAGACAACGGCAAGGACTTACAGATGTTAACAATTAATCAGAATGCACAGCTTATATATAACGATGATGGAAGTATAACTGCACAGGGATATCGTGAAGAGCCTGATGATACGTTATATTATGATTATAACGTATCAAGAAAAGAAGAAATGAAATTGACGTTCATTCCCTACTACAAATGGGGAAATCGCGGAGAAAATGAAATGAATGTCTATATAAGGTTGGATAAATGAGAAAATATAAGAATAAGTTTGACAAGCTTGAAAATGCTCCTGTAAAAGGCTTAATTACATCTCTTGCAATACCTACAATTATAACAATGCTTGTGACGGCAATATATAATATGGCAGACAGTTATTTTGTAGGCAAAATTGACACAACTTCAGTTGCATCAATAGGAATAGTATTTTCTGTTATGACAATGCTGCAGGCGGTTGGCTTTTTTCTCGGTAACGGAAGCGGTATTCAGCTTGCTACGCTACTTGGCAAAAAAGATAAAAAACAGGCGCAGATATACGCAAACGTGGCATTTTTTACATCTTTGATATTAGGTGCTGTGCTGACTGTAATTGGACTTTTCTTTTCAAAACAGCTTGCTTATCTGCTTGGCGCAACGGAAACCGCAGTAGATGCCGCTTCGGACTATTTAAGGTATATTTTATGCGGTGCACCGTTCATTCTCGGATCGTTTGTGCTTAATAATCAGCTTCGTGCACAAGGAAGCGCAATATATTCTATGGCAGGAATCTTATCGGGAAGCCTGCTGAATATTTGTATCGACCCTATATTTATTTTCAATCTTAAGCTGGGTGTCAGCGGTGCCGCAGTAGCAACTGTAATCAGTCAGATTGTCGGCTTTATTATACTTCTTTTAGGTACTCGTAAGGGTGAAAATCTGAGAATCAATATTAAGGCATTCACACCAAGCAAGGAAATATACTTAACGATATTCAAAAACGGAATGCCATCTCTCGCAAGGCAGGGAGTAAATACGGTGTCAAATATTGCACTAAACTTTATGGCATCCCCTTTTGGCGACAGCGCAATTGCAGGTATGAGCGTATTTAACAGAGTGATGTTTTTAGGCTTTGCAGTTGTAATAGGAATAGGTCAAGGCTTTCAGCCTGTATGCAGTTTTAATAACGGGGCAAAAAAATACGACAGAGTTTATGATTCATATAAATTTATTACGGTAGCTACAACGATATTTATTTCTGTCGTTTCAGTGGTGTTCTTTGTTTTCTCAAAGCAGCTTATTGCTGTTTTCAGGGATGACAGTGAGGTTATTGAAATTGGCTCTCGCGCGCTGAGAATGCAGTCTTTTGCGCTGCCGTTCATAGGATTTGCAACATCGTCAAATATGCTTTTGCAGTCAATGAAAATTTCAGGCAAGGCAACGTTTCTTGCACTATTGCGGCAAGGGTTGTGCTATGTACCTCTTGTGCTTATCTTGCCGAGAGTTTTTGGACTCGGCGGACTTGAGGCAGCTCAGGCAATAGCCGATATGCTCACATTGGTAATAACAATAATCGTTGCATATCCGACAATAAAGAAACTAAGAAATATGAAAAAGCAAATCAGCAAGCAGGCATAAAAAAGACCGACGGTTAATTCCGTCGGTCTTTTGTTCGCTGTATAAGTTAATTATTCGCCCTTCATTCCGAGGAGCTCTACTTTACCATCAAATGATGCCTGTGATACTTTGATAGAATCAGTAATAGCATCATTGATATCGTCCTCAGTAGCACCAAATTCCTTTGCATATGTAGGATTGATAAAGAGGTTGTAGTCCATAATGTATGGAAGGTGGTATGGATCCATACCGGAGTCAATACCCCTTTCAGCATAATCCTTAACAACCTTGCCCATACCCATCTTCATCATCCAAGGAGCAACGGTAACTACCTTTCTGCCAGCCATGCCTCTTGCTTCGAATACAACTGCAAGCATTTCCTTCCAAGTCATATTGTACATACCGATTGGAACTGCCTCGAAGCCCTTGTGGTCGCTTACTGCAGCACCGCAGATAACCTCACCTACCTGACGGCAAGTAAGCATTGCTGTACCTCCCTTAGGATAAAGAGTGCAAGGCCACTTATCCATAAACTCGATTTGCTCAATAAGAATAGTCCAAACCGGTCTTCTGCCCGGCTGAGTACCGAAAATGTAAGGAAGCTCAAGAACACATACGCTGAAATCATCATCACAAGCCTTCTCGCAAACCTCTTCCTGCAGAAGTCTTGACTTGATGTACTGGTTTTTCTGAGCAGCCTGCAACTCAGGCTTAATCTTTGCAAGATAGCTGAAATATGAGCCAAGAACAACTGCTCTCTTAACGCCAGCCTGCTTACAAAGCGGGAAAATCCTCTCAAGAGGAGCAATATTAAACTTCTTATAGTAATCCATTACCGGTGCAGGAAATTCAACTCTCTCGTCAACACCTGCAGCAAAAATGAAAACATCGTTACCCTTAAGAAGATCTAAAATTTCTTCGTCTGATTTCTTATTAATGTCGCCAAAAAGAATTTCCATTTCTTCAGGAATAGGTGCGCCCTGAGGAAGTGGAGGCAACGCAACTGAAGTAACCTTGTGGCCATTTTTGATAAGCTGGTGTGCAGCTTCACAGCCGAGAAGACCTGTACCGCCAATCATAAATACATTCATCTTTTTACCCTCCGTTAATATACGAGCTATTTGGCACATTATGCCATCTATTACATTATAAACGCACTTCAACGTAAAGTCAATATAATTTAGTTTCTAAGCTGAAATTCGACTATAAACACCAAGAGTCGCAGATAAAGAAAAAATATATTGAACACTTAATTATTCTTCGAAATTATTTTAATTTCTTTATTTGGGGGTATTTTTTTGAATTTTTGATATCTCTCAAGGTATGTTCCTTTTTCCATAAAATTACTTGACCACTGAATTTGCTCTATGCTTTTGGGATACTCAATTATTTCTACTGTTGAGTAACCTTCTTCTAATGCTTCATTAACTGTATTATCCCTGATAACACCCATATAATCAAGGCGGAAATACGTAAGGCTCGTTACCAAAAGCAATAATGCAAAGCTTAGATTCAAAACGTTATTGAATTTTATATTACTTGATATTTTGCTTGCTATGTTTTTTTCTGCAAACTTGCCGTATATAAAAATTACGAGCATAAAGTATTGTAAAAAATAACATCTCGGAGCAACGATATATATTTCTTTTCCGCTATTGGTAAACAGTAAGGGAATTGTCATAACAACCAAACATATTACAGGCAGTAACTTTGCCACACTTCTGTTTTTAATAGCTTTATACATTTTGAATAAAAAGAATATCAAAAACAAAGCTATTGCCGATAAAAGTATTAATTCAAAAACAATAACTAACGTTTTATTTGCATTTTCCGGAAAAACGAAACTTGCATATTGCTTGAATGAGCCTATAAAGCCGACTGCTCTTTGATTTTTGCTTACGTCTCCCCTTTGCATCAATCTATATGAGCTGTTTGAAAACATAATAAGTGCTCCTATTAAAGAGCCAAAAAAGAAGCATAAGGATTTCCTGCAAATTTTCTTGTAAAAATAATATCTATACACAATGATGGCAAAAGCAAATATCAAACAAAACAATGTATAATGCTCGACACACATACACGCCAACAAGCCGTCGAAAATAAGAAATACATGTATAAGCTTGCTTTCTTCATCTTTGGTTGTAACAAAATAATAGAATATTAAAATCAGTACTGAAGGGACTACGTAATTTGTAAAACCGCTCAGCCAGCCGATAGTAGAGCCAAAAATTTGAAAAGGCTGTAAATCACCAAAAGCAATTTGATTTGGTAAAACCAAAACTAAAACTGACGAAAAAGCGATAATGTAATTAACAGTGCTTTTTTTGTTATCAGATAAGCTATCAAATATTTTGCTTAAAACAAGTATTAGTAAAAACATAACAAATGTACAAAACAGAACTTTTGCAATTACTGATCTTGTAATAAGAATAATTAATAGATTGCCCAAATATCTTCCGTTATATCCGTCAAAAGCATTTTTAAGTCTTTCGGCACCAATACTTGAGCCCCATGCCCAATCATCTCCTGCAAATGGGAGAAAATAATAGAATATTCCCCAAAAAATAATCGTAAACAAATAGAGTATTATATTTTTATTCGATTTTAATTTCATAATTATTTTACCTGCAATTTTCAATAATAAACTTTAGTATAGGATTAGACGAAATAAAGTAATAAAATAAAAAGCCTTGAAACAAGCATAAAATCAAGTGTTTCAAAGCTTTTTATTTGGAGCTGATAACCGGACTTGAACCGGTGACCTCATCCTTACCAAGGATGTGCTCTACCACCTGAGCCATATCAGCAAAGATTATGGGTGATAAGTACACTTACCACCCACATGGCGACCCGGAACGGGCTCGAACCGTCGACCTCTAGCGTGACAGGCTAGCGTT
>JAFLRZ010000011.1 GCA_022511225.1 Eubacterium sp.
CCTTAAATGACGGAGTCAGAGTCCGGAGTGTTACCGTTACACTATACCTCTATATATATTCAGCAACAAGAATGAGCTGTCATTGCTTATTGCTGAATAATATTATCATAAATTATTAAATATGTCAATAGTATATGCGGATTTTTTATTGAATTAACAATTCAACGCTTTCTTCGATAAGGTCGAAGAATTTTTCTATTATTCTTTTATCCTCATCATTACCGCGGCAGCACATTGAAATAGTAAGCTCCTTACGAACGGATGTTACTGAAAGCAGAGCATAAGGCTTATACTTTACGGCTCCGCTCATAAAGCCATCAGTCGGCTCATTGCCTGCAAGTGCGAGCTTATCGACCTCAAGAATACCTATATTACTCATTGCGAGAAGCGGATTTGCATAGCCGATTTTTATAACCTCCTCAGAAGCTGCGAGAGGCATAATCCTATATCCCAAGGAAAGAAGCGGCAAACCGTGAAGGCCGATAAACCTGTCCTCTTTAAACTGATTTGAGGAAAAGACAACGTAATTCAGAGTATCAAAAATTGTTTTGCCTCTCTGCGGAACACGGCACTGCATCCAAGCCGTATGATTTGTAACGCCTTGACCGTCCGTACCCTTAAGATGTCTTCTTAAGTCAACAGCACAGGAAATTGAAACGCTTTCGCTATTGTCAAAATCTGCAAGCTCGTAAAGTGCATAAAAATACGCAGTAAGCATCATATCGTTGATAGTAGCGCCGTATTTCTTGCCTGCCTTACGAAGCAAATCGAACTTTTCGGCAGAAATTTTGCGTTTTGCAATAAATGACTTATCCGTAATACTGTCCGGTGAAAACGGAAAGCCGTGGTTGTCCTTAGTATTAACATTCTTATAAAGGCTTTTTGCCATTCGCTTTTCGCCTGATGAGAAATCCTCATATACAGATTCAAAAGAACGTGTACCCGTACGAAGGTCAATAGGGCTGACGTTGCTCTCAACGAAGTCGCTATAGTTTTTGCAAAGTGCCTTCATAAAATATTTAAGGTCGCCGCCGTCCATACACATATGATTTTCAACAATACAGAGTACGGATTCGCCCTCGCATCTGAATACTGCGACCTGCATCTGAATCTTTGCATCAGGCGGAATGTACTGAACGAGGAAGGTGTTAATCTCGCTATCAAGCTCTTCCCTTGTGACGTCCTTAACAGTCAGAATATCGTCAACATCGTAGTCATTAATTGTCCAGTACGGCTCAATTCTGTTATCTGTAAATGAAGAATGAAGCACCGGTGCCTTTTCAAAAAAGCATACAAGTACTGTCTTAAGCGCTTCAATATCAATTTCGTAATCGTAGCGAAGCTCTACGTGAACCATTCGGTCATTGTAATCACGAAAAAGATAGTGCATTTTATCCCAAAGCTCTGCGTTTAGCTTTCTTTCCATGTATCAATAACCTCCATCTTATGTTTGTTGTTATTGTAGAGTGCTGCTAAGATAATAACAAAATCAAGAATAAGTGAGAAAATAATTAAAAGCCATCCTGTATTCCACGCAATAATTGCGCCTGCTGAAAGAATAATATAAAGCATTATCGTTACAACAGGGATATATACAAGTACGTTTATGATTGCAAGCTTTCGCTTTGTTGCAACAGCAAATACTGCATCACCTATAAACATAGATGCAACACCTGCAATAAGAATCAGCCAGCCTAACGGATTGTCTAATAATATGCGGACAACAAGGAATATCGCAACTGATAATACCATAATGCCGCCTGCCAAAAACATTCGTGCAAAAATGTGAAAAATCTTTTTGAGAGTAAGAATTTTTCTTATTGCGATATGAAAAAGATATATTACCCACAAAAGTATTCCGTCAACTACGATAAGCCATGTCTCTGACCATTTTTGCGTTAAAAAGCTTATGCCGAGAAAGGCAATCAAAAGGCAAAGTATATAGATAATTGAGCCGGCAAAATTCAGAATCAGTCTTCTTTTCGTTCTGTCATGCGCAGTTTGCTCAACCTTGAATTTCTTAAAATCAGCCTCAAGATTAGGATATTCACTTATAACAAGATCTGTGATAACTTTTGTATTTGTTATACCTCGCTTCATAACCTCGCTATAGCGTGAATTCATTTCCTCAAGAACGTGACGCTTGAATTTATAGAGAAGCTCGTTATTCTTCTGCGGTGGTAATTCGCTGTCAATATACTTTATGAATTGCTCCATAATTCCTCCAAGATAATTAATAATGTGCAAGGGTAGTTTAACATATTTACGGTAATAAAACAATACAGAGTGTGTTAAATAAATGTTAAATAAATGTAATATCAGCCCTCTGATTTTGCCTGCTGCATAATTTTAAGAACTTCTGACATCGTTTCAAGATTTGAAAGCTCTAATCCAAGCTTAACGGCAATATACGGACGCTTGCCTGCCGAAAGGGTTACTTTGCCCTTCATAAAGGCATTTAGTATTGCAACTGTTCTGAGGTCAGGCTCAGGCATATAAAAGAGAAGTGAGCCGTTTCGCTGAACTATATCCGTAATGCCAAGGCTTACTGCCTGATTGCGAAGCAGTGCAATCTCCACAAGTCCCCATACTGCTGCAGGAGGCTTGCCGAAGCGGTCATTAAGCTCGTCGAGAACGTCATTTGCATCAGCATCATTTTTAATATTTGCAATTCGCTTATATACTTCAAGGCGCTGAGAGGTTGACTGAATATACTCATCTGAAATGTGAGCATCAATCGCAATATCAATAAGACATTCTTTTTCCTTTTCAAGCTCCTCGTCAGTGATTTCCCCTCGCTCAAGCGCAACTGCCTCTTCAAGAATTTTAAGGTACATATCATAGCCGACAGCCTCCATATGGCCGTGCTGTCTGTTGCCAAGAAGAGATCCTGCACCACGGATTTCGAGATCTCGCATTGCAATTTTAAATCCTGACCCGAACTCGGTATACTCCCTGATAGCCTCAAGCCTACGCGAAGCAATATCCGTAAGCTCCTTACCTCGTGTAAAGGTGAAATATGCATACGCTCTTCTTGAGGAACGCCCCACTCTGCCACGAATCTGATGAAGCTGAGCAAGTCCGAGCCTGTCGGCATTTTCAATGATAAGAGTATTGCAGTTAGGCACGTCAACACCGGTTTCAATAATAGTCGTGCACACAAGTACATCAAGCTCGCCGTCAAGAAGCTGTTTCCACACCTTTGAAAGCTGTTGCTCTGTCATCTGACCGTGTGCAATTCCTACAGTGGCATCAGGCAGCGATTTCTTTATCTGCAAAGCCTTGTGCTCGATGGTTTCAACACTGTTATGAAGATAATAGCACTGACCTCCTCTGTTAATCTCCCTTTCCATAGCCTCGATAACTATCTCGTTATCGTACTCAACTACGTAGGTCTGTACGGGATATCTCTCGCCCGGTGCTTCCTCGATAAGGCTCATATCTCTGATACCGCTCATCGCCATATTAAGCGTTCTCGGAATAGGTGTTGCAGACAGGGTGAGCACGTCGATTTTCGGAAATTTCTCCTTGATTTTTTCCTTTTGTGCAACACCGAAGCGCTGTTCCTCGTCAACAATCAGAAGTCCGAGATCCTTGAAGTGAATATCCTTTCCGAGAAGCTTATGAGTGCCAACAAGCAAGTCAACGTTACCGTCAGCAAGTCTTTTGATAATCTCCTTCTGCTTTGAAGCATGAACAAAGCGCGAAAGCATTTCAACGTTTACAGGATAAGGTTCTAACCTTTTCAGAGCCGTCTGGAAGTGCTGCATAGCAAGAACAGTAGTCGGCACAAGAATTGCACACTGCTTGCCGTCTCCTATACACTTGAACACTGCGCGCATTGCTACTTCGGTTTTGCCGAAGCCGACGTCACCACAGAGAAGTCTGTCCATTGGTGACGGCTTTTCCATATCCTTTTTTATTTCTTCACTGCAGCGAAGCTGGTCGTCTGTTTCCTCATATTCAAAGCGAAGTTCAAAATCACGCTGTAAATCCGTATCTTCACTGAAGGCATAGCCCTTTGTGCTCATTCGTTTTGCGTAAAGAGCGATAAGCTCCTTAGCCATATCCTTAACTGCCGCACGAACCTTTGCTTTAGTCTTTTTCCATTCGCCTGAGCCGAGTCGGTTAATCTTAACCCTTGTATCCTCTTTAGGACCGATATATTTTGAAATCAAATCAAGCTGTGTTACGGGAACGTAAAGAGTGTCACCCTTAGCATAGCTTATTTTAATATAATCCTTTTTTACCTTGTCAAGCTCAAGATTATGAATACCCTCAAAAATTCCGATTCCGTGAACGTTGTGAACAACATAGTCGCCCACATAAAGCTCGTCAAGAGAGTGAATTGCATTTTCACGCTTAACCTTTTTAGGCTTTTTGCTTGCCTGAGAGGTTTTTGAATGGGTAATTACTGCAAGCTTTATTTCGGAAAACTGAAATCCTGCAGGAAGCGTACCGCAGATTACGTTTATCATCTTAGGCTGAAATGATGCAGGACGCTTTTCAAACATCACGGCATCATAGCCCATTTCAATAATATCATTGCAGAGAGCCTTTGCGCCTCTTACCGTACCTGCCATAATGCAGACGGTATATCCGCCCTTAACAAGACCGAACAGATCCTCCTTAAGCTGCGTGAGCGTACCAGTCCACGCGTTAAAGCTCTGAACGGCAAAATTTGCAAGATGCCTTACGGGAGTGTCGAAGCTTCCCCTTGGCAGAGAATCCATATATATAGCACATTTTTTGTCATATATATCTGTCAGCTCATCAAATGAAAGGCTGAATTTATCAAGTCCTTTGCAGAGAGTACCGTCCTCCACAAACCATTTAAGGTCCTCGAGGTTGAGCCGCTCCTGCTTTTTGACCTTTTCCTTAACTCTTGCGCTTTCAACGACAAAAAGTCTGCCGTCAAAATAATCAAACACACCGTTTGAGTCATAGCACAGGGGCATATACTTATCAAGGCAGTTGATATGCTGACCCTGTCTGAGCTTATCTGAATCCGCATAAAGCTTTTCTCTCGCCTTTATTGCCTTGCCCTTAAGCGATTTTGCAACCTTGTCAATCAAGTCTGCAAGCTTATTTCTGTCATCAACAAGCATCTCTGTTGCCGGTGTAATTTTTATGCTGTCGGTCTGTGTAGTTCGCCTTTGAGTGTATAAGTCAAAGGAGCTGATTGTGTCAACAGTATCTCCCCAAAGCTCAATTCTTACCGGCTCATCAAGGTATGGCGGGAAGATGTCAATAATACCGCCGCGAACGGCAAACTGGCTCGTACCGTCAACCTGATCAAATCTTGAATAGCCTGCTGCGACAAGTCTGTTTTCAAGCTTTGAAACGTCTATCTCGTCATCCTTTTTGATAGAAAAGCTATATTCCGTCAGCTTTTCAGGCGGCATAGTATACTGGCACGCTGCGTTTGCAGACATAACTACGGCGCTGTAGTCACCCTGAAGAATACGCGACAGCACACCGAGCCTTATATGCTCATACTCACGGCTTACACCTGCAACCTCAACAAAGGTAAATTCCCTTGACGGATAGAGGAGCACACCGTCCTGAAGCTCTGAAAGAGTTTCGTGTATTTTTACTGCTGACGCTTCGTCAGGCGTTATTACAAAAGCTTTTTCTCCTCTTTCGCAGATAGTGTGAATCAAAAAGCATTTTGTAATATCGGAAAGACCTATAGCCCCAACAGGAGCGGATAGGGTATCTATACTCCTGATGAGGCCTTTTAATGCATTACTCTTATTAAATTCATTTGAAAAGCAGGACATAAATTATCTGCCCCCTTACGAGTTAAAAAGGTTCATTGCCCTGTCAATATCATCATCTGCAATAAGGCGAACTGCCTTTGTAGTGTTTTCAAGTGCTGTCTTTAAAGCTCCTTGCTCGTCCTTAGGGAATTTACCAAGCACCCAGCTTACAAGGTCGTATTCCGGAGTCGGCTTCTTGCCAACACCGATTTTTACTCTCGGGAAATTTTCGCTTCCAAGATGTGATATTATACTCTTGATTCCGTTATGACCGCCTGCTGAGCCTTTTCTGCGAATTCGTATCTGCCCGACGTCAAGCGAAATATCGTCAAATACTATTATAACGTTTTCAGCAGGAATTTTATAAAACTTTGCGGCTTCGGCAACTGCTTCACCGCTGTTATTCATCATTGTCTGCGGCTTCATAATAAGACAACGCTTGCCTGCAATAGTAACATCGCTGATAAGGGAATGAAACTTAAGCTTTTTGATATTCACGTTTTCCTCTATTGCAAACAAATCCATAGCAAGAAAGCCTGCATTGTGCCTCGTCATTTCGTACTTTGCACCGGGATTTCCGAGCCCTGCGATAATATAATCGTAGGCAGAATTACTTTTCTTCAAGTGAAACATTGCTTTTATCCTTAACTGTTATTTTTATATCCTGTGCCCTTCTGCCGTCAACTGTCAGCACAAGAGCCGTGAACTCGTCGGTTTCAAAATAATCGTCAACCTCGGGGATTTTATCAATATTCTGCATTACCCAGCCGTTGACTGTGGAAATTTCCTTTTCTTCCTTATAGATTTTGAAATAATCATAAAAATCGTAAATCGAGGTACTGCCCTGAACGATAAACTCATTGGCACCTGATTTTACAATATCGTGCTCTACAACGTCATGCTCGTCCCAGATTTCTCCTACAAGCTCCTCCAATATATCCTCAAGTGTAACTATTCCCTCTGTACCGCCGAATTCGTCAATTACGACGGCAAGGTGGGTTTTATTTTTTTGAAACAGCCTTAAAAGCTTTGAAATTTTTGTATCGGGCGACACAAACGGAACAGGCTTTAAAACTGTTCGTATTGATTTGAGATGCCTCTTCTTTGCAGACTGAAAGTCTCTTTCGTGAATTACACCAACTATATTGTCTATATCGCCTATATAAACAGGCAGACGGCTGAAGTTTGTTCTGTTGAACACTCTTTCTATCTCGCTTAAAGGTGCATATTTGTCTATAGCCTCGACGTCAACCCTCGGTACGAGAATATCACTTACGTCTATATCATCAAATTCTATTGAAGAGTGAATAAGCTCGCTTTCGTTTTCATCAATTTCACCGCCGGTATGAGCCTCGTCAACGTACGTTTTAAGCTCCTCTTCCGTCACGGTGTCCGCTCCGCCTGTCTTAAAAACCTTATTCATCAGAAGCTTCCAACCCTTGAAAACCATATTGAGCGGAGAAAAAATAATGATGAAAAATTTAATAATCGGAGAAATAACAATTACTACACTTTCAGCCTTTTCCTTGGCAAAATTCTTTGGCGTAATTTCGCCGAAAATCAGCACAACTACGGTCATTACGACAGTTGATACGGTAGCACCCAAGTCACTGTTGTCGCCGAGTATGCCTGTAAAAAACAGCGTTGCAATTGACGTGCAGGCGATGTTTACGATATTGTTGCCTATAAGCACTGTTGAAAGCACAACGTCATATTTTTCCGACAGCTCAAGTGCTCTTTCGATGCCCTTGTTTGACTTGCCATCGCGTTTCATCGCCTTAAGCTTTACTCGGTTAAGCGAAGAAAACGCAGTTTCTGCACCAGAAAAAAAGGCACTGAACAAGACGAGTATTATCATTACCATAAGTAATGGTGTGTTCATAACATCCTCCGAGATTTTGAATTAACAAGAACTGAATACTAAGAAAGGCTGTCCGAAAGGGCAGCCTTCATTCATAATATATTATTACTCACCGGTTTTTTCAAACTCGGAAAATTCTCTTTCCTCGTCCGGCTTTTCGTAATTATACATATTTTCGTCCTTAACGTGCTTCGTGATGTACTCGTTTCTGTCAAACAGCTCATCAGCCTTGACCTTCCAAGCCTTTGCTGCGCTGATGGTTTTGTCGAAAAGATCGTTAGCAGATTCAGGATGCTGCATTTCTGTTGAATATGCACCTGTCTCGTTTACCATCTTGCTGATAGCACCTGGGTTATCAAGAACAGGACACGGACGAAGCATATTGTTAGAAAACGGCTGATTTCTCTTATATGCCATAAAGAGAGGGCTCTGAAGCGCGTCAAGCACTGAGCACTCCTTGATATTAACGTTTGAGTAATGAACGAATGCACATGGCTCACAGTCACCGTTTGAGTTGATGTGGAAATAGTGGCGTCCGCCTGCGATACATCCCTGAACGTACTCGCCGTCATTCCAGAAATCAAGAGCGAATATAGCCTTAGTCTTTCTCCACTCGTGCATTTTTTTGTACATAGTTGCTCTTTGCTCAGGGCTTACCATAAGCTCGGTAACAGCTCCGTTACCTGTTGGCATATATGTAAAGAACCATGCAAACTTAACGCCCTGTTCAATAAGCCAATCCATATATTCATCTGATGAGAGAACGTCTGTATTTTTGCTTGTATAGCAAAGAGATGCACCAAACGGAATACCTCTGTCCTTAAGGCGTTTCATTGCCGCAGTACACTTGCTGAAGGTGCCTTCGCCTCTTCTGAAGTCGTTATCCTCCTCATATCCCTCGATTGAGAATGCAGGCAGGAAGTTGCCGACCTCGCCGATTTCATCAGCAAAGCTGTCATCAATAAGCGTACCGTTTGTAAAGCTCATAAATACGCAATCCGGATTCTCTCTGCAAAGGCGCATAAGGTCTGCCCTTCTGATTGTAGGCTCGCCGCCGGTGTAGAGATACATATACGTGCCAAGCTCCTTACCCTGACGGATGATTCTTGCAAGGTCATCATATGAAAGTGAGCTTTCGTGGCCGTATTCTGCTGCCCAGCATCCCTTGCACTTAAGGTTGCACGCAGCAGTAGGGTCCATAAGAATTGCCCACGGAACGTTACAGCCGTACTGTTCAATGCTCTTCATTCTTACTGAATAGCTGTTAATGGCAACGTTCATCATAGGTGGAATGAGCTTGTTGAGGACGTCCTCATTAATATCTTCAACAAGGCTTCTTGCAAACTGCATCCAGTTATTATCAGGATCATCCATTACCTTATGAAGCCCTGCATATGTACTTCTGTTTACTCTTTTTACGTCAGCCTTTTCGAGCAGGCTTAAAATTTTTGGTGCGTTTTTGGTAAAATCTTTTCTTGCATATTTAACTGCGTGCTTAACAGCGATTGCAGAAATAGTGGCTTTTATAGATTTCATAGAAAGTCCTCTCTTACTCATCGTGCTAATATAAAACTATGTGACTTATAGCAAGATAAAATATATTACTTTTATATTAAAATGTCAAGTTAAATTTATTTTAACAACGGACTGCAGTTTTGCTGCGCTCTTAAAACCTAATCTGAAACTTCAGGCGGTAAACCTTATCGGTCTTGTTTTTATACATTTCGTTGCAATGAGAGCCCCATGAATCATAGCCTCCGACACCCTGCTGACGCGCAATAAGGCGTACGACAGTCTTTGTAATCTCAGGCAAATCTTTCTTGTGCCAAGTGTTTTCGACCTCTTTCGGCAGATAGTGGCATACATTTAGCTCCATCTGAGGCTGTGCAACTACAGAGAAAATGCTCTTGTCGCCTGTAATCGTTGCGTAGCGGACTCCCGTTCTGTTACCGCATTCCTGTGGTTTAAGATAATCGGTCCACATATCAGTAACAGTTGTGCTGTAAAGCCCGATATGAGTACCGTTACAGCGGTCAATATAGTTTTCCTCAGGTCCTCTGCCGAGGTATGTAACGTTTTCGAAGTCCTTAGGCAGTTCAAATAAAACGGATACCTCAGGAATTTCAGGAAGAGAAGCATCAGGTGCAAACTGTAAATCAATCTCCATACCCTTTGAGGTAATCGTATATACAATCTGCGCCCTGCTTTCAGGCTGAGTACGGACTGCAGCACCGCTGATTACAACTACCTTTTTGCCGCCTTCGAGTATTTTATAGTTTTGAATTGAGAAGCAGGTGTTATTAAATATGCCCGGAGTATCGCCTGCATCTCTCCAACAGCCAAGACGCGAGCCTGCTCGGCTTCCTCTGTCATTATCTGTAAGTGCTCTCCAGAAATTAAGGCGCATAGGTGCCTGCAAAAGCTCTTCACCGCCGACCTTAATTGAGCAGAGCTGATTTCTTTCTCTTCTTTCAAATCTTATATTTACGTCGTCTGAAATTACACGAAGTGAGCCATACGTGTCATCAACGATAAGATTGCTCTCTGTTTCCAATTCATCATATGTGTTTTCAAACTCGTTAATTACAAATTGCTCGCAGGCAACGACAAATCCTGCCTTGCACCAGCTTGCAGCCTTCTTTGTCTTGAGCTCAAGGTTAAGATAATATTCTGTATTATTGATTGCGCTGCACTCAAGGTCAACAATCTTTTTGCTCATAGGCTCAACGTCAACCGAAGCAGTGCCGCTGCAGATAATTCCCTTGTCTGACGTAAGACTCCAGCAAAGCTCATAATCGCTGAGATTTGTAAACATAAACTTGTTTTTAATCTCGATAATTCCCTTCTTTACGTCAATAGCCTTGAAGTCAACGTTCTGATAAAGCTTTTTGATTTCAGTAAGCTTAGGAGTTGGCTTTCTGTCACCAAACAGAAGTCCGTTTCCGCAGAAATGACCGTCGTGCGGATTTTCGCCGAAGTCGCCTCCGTAAGCAAGATATTCTATTCCGTTTTCATCTGTAGTAAGAATACTCTGGTCAACCCAGTCCCAAACGAAACCGCCCTGAAGACATGCATATTTATCCCACAGTGCAGTGTATTCATCGGTCGAACCGCAGGAGTTACCCATTGCATGAGTGTATTCGCAAAGAATAAACGGTCTGCCGTCACGCTGAGTAAGTGCATACTCCTCACATTCATTAGGCTTCGCATACATTCTTGACTGAACGTCTGAAATCATTTTTTCATCAGGAGCGCGTAAGCATTCGTAATGAACAAATCTTGTTTTGTCTGTCTTTTTAAGGTATTGATACATTTTCTTGACATTTTCTCCGCCGAGGGATTCATTGCCAAGCGACCAGCAGACAACGCACGTAACGTTCTTATCACGATTGTACGTAGCCTTTATTCTCTCCATACAAGCCTTTTCCCATTCAGGTCTTGAGGCAGGAAGCTGAGGACATCCGATAATCTGCGACCAGCCTGTGCCGTGCGTTTCCATATTGTTTTCGTCAATTACGTACAGGCCGTATTCATCACAAAGCTCATAAAATCTCGGGCAGTTCGGATAATGAGAGGTGCGCACTGCGTTGATGTTTGCCTTTTTCATCGTTTCGATATCGTAGCGCATAACCTCTTCTGATATATATCTGCCTGTATTGCAGTCAAATTCATGGCGGTTTGTTCCCTTAAACACAACTCTTTTGCCGTTAATCAGGATAACTCCGTCCTTGATTTCAACTCGTCTGAAGCCGATTTTCTGACTTATATATTCGATAGGCACGCCGTTGCTCTTGAGAGTGAGAACCATTGTGTATAGATAAGGGTTTTCAGCCGACCATACGTTAACATCGGCAACGATTGCCTTAAGCGACGTGGAATGGTCCTCGTCAGCATAACGGCAGTCAAATGCAACTGCCTCGCCCTCAGCGTCAAACATATTCATTTCAATGCTGAGGCTCTCGTAAGCTCCGTTAGTCTTTACCGTAACCTCTGCAGTGCCATCGTGAAGAGAAGCATCAGGCTCAGCAACGACAGTAAAATCTCTTATGTATTCACGCTCTGTCGTATAGATGTAAACGTCACGGAATATACCGCCGAGTCGCCACATATCCTGACATTCAAGCCAGCTTCCCGTACACCAGCGGTAAACCTCAACGCCGATTACGTTTGAACCTTCAACCAGATACCTTGAAATATCAAATTCACTTCTGTGGAAGGTTGACTCGGAATATCCGACCTTTTCGCCGTTTACGTAAAGATAAAATGCAGACTCAACACCCTCAAAGCAGAGTACGACTCTCTTTGAAAGAAGTGAGAAATTTACGTTGATTTTTTTGAGATAACAACCTACGGGATTATGCTTTGTAGGTGCATTAGGAGGGCAGATATCCTCGCTTCCCTCCCACGGATAGCGCACATTGCAATACTGATTCTGGTCGTATCCCTGCATCTGCCACGAGCACGGAACGATAACGGTATCCCAATTATGAGAATCGTAATTGGGCTGTGCAAAATCCGTAGGCTTGTAAGCATAATTTTTGTAAAGCTTAAACTTCCATTTTCCGTTTAGGAGCTTACATCGTGAGGACTCGTAGCGATTAGCCGCCTTAGCCTCCTCAATAGTCTGATAAGGCATAAAGGTTGCATGCTGGGGAAGCTGATTTACTGCAACGATTTCAGGATTTGATTGCCATTCTGTATATCCGTCAATAAAATTTCTCTCCATAAGTAAATCTCCATACTTTTCTTTAGGTTGTTGACTATCTTTCAAATCATAGATTATCTTCTGTGCATTGTGCCCTCTTGATAGCCTTCACGCGTGATGCATACGCCAACGCTTCGAAGAAGAATTACCAAATCAAGCTTAAGCGACCAATTGTCACAGTAAAGCTTATCGTATTTCATCTTTTTTACAAGAGAAATACTGTCTCTTCCGTTAATCTGTGCCATTCCTGTAAGACCGGGTCTGAAACGGTATACACCGTATTCGAGCCTTAGCCTGTGTGCTCTCATTTCGGAGGAAATAAGAGGCCTTGGTCCCACAAAGCTCATATCGCCTTTAAGGATATTCCAAAGCTGCGGAAGCTCGTCAAGACTCGTTTTTCTGAGAAATCTGCCTGCCTTCGTTATATACTGATCGGGGTTTTCAAGGTCGGCAGTAGCAACGTTAGGGGTATCATTTCGCATAGTCTGAAACTTGTAAATCTTAAAAGGTCTGCCCCTTCTGCCGCGACGCTCGTGGCTGAAAAACACACTTGTGTTCGGTGTAAGCAGATTTATGATACATATAACAAGAAACAGCGGCGAAAGCACTATGAGCGCAAAAAATGATACCACTATGTCAAACAATCTTTTTATTTTTGTAGGTCCGAAATATTTTTTTGACTTCTTTTTCATAATCTGATACCTGTTTATTCTCAATAGAGAATTACGAATAAAAGCTTATTACTCCCCATAATGACGTTTAATTATATCATAGATATTATAATTATGCAATACAAATTATCTTATATGCTTTAAGGATAAAATAGCTGACATAATTTACAATTATTTTATATATTAGTATTGCCAAATTGAATTAGATTATATATAATATATAGTCAATGGTTAATATTTGGAGGATTTTATATGAAGAAAATTGTTTCACTGTTTCTTTGTCTTGTTCTTATATCAACTTTCTTTGCAGGTTGTTCAAAAACCAGCAATGAATTAACGGAAGAAAACATTACGGCTACTGTTGAAGAAGCTGTAAATGCTCTTAAAGAGTTTGATACCAAAGCTCTCAGAAAATACGTTGAATCTCCGATGCTTCAGATTATCGTGGGCTATGCTGAGAAAAAACAACAGTTTGCTGATTTAGGTAAGGCAATGTTTGCTGACCTCTCTCTCGAGGTAGAAAGCATTGATATTGAAAACAAAACTGTAACCGTTACTGCTTACAACAAGGATCTGAGTGACATCGCCACAATTTTTGCAGCCAGCCTGAGGAGTGAGTACGGCACATTCCAGCTTTTGCAGAAACTTTCGGATGACGAATTTCTTGATGAAAAGCTCGCAGAGCTTACAACAAATATCTCTGCAGCTCGGATGCAGGAGGAAAAGACAACTATTACTCTTGGTATCAGGCAGGATAACGAAAATCTTGTAGTCTGCTTTGATGAAGATGACGAAAATACCGTTTCAGGCGGAGCATTAAACGCAATCAAATCAATCTATTCTAAATAATAACAACACACAAATTTGTGTTAATGTATACATTCAATCTAACGAGGTGTTAAATTTATGGCTAATAAATTTCTTACTGCCCTTTTCGGAGATTACTCAAAAAAGGAAGTAAAAAAAGTAAGCAAAATTGCCGATAAGGTACTTGAGCTTGAAAAAAAGTATCAGCCTATGGAAGACAAGGAGCTTGCTAAACAGACTGAATTATTCAAGGAAAGACTTGCAAACGGCGAAACTCTTGATGATATTTTGCCTGACGCATTTGCCGTCTGCCGCGAGGCTGCTTGGCGAGTTCTCGGAATGAAGCACTTTAGGGTGCAGATTATAGGCGGTATAATTCTTCATCAGGGCAGAATTGCCGAAATGAAAACCGGTGAAGGTAAAACTCTTGTAGCTACCCTGCCGGCATACCTTAACGGTCTTTCAGGTAACGGTGTTCATATCGTTACGGTAAACGATTACCTTGCAAAGCGTGACTCTGAATGGATGGGCAAGCTTTACAGATTTTTAGGACTTACCGTAGGTCTTATCATTCACTCAAAGGATAACGCTGAGCGAAGAGAAGCATACAATGCCGACATCACTTACGGCACAAATAACGAAATGGGCTTTGACTATCTTCGTGACAATATGGTGCAGTACAAGGAGCAAAAGGTGCAGAGAGGCCACTCCTTTGCTATTGTCGATGAGGTTGACTCAATCCTTATAGACGAGGCAAGAACTCCGCTTATCATCAGCGGTAAGGGCGACAAGTCTACAGACCTTTATTCAAGAGCCAACTCCTTTGCACGCTCACTTAAAATGATTAAGGTTGCAAAGATGGACGAGAAAGAGGATACCGACCTTGCATACGATTCAGACTACGTAGTTGACGAAAAGGCAAAAACTGCTACGCTTACACAGTCAGGTGTAAAGAAGGCTGAGGCGTTCTTTGGTGTAGAAAACCTTATGGATATAGACAATACTACTCTTCTTCACCACATCAATCAGGCTATCAAGGCTAACGGTGTTATGAGAAGGGATATTGACTACGTTGTAGCAGACGGACAGGTTAAAATCGTTGACGAGTTTACAGGTCGTATTATGGAGGGCCGCCGATATAACGAGGGTCTGCATCAGGCTATCGAGGCAAAAGAAGGTGTAAAGATTGAAAACGAGAGCAAAACTCTTGCTACAATCACCTTCCAGAACTACTTCCGTCTATACAAAAAGCTTTCAGGTATGACAGGTACAGCTTCAACCGAAGCACCTGAATTTTCTGAAATCTATAATCTTGACGTTGTTGAAATTCCGACAAACAAAGAGCTTGCAAGAATTGATAATCCTGACGTAATTTTCCAGACTGAAAGAGGAAAATTCAATAACGTTATTGAAAAGATAAAGGAATGTCACGAAAAGGGACAGCCTGTTCTTGTCGGTACAATCAGCATTGAAAAGAGCGAATATCTTTCAAAACTCCTTAAAAAAGCAAGAATTCCTCACAACGTACTCAATGCAAAGAATCACGAAAAGGAAGCAGAAATCATTGCTCAGGCAGGTAAGCTCGGCACCGTTACAATCGCAACGAATATGGCAGGCCGTGGTACTGATATTATGCTTGGCGGTAATGCCGAATATCTCGCTAAGGCAGAGATGAAGAGAATGCAGTTTACAGACGAGCTCATTGCCGAAGCAACAGGCTTTGCTGAAACTGATGACGAGGAAATCCTCAATGCAAGAGAAACCTTCCGTACTCTTGAGGCAAAGTATAAGGAGGAAATCAAGGAGGAGGCTGACAAGGTCAGAGAGGTCGGCGGTCTGTTTATTCTTGGTACAGAGCGTCACGATTCCCGCCGTATCGACAATCAGCTTCGCGGTCGTGCAGGCCGTCAGGGCGATCCGGGTGAAAGCCAATTCTTTATCTCCTGCGAGGACGACCTTATGCGTCTTTTCGGCGGTGAAAGAATGCAGATGGTAATGAACAGACTCACTGATGATGAAAACGTTCCTATTCCAAGCAAGATGATTTCAAGAACTGTTGAATCCTCACAGAAGAAGATTGAGGGCAACCACTTCGGTATTCGTAAGAACGTGCTTCAGTACGATGACGTTATGAACAGGCAGAGAGAGCTTATTTATGAACAGAGAAATCAGGTGCTTGACGGCATTGACCTTACGGATAAGATTATCTCAATGCTTGAAACAAATATTAATGAAAACGTTAAATTCTTCCTTTCAGGTGAAAACAAGTCCGATTGGAACGTAACGGGACTTAAAGAAAAATACAAGGGCTGGCTCACCAAGGAGGATGACTTTGAGGATATTGATACGCTTTCTCCGGAAGAGGTTATCGATATTCTCACAGAGAGAGGAAAGACAATTCTCGAAGAAAAGAAAGCAATCCTCGGTGACGAGATGTTTGCAGATTTTGAAAGAATGGTACTTCTTCGTAACGTTGATATGCTCTGGATGGATCATATTGACGCAATGGATGATCTCAAGCAGGGTATCCACCTTCGCTCTTATGCACAGCAGGATCCTGTAGTTGCATTCAGAATCGAATCCTACGATATGTTTGACGAAATGACTGCTTCAATCAGAGAAAATACAGTCAAGGATCTTCTCATCTATATGCCGAGAAGAGAGTCAGACGTTGAGCGAAAGGCAATTGTAAAGGTTACTGCTACGTCAACAGGCGGTGACGATACTGTTAAGGCAGAACCTGTACGCAAGGGCAAAAAGATAGGTCCTAACGATCCATGCCCATGCGGAAGCGGCAAAAAGTATAAGAAATGCTGCGGTGCACCGGGTGCAGAGAAGTAGAAAACAATATCAAAAACAGTGAAAAGCACAACATAATATGCTGCTTATTATGAATAAAAAGCTTTTGTAAAACGCATAAACGCACAAAAAAGAAGGAACTTGATTGTTCCTTCTTTTTTCTTGATATAAATATAAGATGCTTCACAAACGCCAAGTACAATTTTGGCGCAATTTTGCACTTTTTCGAAATCCTTAATCCTTATAAATGGTATACTATATCATCACTCTTCTTGTTGAAGAACCATACTCCGATAAAGAGAGTTATGAGCGATACCACGGTAGAATAAAGAAGCAGCTTCCAGCTCAACATCTGCCCATACAGTACGCAATGCCTGAACATCTCTATCATAGAGTACAGCGGATTTAACTTAATTACGAGTCTTATCCACGGTCTTTTTATTGTGCTGAAATGATAAATGATAGGCACCATATAGAAAAGAAGCTGTGTAAAAACGTCCCAAATATACTCAACGTCTCTAAAATATACGCTTACAACTGAAAGAATAAGACCTACACCCGTGCAGAATATAAGAAGTATTAGCATAGGTACCCAGCAAAGCAGCATATACGGAGTAGCTGTTAATCCGTGTCCGCCCTGAAATCCTGTTACCTTAAAGAAAATCCATACGCATATAAAGCATATGATTGAAATTGCAAACGTTACAAAGTTGCTGAGAATCGCCGAAAGAGGATACATATATTTAGGCACGTATACCTTTTTTATAATAGCCTGATTTCGCCTGAAGGAGGTCATCGCCTGCTTTGATGAGCCTTTGAAGAAGCTGAACAAGAGCCTTCCTGTAAAAATATAGACAGGGTAGCAGACAATCAGATTGCTCTTTCTGCCGAGGAGATTTCCGAACACAACAGACAGCACTATCATATGAAGCAACGGTTGAATGAAACTCCAGAGAATGCCCAGCCAAGAATTTCTGTATTTAAGCTTAACGTTTTTAACTGTCAGCTCTCTGAGAAGATTTTTGTACTTCTTGAACGTTTCGACAGTGTGATTAAGCTCCTTTTCTGTTTCAGTACTCATTATGCACCTCACAATTTAAGCTTCGGTATGAGTCATTATATCACAACACATATTATTTTTCAACTCTAATATTTTCATCTGAAAATCTCTGCAATATCCATAGCCGTTTTCCTTGCAGACATATCGCCGTCCACAACGTAATCTGCCGCCGCAAGATATTTTGATTTTCGCTCATCATAAAGCGCCCTTGCTTTTTCACGGTCCTGAAAAAGAGGTCTTGTCTTTGAGTTGCCTATTCTTTCGCAGATAACCTCAAAGCTGGCATCAAGAAATACGATTTTTCCGCCCGTTCTGAGTGCATCAACGTTACGCTGAAATGTGAGTGCGCCCCCTCCGGTTGACACTATGCAGTTTTTCATATCCGAAACGTTTTTACAACATTCATATTCAAGCTCTCGGAAATAGTCCTCTCCGTGGGCCGCAAAGATTGCCTTTATCGCAATGCCCTGCTCCTTTTCTATCAGCTCGTCTGTGTCTACAAATTTTCTGCCCATAATTTTTGCAAGCTCCATACCGATAGTGGTTTTACCACTGCCCATAAAGCCGCAAAGGATGATATTGTTCATTATTTTTTAAGCTCTCTTTCAGTAATTTCTATAACAGGCTTGATCTGGTCGGCAGTAAAGCTGACACCGAGCCATATCTCCTGTGCAACTGCCGCCTGCCACACAAGCATAGGAAGTCCGTTTGAATACTTCAGTCCGCCCTCTTTTGCATATCTGATAAGCATTGTTTCAAGCGGATTATATACCGCATCAAACACAGCCTTGCAGGAAAGCACCTTTTCCCTCGGAAGCACACAGGAATTAACGCTCGGGTACATTCCGACAGGCGTACCGTTTATGAGTAAATCGTATTTGCCGTCAACCTCGTCAAGAGTAATGACCTCGCAGGACTTACCAAGCTTATCGGCAATCTCCTGCTTAATCTGATTTGCCATAGGCACGTCATCATTTCTTACGGCAATTGTAAGCTCGGCGCCTGCAAGTATACTCTCAAAGGCAAACATTCTCGATACTCCACCGCTGCCGCAAAGAAGCACCTTTCCGCCAAGCTCAATATCTGCCATCTCAAGTGCACGCAAAAAACCGTGGCAGTCTGTATTATGACCAATGAGCCTTCCGTCCTTAATCTCAACTGTATTAACTGCACCGAAAAGCCTTGCTCTTTCCGAAAGCTCCTGAAGATATGGAATAATTCCCGTTTTATGCGGGATTGTAACGTTATATCCGCAAAAGTCTTTTAACTCCTTAATCCCCTCCTCAAAGCAGTCGGGATTAATTTCATTAAGAGAGTAATCGCCTTCTATATTATTAAGCTTAAACAGCTCCTTATGAATTAACGGTGACATTGAATGACCGAGCGGATAGCCGATAAGACCAAACTTTTTCATAAAATTATACCTCTGACATAAAATTATATTGACAATTTATTATGAATTTTATAATATGATAATAACATATCTAATTAACATTAACAACTACTTTTCGAGGTGAATAATTATGGTATTTGAAAAAATTAAGGCAATTCTCTCTGAACAGCTTGATATATCTGAAGATGAAATCACGGTT
This sequence comes from Eubacterium sp., assembly GCA_022511225.1. Taxonomy (GTDB): domain Bacteria; phylum Bacillota; class Clostridia; order Oscillospirales; family Acutalibacteraceae; genus Eubacterium_R. Next base: position 19,258 of record JAFLRZ010000011.1, read on the forward strand.
GAGAGCCTTCTTGTAGAGGATTTGGGTGCTGACAGCCTTGATGCCATTGATATTGTTATGTCTGTTGAGGATGAATTTGGTATTGAAGTACCGGACGAGATTGTTGAAAATATGGAAAGTGTAAATGATATAGTTACATTTATAGAAAATAATATATAACAAAATTGACATATAGTGTTGTTGACAATAAAATCCAAATAAAGTAAAATAAAAGCAGGCTTATGTCTGCTTTATTTTTTTGTGAATTCAATTTAAGAGAGGGGCAACGATATGGCAGATAAATACGTTATGGCGCTCGATCAGGGTACAACCTCCTCGAGAGCAATAATTTTTGACAAAAAGGGTAATATTATTGCTAAGGCACAAAATGAATTTCCTCAGTATTATCCGCAGCACGGCTGGGTTGAGCATGACCCTATGGAGATTCTTTTTTCTCAGGTAAGCGCAATTCTTGCTTGCCTCAGGCTTGAAAAGGTTGATCCGAAGGATATTGTTTCAATCGGTATAACTAACCAGCGAGAAACGACTATAGTATGGGATAAGAACACAGGTAAGCCCATTTACAACGCTATAGTATGGCAGTGCAGACGAACTGCCGATTTATGCGAGGAGCTCAAGGCGCAGGGACTTAATGATTATATTAAGGACACCACAGGCTTGCTTATTGACGCATATTTCAGCGCAACAAAAATCAAATGGATTCTTGATAACGTTGAAGGCGCAAAGGAAAAAGCTGAAAACGGCGATCTTCTTTTCGGCACTGTTGATACTTGGCTGATATGGAATCTCACAGGAGGCAAGGTTCACGTTACTGACTACTCAAATGCGTGCAGAACTATGCTTTTTGATATCAACAAGCTTTGCTGGGATTCCTTCCTCTGCGAAAAGCTCGATATTCCGATGTGTATGCTCCCTGAGGTTAAGCCGTCAAGCTATGTCTACGGTGAAACAGCGAAGATTACAGGTATTGAGGATATTGCAGGCGTACCGATTGCAGGTGCTATCGGTGATCAGCCGGGTGCACTTTTCGGTCAGGGCTGTTTTGAGGAAGGACAGGCGAAAAACACCTACGGCACAGGCTGCTTCCTGCTTATGAACACGGGTGACAAAAAGGTAAACAGCCGTTCAAATCTGCTTTCAGGCATTGCGTGGGGTGTTGGTGACAAAATCACTTATTCGCTTGAAGGCTCTGCATTTAACGCCGGCTCGGTAATAAAATGGCTTCGTGACGAGCTTGAGCTTATTCATTCTGCTCCGGAGTGTGACGAGCTTGCTATGGAGGTTGAGGATTCAAACGGCTTATACTTCGTTCCTGCGTTTACCGGACTCGGTGCTCCTTATTGGGATATGTACGCAAGAGGTGTAATGATAGGACTTACACGCGGTGTAAACAGAAAGCATATCTGCCGTGCCGTTCTTGAAAGCATTACGTATCAGATGACTGATTTGCTTGAAGCTATGATGAAGGACAGCGACATAGTTCTTAAAGACCTTCGTGTTGACGGCGGTGCTTCGGTATCTGACATTATGATGCAGATTCAGGCAGATATGACAGGCGTTAAGGTAAACAGACCTAAGAACGTTGAAACAACTGCTCTCGGTGCTGCTTACTGCGCAGGACTTGCAACGGGAGTATGGGAATCCACAGATGAAATCGAGGCTAACCGTGAGGTTGACAAGATATTTATTCCATCTATGGAGATTGGATTAAGAAATAAAAAGTATTCAGACTGGAAGCGTGCAGTTGAACGCTCACGCAACTGGGAAAGATAAATCACAACAATATATAATAAAGGAGAAATAAAAATTATGGGTAAGGTAGTTTGTCCCTGGGGATTATTAACTGATTTTGTAACTGATGCATTCATCGGCTACGGTATTCCCGAGGAGGATGCAAAAATCTGCACAGATGTTTTGCTCGAGTCAGACAGAAGAGGTATCGAAAGCCACGGCTGTAACAGATTCAAGCCTATCTATCTTGACAGAATCAAGGCAGGTATTCAGCAGCCGATTACTAATTTTGAGATAATCAAGGAAACACCTTGTACTGCAGTTGTTGACGGTCACGACGGTATGGGTCAGGTCATCGGCTACAAGTCAATGCAGATGGCTATTGACAAGGCAAAGCAGTACGGTCTTGGTATGGTTGCAGTTCGTAATTCCTGCCACTACGGTATTGCCGGCTATTATGCAACAATGGCTACAAAGCAAGGCTGTATAGGTATGACAGGTACTAACGCAAGACCTTCTGTTGCTCCTACCTTTGGTGTTGAGGGTATGTTTGGTACTAACCCTCTTACAGTCGGTATTCCTACTGACGAGGAATTTGATTTTGTCATCGACTGCGCAACATCTATTACGCAAAACGGCAAAATTGAATATTATGAGAGAATCGGTGAGGACGTTCATCCCGGTACTATAATAGGACTTGACGGCAAAGAGGTTTCAGGCGACTCGGGTGAGGCTCTTAAAAAAATCCGTTCAGGCGAAGCTGCACTCACTACACTCGGCGGTATCGGTGAGGCTCTCGGCGGATACAAGGGCTACGGCTATGCTATGATTATCGAGCTTCTTTCAGCAGCTCTTCAGGACGGTGCTTACGGAAAGGACCTTGACGGAAAGGATGAAAACGGAAACATCAGACCATATCATCTCGGTCACTTCTTTATTGCTATTGATACCGAGCACTTCCTTGGTGAAGAGGAAACGAGAAAGAAGGCAGGAGAAATTCTCCGTACAATCCGTGCTTCAAAGAAAGCACCGGACCAAGACAGAATTTACACAGCAGGCGAAAAGGAATATCTTATCTGGCAGGAAAGAAAGGACAGCGGTGTTCCTATCAACGAGTCTGTTCAGGCAGAGATGAATGCAGTTCGTGACGAACTTGGTCTTACACAATATAAGTTCCCTTGGGAATAATTAAAAGAGGTAAATAAATTATGGATTATCGTAAAGAATCATTAAAGCTTCACGGCGAATGGAAGGGAAAGCTTGAGGTAACTGCAAGAGCAAAGGTTGATAACAAGGATGCTCTTTCGCTCGCTTATACTCCCGGTGTTGCAGAGCCGTGTATTGCAATTCAGGAGGATTACAACAAGAGCTGGGAGCTCACAAGACGCTGGAATATGGTAGCCGTTATTACAGACGGCACTGCCGTACTGGGTCTTGGAGATATCGGACCCGAGGCAGGTATGCCCGTTATGGAGGGCAAGTGCGTGCTCTTCAAGGAATTCGGTGATGTTGATGCGTTCCCTCTTTGTGTTCGCTCAAAGGACGTTGATGAAATTGTTGAAACGATTTACAATATCAGCGGATCATTCGGCGGCATTAACCTTGAGGATATTGCCGCTCCGCGTTGCTTTGAAATCGAGGAAAAGCTTAAGGCTAAGTGCGATATACCGATTTTCCACGACGATCAGCACGGTACAGCAGTAGTTGTATCTGCCGCTCTTATCAACGCAACTAAGCTTACAGGCAAGGCTCTTGGTGACTGCAAGGCTGTAATCAACGGCTCAGGCGCTGCAGGAATTGCTATTGCAAAGCTTCTTATGACTCTCGGTCTGCGCGACGTAATTCTTTGCGACAGAACAGGCGCTATCTATGAGGGCAGAGAAAATCTCAACGCATCAAAAGCTGCTATTGCAAAGGTAACTAACAGAGAAATGACGAAGGGCTCACTCGTTGATGCCGTTAAGGGTACAGATATTTTCATCGGCGTATCTGCACCGGGTGTACTCACTCAGGATATGATTAAGACTATGAACGCTGACCCTATCGTGCTTGCTATGGCTAATCCTACACCTGAAATTATGCCTGATGAGGCAAAGGCAGCAGGTGCTAAGATTGTCGGCACGGGTCGTTCCGACTTCCCGAATCAGATTAACAACGTCGTTGCTTTCCCCGGTATTTTCCGCGGTGCACTCGACGTAAGAGCAAGCGATATTACAGAGAATATGAAGATAGCTGCTGCATACGCTATTGCTTCTCTCGCAGAAGATCAGCTCACACCTGACTACATTCTTCCTTATGCTTTCGACGAAAGAATTAAGGACACGGTTGCAAAGGCAGTTGCCGAAGCAGCAATCAAAGACGGTGTAGCCAGAATATAAATTATTTCTTCACTGTCAAATATTATAAAACCCCACTATAATATCTTTCGTTTTGAAAGTATTACAGTGGGGTTTTTAATTATCGTTTCCTCTTTATTGTGCTTATTATCTTACAGACAACCAAAATTATAAAAAACACAATTAATGAGCCAATGAAGAGATACTTCGACAGTTGTTCAAAATGCTCTGTATTAATTAAAATAAGACTTAAAACATTTAGCAATAAAATAAAGTGTGCATATATCTCGGTTATTATATAAAATAATTCCAGCTTAACATATTTTCCTTTTCTTCTCGCAATGTTGAAGCTAATCGGTGTGATATACTTGTTTGGTCTTACTTTCTTAATTTCCAACTCATTATGCTCTATATACCAATCATAACCAATCATAAAGAAATAAAAGAAAATCACATTAACGACTTTCGAGATAATTATACCTTTCATTTATGAACTGCATCTCCATATTGACAATGGTTGCTTGCTGTTACACACCCGAATATGCATTAAAGCCGCCGTCTACAGGAATGTTTACACCTGTGATAAAGCCTGAATAATCCTCATCGCAAAGGAAGAGAAGTGTTCCTGAAAGCTCATCAGGCTCGCCGAATCTGTCCATAGGTGTTGCTGCAAGGATTTTGCCCGTTCTCTCAGTAGGAGAGCCGTCCTCATTCCACAAGAGAGCCGCATTCTGCTTTGTTGAGAAAAAGCCGGGTGCGATAGCATTTACTCTGATACCGAGAGGTGCAAAGTGAACAGCCATCCACTCAGTAAAGTTTTTAACGGCAGCCTTTGCGGCACTGTATGCAGGAATACGTGTAAGCGGTCTAAAGGCATTCATTGACGTTACCATAACGATGGTGCCCTTTTCCTTTTCAGCCATATCCTTTGCAAACACCTGTGTAGGGATAAGAGTGCCTAAGAAATTAAGGTTAAACACAAAGCTGATTCCGTTTGCATCAAGATCAAAAAAGGTTTTGATATTCTCGTCCTTTTGAACAAGGTCAATCTTTTCAAGCGTATCCTTAGTTGTAGTGCCCTTTGGATTGTTACCGCCTGCACCGTTAAGAAGAATATCGCACGTGCCAAGCTTTTCATTTATAATCTGCCTTGCATTTTCCATTGACTCCTGCTCTAAAACGTTACAGCCTACTGCAATAGCCTGTCCGCCTGATGCATTGATTTCGTCTGCACACTGCTGAGCCGCAGCCTCGTTAAGATCAAGAACGGCAACCTTACAGCCCTGCTCGGCAAGAGTCTTTGCAAATGCACCGCAGAGAACTCCGCCGCCACCTGTTACAACGGCAACCTTGCCTTTTAAACTTTCGTGCTTAAACATAATTATTTTTCCTTTCTGCTTTTCTCTACTGCTTCCCAGAGTCCGTTGAGATAGCTTACACCGAGTGCCCTGTCAAAAAGACCGTAACCCGGACGGGCGACCTCTCCCCAAATCATTCTGCCGTGGTCAGGGCGAACGTAGCCGTCAAATCCAACCTCCTGAAGAGCCTTTACGATGTCGTACATATCGAGTGAGCCCGATGCACTTTCGTGAGCAGTTTCGTTAAACCACTGATTGTTGATAGAAACGTTTCTCAGGTGAGCAAAGTAAATTCTTTCTCCTGCCGTTTTGATAATCTCAACCATATCGTTATCAGGGCTTGCGCCGAGTGAGCCTGTGCAAAGTGTGATACCGTTATACTTGCTCGGCACCATATTAAGAAGCTTCTCAATAGCTTCCTTGCCCGTAATAATTCTCGGCAGACCGAAGATAGGCCATGGCGGATCATCGGGGTGAATAGCCATTTTGACGTCACATTCCTCGCAGACAGGCATAATTGCTTCAAGGAAGTACTTAAGATTTGCCCATAAATCATCTGCAGTGATGCCCTTGTACTTTTCAAAAAGCTCCTTAATCTCACCCATTCGCTCAGTTTCCCAACCGGGCATAGCATAGCCGTTTGAGTTATCGTCAATCTCTCTGAACATATCCTCAGGCGACTTGCCTTCTACCTGCTTGCCGTCGTAGCAAAGGCAGGTTGAGCCATCAGGAAGCGGCATATAAAGGTCAGTTCTTGTCCAGTCAAAAACAGGCATAAAGTTGTAGCATATAACCTTTACTCCCACCTTGGCAAGATTTCTGATAGATTTTTTGTAATTCTCAATAAGCTTGTCACGGCTCGGCAGTCCAAGCTTAATATCCTCGTGAACGTTTACACTTTCGATACATTCCATTGTAAGTCCTGCGGCAGTGATTTCGTCGTACATTTTCTGCACGTCCTCCATCTCCCACGCTTCGCCTGCCGGAAGATAGTGAAGTGCAGGCACAACGCCTACTACACCGGGAATCTGCTTGATTTGCTCCAGAGAAACAGTGTCCTTCTCTGCGCCAAACCAACGGAAAGTCATTTGCATAGCAATACCTCCTCATTTTTAATATTCATATTCTACCATAACGCAAACGTTCTTTCAAGGTGCAAAGCATTATTTTCTGCGAATAATATAACAGGCATTGAGAGTGCATATATTCTCATCAATATCAAATTTTTCTGATTTATTTACGATTTCATAATCATAAAATTCCTGCTCCTCGCTGACCTTTAGCTGTTTTTTTGCAAGGGCTTTTAGCTGACTGTCTGAAATCTCCTTGTTTGAGTAGTCAAAATATTTTTCCTCGATAGTTTCAATTCCGACAGGAAGCTCCACATCCTTGACTGTCAGATATTTTGTGCTCGTGCTTGAAATGTTACCTTTGCTGTAATTAATATAAAGAGGTATATCAATTCCGAAAAAATGAAGACGATTATATTTTTCTATTGAATTCAGGTATATAGAGCTCTGCTTTCTGTTTATCACAACGGTCAGCTCCCTGTGAAAAACGTTTATACCCTTTAGCTTATCATCGTCTGCCTCAGGTGCCGGAGTGTTTTCGAGAATTTCTACACGCGCAACTGCACCGTCCTTATTAACGTGTGCCCACGAAAGTTGTTCAAATTCAGCCATCATCTCAAAATACAGCTTATCTCTGTCAACACTGCTCCAGAGAGTTCCGCTTTTAAGATTATTCTGCTCCAGAAAGTCAAGAATGGACGTTTCGCTTACAGTATTGTTGCCTACGACCTCAACCTTCCATACGAAAGAGTTGAGGAGTGCCACTATCATAACGAAAGCAAGTGCACCTGCCGCCAAACCTGCACGATGCCTGAGGGGATATGCAATAAACGGCAAGCCGTGCTTTTTTATAATTCTCAGCCTTCCGCCCTCTTCAAAAGCAATGTGATGAAGCTTTTTATAAACAGATGCCCTGCAAGACGCTTTTATTCCGTTTTCAATATTTGAAATGCTCCGTATCTCGATACCCTTGGCATAACACTTTGTTATAAAATTTTCCTTAAAACCGCCTGTAAACGTAAACTCAACCCAACCGAGCAAAAATCTGAAAATAAATATCACTGCGAAAACTCCATTGACAAAATATTCCCCTCAACAATTATTCCCTCACGAGTGTACGAATTTATGTGCAACTCATCGCCGTAAAACGTAATAAGCTGTGAGCCGAGGCTGACGGAAATCTTCGTATCGGAATATTCGATTATACTCTGCAATCCGTCGATTGTACATTCGCTTCCCACAAGCTGTATTCTCGGCTGACCGAAAATCATATCACGTGGGTTAATAGAGAGCTTATCCTTAATTTTCATATTATCACCTTTTAATAATATGCAGGGTGAGGATAATTTTTGACTGCAAAAAATAAAACGGTTTGCAGAGAGAATTGTATCATTCTTTTGAGGGGATAATATGGCAGTGAAAGATGTAGTGGCAAAGCATTTTCAGACGCTATGCCGGGGAGAGGGGTATAAAACCAAATTAGCCGGCTACGTTGGCAGGCGTTACACCGTCAACTGTGTACAGTATGATGGATACGAAAAGAAAAACGACAAAAAATCAGAAACTCAATGTTTCTGATTTTTTCTTAACATTATGCTTCTCACGCGCAGCGATGTACTCATCGCTCCATACGGAAGTTTTATTCAATACAATTTCGGCGTATTTGTACACTTTTCGACAACAAAAAAGGACTTGCAAGAGCAAGTCCTTTGATTTGTTAAATTAAGCTTATTTAACTTACTTAAGCTCAACCTTTGCGCCAGCCTCTTCAAGAGCTGCCTTAAGAGCCTCAGCGTCTGCTGTTGGAACAGCTTCCTTAACTGTTGCAGGAGCACCGTCAGCGATAGCCTTAGCTTCCTTAAGACCAAGACCGGTAGCCTCACGGATAGCCTTGATAACCTGAATCTTTGTTGCACCTACGTCTGTAAGAACAACGTCGAACTCTGTCTTCTCTTCAGCTGCTGCTGCGCCGCCTTCTACAGGTGCTGCTACTGCTACTGCTGCTGCAGCGCTTACACCAAATTCTTCTTCTACTGCTGATACGAGCTCTGAAAGCTCAAGAACTGTGAGAGTCTTAAGCTCTTCAACAATTGCTGTAACTTTTTCTGATGCCATTTTAGTTTCCTCCAATTAATAAAATTTAGTTAAAATGTTGATTTTGAATTTAATTATTCAGCTGTTTCTTCAGCCGGTGCTTCTGCAGGAGCTGCTTCCTCTGCAGGAGCCTCTTCGGCAGCTGCTTCCTCTGCCGGTGCTGCATCACTTAAGCAAGCTTCAACGCCACCCTTGTCAACGATAGCCTGAACGCCACGTGCAAATGCTGCGATTGGTGCATTGAATACGCTGCAAACTGTAGCAAGGAGAACTTCTCTTGAAGGAAGCTTTGCAAGAGCAATAAGCTTCTCCATTGAGATAACCTCGCCGTCAAGATAACCGCTCTTAAGTGAGAAGTTATTGTGAGTGTCAGCGTACTTTTGAAGAATACGAGCTGATGCAACGTAATCATCGGTTGATGTTGCGATTGCTGTTGTGCCCTCAAGAACTGCATCAAGACCCTCAAGACCTGCATCCTGAGCTGCTCTGCCGAGGATTGAATTCTTAACTACTGTGTACTCAACGCCTGCTTCACGAAGCTCTTTACGAAGCTTTGTGTCGTCCTCAACGTTGATGCCCTTATAGTCAACAATTACACCTGCGCAAGATGCCTTGATTCTTTCTGAAAGGTCAGCAACCATTTGCTTTTTCTTTTCAAGAACTGCTGTACTTGGCATAATCTTACCTCCATAAATATTTGCCACCGAGGTGGACTTAATCGGGGATAACCCCAGAGGCTGTTTAGCAAAAATAAAGTGCATTCCAAAAGAGGAATGCACGTAACATTACAAAATAACAATAAGTTATCAGAATGTTCATTCCTCGGTAGGCGATAAACTTACACCTTAGCGGTACCTACTGTCTTTGGCTGAACAGCAAATGTATTTTACCACAAGGATTACTCCTTGTCAATACCATAAGTTGGCGATAGTCGGAATAATTACTCAGCTGTAGCGGCGCTGCCAACCTTGTTAGGATTAATCTTAACGCCAGGGCCCATAGTAGAAGCAACTGCTACTGACTTGATATACTGACCCTTTGCTGCTGCAGGCTTAGCCTTGATGATAGCATCAAGAAGAGCATTGAAGTTTTCAAGAAGCTTCTCAACTCCGAATGAAGCCTTGCCGATTGGGCAGTGAATAATGTTTGTCTTATCAAGACGGTACTCAATCTTACCTGCCTTAGCCTCCTGAACAGCCTTAGCTACGTCCATAGTAACTGTACCTGCCTTTGGTGACGGCATAAGACCACGAGGGCCGAGAACCTTACCAAGACGACCAACGAAGCCCATCATATCAGGTGATGCGATAGCAACGTCGAAATCCATCCAGCCGCCCTGAATCTTTGTAACGAGGTCAGCATCGCCTACAACGTCTGCGCCTGCCTCCTCAGCAGCCTTTGCAAGATCACCCTTTGCAAATACAGCAACTCTTACGTCCTTACCTGTACCGTTTGGAAGAACTACTGCGCCACGTACCTGCTGGTCTGCGTGACGAGAGTCAACACCAAGTCTGATGTGTGCTTCGATTGTTTCATCGAATTTAGCTGTTGCTGTCTTAACAGAAAGCTCAAGAGCTTCTGCTGAATCATATAAATTTGAACGGTCAATTAATTTTGCACCGTCTGTATATTTCTTTCCGTGTTTCATTTAAATTACCTCCAGTGGTTAAATCGGATACTTCCTCCCACAAGGGAATTAGTCTTCTACTACAATACCCATGCTACGTGCTGTACCTGCGATCATTGACATAGCTGCCTCAAGTGTTGCTGCGTTAAGGTCAGGCATCTTTGTTTCAGCAATCTTCTGAATGTCTGCCTTTGAAATTGTTGCAACCTTGTTCTTGTTAGGAACACCTGATGCTGTTTCAATGCCGCAAGCCTTCTTGATAAGAACAGCTGCAGGCGGTGTCTTTGTTACAAATGTAAATGAACGATCCTCATATACTGTAATTACTACAGGAATGATAAGACCAACGTCATTCTTGGTTCTCTCGTTGAACTCTTTTGTGAATGACATAATGTTTACACCGTGCTGACCGAGAGCCGGACCAACAGGTGGTGCCGGAGTAGCTTTGCCGGCAGGAATCTGAAGTTTAATTAAACCTGCTACCTTCTGTGCCATAATAAATTTCCTCCTAATAATGTGGTAATTGGCGAGATAAAATCTCTCCCACCATTATGGTCAGGCAGGCACGCCTTTCCACAATGATAATAAGCAGATATACTGCGAATTACTAAAATTATTCACTAACCTTTTCAAGCTGGTTAAGCTCAAATTCAACAGAATTTTCTCTGCCGAACATAGAAACCGTAACCTGAACGCTGTTGTTTTCAACGTCAATTTCATCGACTGTACCCGAGAAGCCTTCAAGCGGACCGTCGATAACGTTAACAAGATCACCAACCTCATAAGCGACCTGAACGCTGATTTTCTCAACGCCGAGATTCTTTACTTCCTCGTCAGTCAACGGCTCAGGCTTGCTTTCAGGGCCTACAAAGCCTGTGCAGCCACGGGTGTTTCGTACAACGTACCAGCTGTCATCAGTCATTACCATTTTAACGAACACGTATCCGGGCATCAGCTTGCGCTGATATTCCTTCTCTGTGCCGTCCTTCTTAACTTCAACAACTGTTTCGGTAGGAATTGCAACCTCATGGATAAGGTCCTGTAAATTTCTGTTTTCTACAACAGTTAAAATATTACTGGCTACCTTGTTTTCATAGCCGGAAAAAGTGTGGGCTACATACCATTTTGCCTCTTCCATAATAAAAGCCTCCTAACTTAATTACATCAAATTACGCTTTACGCTGTGCTTATTCAGCGTCCTTATCTGATGTATCGTCAGTGCTTTTCTCTGCGTCATCGGCTTCTGCCTCAGCCTTCTCGGCATCAGCTTCGTCATCTGCAACAGTTTCTGAAACTGTAGTGTCCTCCTTGGCTGCAGACTTTTTGAGAGCTCCCATGCCCTGGGTCAAAGCAGTATCAACAGCAAAAATAGCAAGACCGGCAATAACACAAACGATAAGTACAACGATTGTGTTTTTGAGCACATCCTTGCCCTTTGCCCAAGTTACCTTCTTGCCCTCGGATTTAACACTCTTAAAGAAAGACGCAATGGATTTAAAAGGATTCTTCCTTGACTTCTTCTTTGCAGCTTTCTCTGTCTTTTCAGGTTCAGCCTTCTTTGAAGTCTTCTTTTCTTCAGCCATTTTTGTCCTCCTACGTTACTTTGTTTCTCTGTGAAGCGTATGCTTCTTGCAGAATGGGCAATACTTGTTCATCTCAAGTCTGTCCGGTGTGTTCTTCTTGTTTTTCATTGTGTTGTAATTGCGCTGTTTGCATTCAGTGCAAGCTAAGGTAATCTTAACTCTCATAAATAGCACCTCCATAAAATTTCGATAAATAATCTCCCTCGATGCCACGCAAAGCAAAAGCAGGCAAAAAAATAAAGCCTATCGGCAATGGATGAAACCTACTTATCGAGGTATGACTACTATAGCACAGTGTCAATGCTTAGTCAAGGCTTTTTTGAAAAAAGTTTGCATTTATAATAGTTTTATATTATTATAGTAGCGATATAAACTATATGTTGAGTGAGAGTACACGTATGACCACAATTATAATCGGTGCAGGAGCTTCGGGTCTTGCCTGCGCCATAAGATTAAAAATGAATAATCAGCAAAATGATGTTATCATACTTGAACGCTTAAATCAAGTCGGAAAAAAGCTTCTTGCGACAGGAAACGGCAGATGCAACCTGACGAATACTGCTTCTGAATATTATGATACCGTCAAAGAGTTTTTCTCCTCAGTCGGACTTATGATGCGGGCTGATGACGAGGGCAGAGTTTATCCGTATTCCAATCAGGCTTCAACCGTTGTCGAAATACTTGAGGAAAAATGCCGTGCGCTCGGCATAGAAATAGTAACGGACTGCTCTGTTTACGGAATTGACGACGACCTGACGGTTGAAAGCAGTAACGGAATATTTATGGCTGATCGCGTTGTGATTGCTACAGGCGGAAAGGCGCAGAAGAGCCTTGGCTCTGACGGAAGCGGATATGATATACTCAAAAAGCTTGGGCACACGATTACTCCGCTTTCGCCTGCTCTTGTTCAGCTCATTTCATCAAGCAAATACCCAAGAGCGTTAAAGGGAAGCAGAGTTAAGTGCAATATGACAATTGAGCTTGATGACGAGATTGCAGGCAGTGAATACGGCGAGGTTCTTTTTGCCGATTACGGATTGTCGGGAATCGTTACTATGAATCTGTCGGAAATTGTCGGCAGAAATTTCACTGAAAATGAGCCTAAAAAATGCCGTGCAGTGCTTGATCTTATCCCCGAAATGAGCAGGGAGAGCCTGAAAAGCTATCTTGAGAAGTTTAAATCGCTCAGGGGTATTTTAGGCACTAAGCTTGCCGACATTATAGAAAAGCAGGCAGAAGGCAGCATTGACAAAATGATTGCCTGTGCAAAAAGCTGGAAGCTGATTATAACAGGTACCAAAGGATATGATTTTGCACAGATTACTTCAGGCGGTGCAGAGCTTAACGAATTTGACGGCTTTGAGTCAAAGCTTGTAAAAGGTCTTTATGCCTGCGGTGAGGTGCTTGACAAGCAGTTTGAATGCGGCGGCTTCAACCTCAGCTTTGCGTGGTACAGCGGAATTACGGCTGCCGATAACATTTGCAACAAATATACTACAAGGTAAGAATATGATAAGAATAAATGAAATCAGACTGTCGCTTGACGAGGAGGAAATCACTCTAAGACAAAAGGCAGCAAAAATACTGAAAATTAACGAAAAATACATAGAAAGCTTAACGATATACAAAAAAAGCGTTGATGCAAGAAAAAAGGATGACGTGCATTTTACGTATTCCGTTGACGTTATTATTACTCTTGACGAGATACAGATTACAAAAAAATGCAAATCAAACAAGGTGCAGATAGTTGAGCCGTACAAATATGAGCTTCCCGAAAATAAAAGGGTGAGTGATTACAGACCTGTCGTTGTAGGCTTCGGCCCTGCAGGAATGTTTGCAGGACTTATTCTTGCGCAATCCGGCTTAAGGCCGATTATTCTCGAAAGAGGCAAGGATGTTGATTCAAGGACAAGGGACGTCAACCGCTTCTGGCAGACCCGCGAGCTTAACGAGGAGTCAAACGTACAGTTCGGTGAAGGCGGTGCAGGCACGTTTTCGGACGGAAAGCTGACAACGGGAATCAAAAGTCCTTTTATCAAAAAGATTTTACAGGAGCTCTATGAAGCAGGTGCTCCCGAGGAGATACTCTATTCCTCAAAGCCTCATATAGGAACAGACAGGCTTGCGATAGTTGTTAAAAATATACGCAAAAAAATAGAATCGCTCGGCGGTGAGGTAAGACTTGAATGCAAGCTTGAAAAGCTAATAGCCGCAAACGGCTTTATTCACGGAATTACTTATTCTCATAAAAATGAGATAATTGACCTTGAAGCCGACAGCGTTATTATGGCAATCGGCCACAGTGCGCGAGATACCGTTGAAATGCTTTACAATATGGGTGTAGAAATTATGCAGAAGCCGTTTTCGGTCGGTGCAAGAATTGAGCATCCTCAGAAGCTGATAAACGAAGCACAGTACGGTAAATTTGCAGGGCACAAAAAGCTTGGTGCCGCTGACTACAAGCTTGCCTGCCATGGACTGCACGAAAGAGGCGCATATACGTTTTGTATGTGCCCCGGAGGAACGGTTGTGGCTGCGGCAAGCGAAAAGGAATGTGTTATTGTAAACGGAATGAGCTCGCTTGCAAGAGATGGCGAAAATGCGAACTCTGCTCTGCTTGTCGGAATTGAGCCGAAGGATTTTCCGAGCAGTCATCCGCTTGCAGGAATATATTATCAGCGTGAGATTGAGCACAAGGCTTACGAGCTTGCAGGCAGTAACTACAACGCACCTGCTCAGCTTGTAGGGGATTTTCTTAAGGGGATTGAGAGCAAGGCACTCGGCAATGTAAATCCTACCTGCCCTACGGGTGTAAGCCTTACAAATCTTGACTACTGCCTGCCTCAAAGAGTTTCTGCGACTATGAAATCTGCAATTGTGGAAATGGACAAAAAGCTTAACGGCTTTAATCTGTATGATGCCGTGCTCACCGCCCCCGAAACGAGATCGTCAAGCTCCGTCAGAATACTTCGTGACGATTTACTGCAGTGCAACATAAGAGGTGTTTACCCTTGCGGTGAGGGTGCAGGCTACGCAGGCGGCATTATTTCTGCTGCAGTTGACGGAGTAAAGTGCGCGCACGCTGTTCTCGGCGACGAGCATTAATTCACAAGAGTACACTCGGAGAACGATTATGAGAATGAAAAGAAAGAAAAACCTTGATGAAAGAATAAACGCATCAGGTGACTACCTTACTATAATGAAAAATGACAGCCTTGATTTTAACGATGCGGTCAATGAAAACCACGTTATAGATTTCAAAAAGCTTTTCGGCAATGACAATATGGTGTATCTGGAAATAGGAAGCGGAAAAGGTCAGTTCGGCTGTACGTTTGCAAAGCAAAATCCTGACAAGAACATTCTGTGTGTTGAGAAAAACAGAAACGTTATGATACTTGCAATTGATATGGCAAGAGCTATGGGACTTAAGAACATACGCTTTATGTGCGGTGCTGCCGAATATCTGCCGTCATACGTAGAAAAAGAGAGCATAGAAGAAATTTATCTCAATTTCTCCTGTCCGTTTCCAAAGCACAAGCATATTGCTCACCGTCTGACTAATCCCCGATTTCTTAATATATACAAGCAGATTTTGAAGCCTTACGGTGTTATTTGTCAGAAAACTGACAATATGCACTTTTTTGAATATTCTATTGAACAGTTTTCGCAGTGCGGATTCAAGCTCAGCAACATTTCGCTTGATTTGCATAACAGCGATTTTGAAGGAAACATCGTTACCGAATATGAGTACAAATTTTCTTCGCAGGGACTTCCTATTTACAGGCTCGAAGCAAGACTTAACTGATTTACAAAGGAGTTAACGTATGGAAAACTTACTTTACTACAAAAAGAAAGCACGGTATTTTGAGCAGGCACTTCCCGTCGGCAACGGCAGAATCGGCGGAATGGTCTACGGCAATCTCAAAAAAGAGCGTATTGCGCTTAATGAAGATTCATTATGGTCGGGCTATCCGAAAGCACTCGACAAAGAGGATGCTCACGAATATCTTGACGATTTGCGCAAAGCCGTTTTCAGCAAGGATTATAAAAAAGCAGAGGATATACTCAACAAGAATATGCACGGTCACTGGTCTGAATCTTATCTGCCATTCGGTGACGTCGAAATCGAATACCACGCAAGAGAGGGTCTCGGCTACAAGAGAAGTCTTGACTTGGAAAAGGGCATTGCAACAGCCGAAAACAGTATGCTTAAAGAAACCGTATTCGTCAGTCACCCTGCTCAGCTTATGGTAATTAACATCAAAAGTGAAGTTCCTTTAAGCTACACGATTCGCTTTAAATCTCAGCTTGAGCACAAATGCTACACCGAGGAGGATGCTCTGTTTATCGAGGGTCAGGCACCTGAAGTATGTATGCCTCCGTATTACCACACAGGCAAAAGCATTGTTCAGGGTGACAAGGGTATGCGTTTTTGCGGCGGTATGAAAATCCTTGGCAGCGGATATTTTGAAAAGGACTGCATCAAGGTACAACTTCAATATGAAACCACCGTTATCGTATCTCTTGCAACCTCATATATTGATTACAAAAGTATGCCGACTGCAGATGCAAAGGCAAGGGTGCTCGGATATTTTGATAACGTCAAGCCGTACAAGGTGATGCTGAGTGACCATATTGCAGATTTTTCATCACTTTATAATCGAGTTCATTTTGAGTTAGAGGGCTCAAGAAGTGATTTGCCGACAGATAAAAGAATAAAGAATATGAACAAAAAAGGTGATGACTACGGACTTGTTGCTCTGCTTTTCAACTACGGCAGATACCTCACAATCTCTGCATCAAGAGCAGGAACGCAGGCTATGAATCTGCAGGGTATATGGAACACTCATATGAGAGCACCTTGGTCGTCAAATTATACTACTAATATCAACACAGAGATGAACTACTGGTGCACGGACATAACAAACCTCAGTGAATGCTTCGAGCCGCTTGTTGATTTTGTAAAAAAGCTTGATGAAAACGGAAAAGTTACTGCAAAGGCTTACTACAACTGCAACGGCAGCTGCGCTCACCATAACAGCGATATATGGGGAATGTCCCGTCCTGCAGGCGATCCGCTCGGAGAAGCTCATGCGACAAGCTATGCTCCGTGGAATACAGGACTTATCTGGCTTCTCAATCAGCTTTATGAGCATTATCTTTACACGCTTGATGAGGCTTTTAAGACAGAGCTTATAGAAATGTATAAAAATTCGCTTGCGTTTTTGAACGATTATCTGATTGAGCATAACGGCGAGCTTGTAAGCTGTCCGTCAATAAGCCCTGAAAACACATTTGCTGACAACGGTGTAAGGTCAAGTGTTACTTATATGAGCTCTATGGACAGAGAGCTTATTTATGAATTTTTCGTCAACTGCCGTCAGCTCGGACTTGAAGCGCCTGAAATTAATCAGGTAAATGTTGCTGATGACGGCAGAATACCCGAGTGGAGCGAGGATTTTGAAGAAACAGAAAAAGAGCACAGGCACGTAAGTCACCTTTACTGCATCTATCCTTCAAGATTTATACAAAGTGAAGAGCTTAACAACGCCTGCAAAAAGTCACTTGAAGTAAGAGGATTTGGAGGAACAGGCTGGTCGCTCGGCTGGAAAGTATGCCTTTGGGCAAGGCTTCATGACGGTGACAATGCTTTTCGTCTTATAAAGCAACAGTTAAGATATATTTCTCCGGTGGTAAGAGGCGGACAGGGCGGAGGCTCATATCCTAATTTGTTTGACGCTCATCCACCATTTCAGATTGACGGCAATTTCGGTGTGTGTGCAGGCATTGCCGAAATGCTCAGAAACGGAGCTCTGCCAAGCGAATGGTCAGGCTCAATCAGCGGACTGAGAGATTACGGCGGAAAGGATATTTCTTACACCTTCAAAAACGGAACAAGAATAAAATAGTTAAAAGCCGAGAGATAAAACTCTCGGCTTTGCCATTTATTATTTAGTTGGTAATTTTACCTTTGCTTTGAACAAATCACCGTCGATTGTAATTTCAAGATTTCCGTTCTGAAGCTTTGCAAGCTCCTTTGCTATTGAGAGTCCGAGACCGTTGCCCTCCTGATTTCGTGACTTGTCACCGCGGACAAAGCGCTCGGTAAGCTCGTCTGCCGATATATCAAGCGGCTGCGCAGAAACGTTCTTTATTTCAAATACGCCAAAGCCGTTCTCGTTGTAAACGTCAACGTATACTCGTGATGCCTTTGCACTGTACTTTCTTGCATTTGAAAGCAGATTCCCTATAATTCTATACGTCTTTGAACCATCGGCAATTACGATATGAGGCTCGTTTTGGGGCTTAACAACAAGGCTGAGTCCTGCCTTATTAAACTCATCCTGCTCCTCAACAGTTGCCTGCAAACAAAGCTCGGAAAGATTTATCGGCGCAAGGTTTACCGTAACGTTACCGCTCGTAACCTTTGACGCTTCAATCAAATCCTCAATAAGTCTTTTCAGCTTTGCGCTCTTGTCCTCAAGCACGCCTAAATAATTTTTTGCCTTATCGTCCTGAATGTCGCATTTTGAAAGGAGATCGACATAGTTGATAATTGAGGTAAGCGGTGTCTTTAAATCGTGCGATACGTTTGTCACAAGCTCTGTTCTGAGGCGCTCGTCCTTTACTGCCTGAGCAACTGCATTTCTTAGCTCTTCATTCGTAAACTGCATACTCTTAACAAGCTCTTTTAGCATCGGCGGAAGAGAATCAATATCCCCCTCAAAATCCTTATGCTCAATCATATGATCGGCAACATCGTCAAGATTTTCAATGTATTTCATCGAAAGGATAACTGCCGCCGTGTTGAAGGCGATAAATAAAAGCATTGCAATAAAGAGAGGTATACCGTTCCATTCAAACATAAACGAAATACCAAAGGCTATAAATAAAAGCAGAATAAAATTAATGAAGAAATATCCTATAAGAAGAATTATCGTATTTCTTCTGACAGCTTTGGGTCTGTATCTTAATGCTCTTACAAGGCGTTTACCGTTCTTTTTTATGCGTTTGAATATCAGCTTGTTAAGCTTGATATATGGATAAACAATCCAAAAGGTAAGGAGGAATTTATAGAATTTTCTGTCACTTCTTATGCTTCTGACAACTGATGCTGACAGCTCCATAAGGAGTAACCAGACTACAGCGGCGAACAGAAGAATTACTTTTATGCCATACCACGCAGGGAAGGTAAATTCATCGAATGCAATGACCATAAGACATCCTGCACCGAAGCCGAGTCCGCCCGATATAGCGAGATGAAGTCCCAACGGAACGTAATCAATAAACGCAAGCTTTGCCTTATCGTAACTATTCTTCTTTCCTGTTACAGTAAGATAGGCAATTCCAAAAACAAAGGTCAGTACAAACAGAATGACTGCAAACACGATATAAGTATTAATTCCGTCATAATAATTTACTGCCGTATCATAATAATTTCTGGCTGCGATATAATCGTCGTAAGTCTCCAGCTTTTCTATAATATTCCCGTTATCATATACGGAAAAATCAAAGTAAACATAAAGCACGTCAAACTCATTAAACCAGCTATAATCCTTGAGGTAGGAAATGAAATTATCACTGAAGCCGCTTGAAGAAAGCTTACCTTTTTCAATAACAAGATAAACATCATGCTCCTTTGCCGCTTGTGAAGTAAAGCTTACGTTTTCATAATGAGAATAAACGTCATAAACGTATTCTTTACTGCTCACACCATCCATCTCTGCATAAACCTTTATGCTTTTACAGAAAAGAGATTCTTGAAAATAGTCTTCTTCCCCGTTTTGCGCTTTCAAGTTCCCATAAATAGTATTTATATCTCTTACAAAAGACCATCTGAAAGCACTGCTGTCTGTAAATGAGGCGCTCTTTTCACGACTGTTTTCCATAAAATAGTCGTAGCTTGCAAACATATTTACCACTAAGTTTACACACGACAGCATCGTTATAAAGCAAAGCGCAAGACAAATAAACTTGCCTATTTTAGAATACTTAAAGCTTTTCACATTTGTATCCAAGTCCGTATACCACCTTAATATATTTCGGATCCTTTGGGTTGATTTCTATTTTTTCACGGAGATTTCTGATATGAACCGTAACAGTTTTTTCGCTTGAATACGAAGGCTCATTCCATACTGCCTCGTAAATCTGGGAGGAAGAGAGAACTCTGCCCATATTTTTCATAAGATATTCGAGTATCTTGTATTCCATAGCAGTAAGTCTGACACTCTCACCGTCAACAGTAACGCCCTTTGTGTCTGTATCAAGGACTATTCCGCCTGTTACAAGCTGGCTTGCCTTAATTTCAAAGCTTCCGAGGGTAACGTACCGCCTTATCTGCGAATTGACTCTTGCCACAAGCTCAAGAGGATTAAAGGGCTTTGTTACGTAATCATCGGCGCCGAAGCCAAGCCCTGCAATTTTGTCTGTATCCTCACTCTTTGCCGAGAGAAGTATGATAGGAAAATTATACTTCTCTCTTATTTTGAGCGTAGTTTTAAGTCCGTCAAGTTGAGGCATCATAATGTCAAGCACTACACAGTGAATTTCGTTTGACTCGATTTTTTTAAGTGCGTCAATTCCGTCAACGGCAGTTATGACGTTATAGCCTGCATTGTCAAGATAGATACGAAGTGACTCGAGGATAGCCTCGTCATCATCGCAAACCAAAACTGTTTTCATAAAAAATCTCCTAACCCTTTATCCGATATACACATTAAAGCATATCTTGTCAAATACAAAATCAAGAAAAAGTAAAAACAAAATAAAGATTATATCTCAATACCCAGCTCTTCTATTTTTTCTCTCACCTTCAGCCAGTCACCGAAGGCAAGCTCCTTGTTATTAGGATTGCGCAAAATTGCCGCAGGATGATACGTGCCCATAAACAGAGTGCCGTTTTTATCAATAAATTCACCGTGCTGCTTAGTAACCCTGAAATCCTTGTCGATAAGCCTCTGAGCAGAAATTCTGCCGACGCAGATAACAATTTTTGGACGTATAATCTTAAACTGCTCACGAAGCCACTTTATACATAAGTCCTGCTCCTCAGGCTTAGGATCTCTGTTCTTCGGCGGACGGCACTTAACCATATTGGCAATATAAACATTTTTATCCCTTGAAAGGTCTATGCTTGCAAGGAATTTGTCAAGAAGCTGTCCCGATCTGCCGACAAACGGCTGACCCTGCAAGTCCTCATTTTCTCCCGGTCCTTCGCCGATAAGCATAATATCGGCATCCTTTTTTCCTATACCGAAAACTACGTTCGTTCTGCCCTCACAAAGCTCGCAGGCAGTACAGTCTTTGCATTTCATTTCAAGTTCATCTAAAGTCATTTTCATCACCCTTTATAAATATTAAAAACATTATATCAAATTAGGTGTTGAAATACAAACAAATATGGTATAAAATATCTGCGTAACATTTAATTTATACTAATTATTAAGGAGAAGAATTATGGAAAATCAGGTTTTAGTAGAAATTTCAGCAAGACACGTTCACGTGTCAAAGGAAGATCTTGAAACTCTCTTCGGCGCAGGCTATGAGCTTACGGTTAAAAAGGAGCTTTCACAGCCGGGTCAGTATGCTTGCGAGGAAAGGGTTAAGGTTGTAGGAACAAAGGGTGAATTCCCTGCTGTTTCAATTCTCGGCCCTTGCAGAAACGCAACTCAGGTTGAGCTTTCTCTCACAGATGCCCGTTCAATCGGTGTTCAGGCTCCTGTTCGTGAGAGCGGTGATATTGCCGGCTCAGGTGCGTGCAAGCTTGTCGGTCCTGCAGGCGAGGTTGAGCTTACTGAGGGTGTAATCGCAGCAAAAAGACATATTCACGCAACTACTGCTGATGCTGAGAAGATGGGACTTGAAAACGGCGAAATCGTATGCGTTGAGATTCCGACAGCAAACGGCAGAAGCCTCACCTTTGGCGACGTTGTAGTTCGTGTATCAGACAGCTATGCACTTGCTATGCACATTGATACCGACGAGGCAAATGCTGCAGGCATGGCTCCGAATTCAATGGGTACGGTAATTAAGAAGTAATAAATATACACTACAGAAATCAGAACGGGAGGATAATATCCTCCCCTACAAGCAAACAATAACACTTTTGTTATATCGTAGGGGAGGCAATCTGCCTCCCGCAATAATTGTGATAAAAATAATTACAGGCAGTCCTGAAAATTCAGGACTGCCCGTTTTAATTTTATATTTGCTTATTATGAATTATACGATACCCTGAGCCATCATAGCATCTGCAACCTTCATAAAGCCTGCAATGTTTGCACCGACAACGAAATTATCAACTGCATCATACTTCTCGCAAGCTTCCTTCATATGATAGTAAATGTTAATCATAATGCCCTTAAGCTTTGCATCTACCTCGTCAAAGCTCCAGCTTGAACGAATTGAGTTCTGACCCATTTCAAGAGCTGATGTAGCAACACCGCCTGCATTTGATGCCTTGCCGGGGATGAAGAGTACCTTCTTATCAAGGAATACCTGTGTAGCTTCAGCGTCTGTAGGCATATTAGCACCCTCGCATACTGCGAAACAGCCTGTGCCGACAAGTCTTTCAGCCTGTTCTTTGTTGATTTCGTTCTGAGTTGCGCAAGGAAGAGCAACGTCACATGAAACAACATCCCAGAGTGAGCCCTCACCGTATGTTGCTTCAGGATGATACTTGAGATACTCTGTAAGTCTCTTACGCTCAACCTCTTTAATCTGCTTAACAGCCTCAACGTCGATACCGTTTTCATCAATGATATAGCCGTTTGAATCTGAGCAGGAGATTACGTGACCGCCAAGCATTGTTGCCTTTTCCATAGCGTAGATAGCAACGTTACCTGAACCTGAAACTGCAATTCTTGAATCAGCAATATTCTTGCCGTGATCCTTAAGAAGCTCCTCAGTGATGTAAACAAGACCGTAGCCTGTAGCCTCTGTTCTTGCAAGTGAGCCGCCAAAGCTTAAGCCCTTACCTGTAAGTACGCCTTCTGAACGGTTTGTAAGCTTCTTGTACTGACCGTAGAGGTAACCAACCTCTCTTGCGCCTGTACCGATATCACCTGCAGGTACGTCCTCGTCAGCACCTACGTACTTGTAAAGCTCGTTCATAAATGCCTGACAGAAACGCATAACCTCCATATCGCTCTTGCCCTTAGGGTCAAAGTCTGAACCACCCTTAGCGCCGCCGATTGGAAGACCTGTAAGACTGTTCTTGAAAATCTGCTCAAAGCCGAGGAACTTAATAATGCTGAGGTTTACACTCGGATGAAGTCTGAGACCACCCTTGTAAGGACCGATAGCTGAGTTGAACTGTACACGGTAACCGCGGTTTACGTGAACCTTGCCGTTATCGTCTACCCAAGGAATACGGAACATAATCTGTCTTTCAGGCTCAACGAGTCTTTCAAGAAGACCAACTGCTTCATATTTCGGGTCTGTGTCAACAATCGGTGCAAGTGCCTCAAGCACCTCTTCAGCTGCCTGAAGGAATTCAGGCTGGTTTGGATTTTTTGCCTTTAAATCGCTGTAAACTCTCTCTGAATAAGTCATAACGATTTCCTCCTAATTAATATAGTTTGTAATAACATCAGCAAAAATGCACCCTCTTATGAAACAAGATGCATTTAAGCTGTGGGTAATTATAACACCACAAGATTATATTGTCAACACTTGTTGTATATATATTCGTATTTAGTGTATTAATATGCATAATAACGTATATTTTAAAAAAATATACAGGAGGCAGATAGCCTCCCGTTAAAATTTCTATTACATATTATCTGTAAGAAGCATAATTGCCGTTAAAGCCGCAACCGGCGCCGTTTGTGTACGCAGTATTCTTGCACCAAGGCTTGCAACAACACCACCGTTATTCTTAATCAGCTCAACCTCCGACTCTTCAAATCCGCCTTCCGGACCAATATAAATCGAAACGCTGTCAACGTCACTCGGAATTACTGTATTCAGACTTTCGCCGCCGCCCTCATAAAAAAGGATTTTGAGCACAGCCGTATCATTCTTTACTGCGTTTTCAAGCGAGGTCATATTATTTATTGCAGGCACGATTCCTCTGCCGCTCTGCTGAGCCGCCTCAAGCGCAATCTTCTGATACCTTGCGTTTTTCTTTTTGGCAGATTTTTCGTCAGGTCGGCTGACACTTCTGTGAGTAAGCGTAGGCGTTATCTCATAAATACCGAGCTCGGTACACTTCTGGATAATATCCTCCATCTTGTCGCCCTTCGGCACTCCCTGATAAAGACTGACTTTAACGCTCGGCTCGCAGTTGCTTGCCTGCTTATAGCATACGGTGAGGATGACTGACTCGGCATCTATCTCATCAATCATACAGCCGTAGTCAAAGCCGTCACCGCACGCAAGAGTGAGCATATCGCCGACTCTCATTCTAAGCGACTTCGCAATATGACGCGACTGCTCCTTGTCAAGAACTATTCTGTTTTCAGGTATAAAATCAACAAAAAGCTTCTGCATAATTACTTAGTTTAATACCTTTCCAATTTTGCCACAAGTGAGTTCAACAGCATTTACTGCAGTATGCAAATCTTTCGAAATAACATTTGCATAAGTAAAATTAGTTATCTAATGTACTATCAATTAAAATCCATTCCTTATCACAAAATATATTCCGATAACAAACAAAATAAGTATCGTGAGTAAAAACAATTTAGGTAGTAATTTTTTATTATCTTTTATATTTATTGATAGCTTAGAAATAAGTGCAAATAATGCTGTAATAATTAATGCTATTATTAAAAAAGCACCAATAAAATTTTCAAAATATGTATTCTTTAACGCTATATTAATAAAAAAACCTACGATTCCCAAAAAAGAAATAATGATATTAACAAAGTTAAATATCCATAAAAATTTATTTGAAATGGAAAACGAATCTAAAAATAGTAACCTAACAAAAAAATTTTTATTTTTATTTCGTTTTTCGTGATTAGTCAGTTTTTCATCAATATATTTCAAATTATAGATATGGAATGAAGCAAAATTACAAAAGAACAATAAAATCGAAACAATTAAAAGCATTGCCTAAGCACCTAATTTTGTGTTTTTTAATTCAAACGATACAGCAAACTGTACAAAGAAACAAAGCATGAGACAGGGGCTACACCCTGTCCCATATATCGTATTAAATCAAATATGGCACAATATCTAATATAAAAACAACAACTGAAACAAATATAGCTAAAATATAACGAGCCTTTTTATATTTTGTTATCTTTTCTTCTTCAACTTTGCCCGTTGTTAAATAATGATTAAACCAAAGATACAATGCTATTCCTATTGCTAACACTAAAGAAAGTAAAATTATTGTTGTAGCAAAAACTATATTACTCTTAAACCATACTGCTGAAGCTACAAAGCAAAGAACGATAAAACATGTCAACAAGCCTATATAGTGGAATTTGAATTTTATTGCCCACGCTCCTTCGCTATAATAATTCTTTTTAATACATATAGCTTTGTATACCATCAATATAACCCATAAAACGGATATTAATATTGATAATATACAAATTGAATTGTTTAACATATTTTCAGCCATAGTTTATATCCATTTACGCTACGATTTTCTTAAGTGAAATTTTACTTAGTAAAAAACGTTGTGAATGCCTTGTACGCCATATACGTGTCAATCTTGCTGACAATCTCATAAGGAGCGTGCATTGAAAGCACAGGCACACCTACGTCAATAACGTCAACGTCAAGGTTTGCAATGTACATAGCAACCGTTCCGCCGCCGCCTGCATCAACCTTACCGAGCTCACCGCTCTGCCACAATACGCCGTTATTCTCCAACATTGCCTTAACAAAACTTACGTATTCGGCAGAAGCATCACTTGTGCCTGATTTACCTCTTGAGCCTGTGAATTTTGTAACGACAACACCCTCGTTAATGAAAGAAGCGTTGTTCTTTTCGAACTGAGTAGGCCAAGTCGGGTCAAAAGCAGCATTTACGTCGGCAGAAAGACATTTTGAATTTGAAAGAACATCTCTGCCCTCAAAGCCTTCAAGTCTTGCAAGATCCTCGATGAAATACTTAAGATAGCTTGAATTAAGACCTGTGTTGCCGTCTGAGCCGATTTCCTCTTTATCCGTAAGAACGGTGATAGCCGTATACTCAGGTGCTTCGTCAATGCTGAAGATTGCCTGCATTGCAGGGTATGAGCAAACACGGTCATCGTGGCCGTAGCCGCCGATAAGGCTTCTGTCAAAGCCGATATCGTCAACAGTAAATGCAGGAACAAGCTCAAGCTCTGCAGAAAGGAAATCTCTTTCAACAATGCCATACTTCTTATAGAGAAGATTGAGGATATTGAGCTTGATTCTTTCGCTCTCCTTATCGTCCTTAAAAGGTCTTGAGCCTATAACAACGTTAAGCTCCTCACCTCTTACAATTTCGTTTGCCTTACGGCTCATCTGCTCAGCGCCGAGATGAGGTAAAATATCTGTAATGCAAAACTTAGGCTCGCCTGCCTCTTCACCAAGCTTTATGTCTACGAAGCTACCGTCATTTTTGCAAATTCTGCCGTGAAGCGAAAGCGGAATTGCAGTCCACTGATATTTTTTTATACCGCCGTAATAGTGAGTTTTGAAAAATCCGAGATTTCCGTCTTCATAGACAGGGCACTGCTTGAGGTCAATTCTCGGTGAGTCAATATGCGCAGCCGCAATTCTTACACCGTCTGCAATGCTCCTTTTGCCCTTTACGCAAAGGATTATCGCCTTTCCTCTGTTGAAGCTGTAAACCTTTGAGCCTGCTGCAAGAGAATCACCGAATTTATCAAACTTAGTAAAGCCGTTAGCAATAGCAAGCTCAAGAGCAGAGGTGGCAAATTCTCTTTCCGTCTTATTTTCAAAGAGAAACTGCTTGTAGCCCTCGCAGAATTCGTCGCACACGGCAAGCTCCTCGTCGCTGAGAAAATCAACGCCGTTTTCTTTTTTGTTAAACAGCAGTTCTTTTAACTGCTGTGCTTCTGTTTTTTCGCTCATAGTATTTCCTCCAATATATTTTCAATTTGTATTTCAACGTTTTCTCCGTTGTTATAAATAACAAAATCGGAATTGTTTATATAGTATTCTTCATCAAGCTGTGCACTGATTCTTGCATCAGCCTGTTCACGGGTTAAGCTGTCACGAGCCATAATTCTTTCAAGCCTTGTTTTATACGGTGCGACAACGCTTATCACTTTGTAGCATTTTTCCTCTGCACCTGCTTCAAAAAGCTGGGGAGCATCAAGAACCGTCAGTCCTGACGCATTCTCCTCGCAAAGCCTGATAACCTCCGGGTGAACGATAGAATTAAGTCTTTCTCTTTTTTCATCAGATGAAAATGCGATTTCGGCAAGCCTTTTTCTGTTCAGGGTACTGCCGTCAAAAATACCGTCGCCAAATTCCGTTGCAAGCCTGCTAAGAAGCTCGGGATTGTTGTCATATATATTCTTAACAATTTTATCACTGTCTAATACGTTGAAACCGAGAGAGGAGAGATAACGGCTGACGTATCCCTTGCCTGCCCCTGTAGGGCCTGTAAGTCCGATGAAGAACGGCTTTTTCAGGTCTATAACGTTAAAGGCGGCAGCTCTGATAAGCCTGTTATACACTGCCATTCCGACTCCTGTGGTATTCGGAATTCTTGCATAAACCTTTTTTGCGCCCATTTCGTCAATTTGCCTGAGAGCATCAAAAAGCTCTCTTGCCTGCGACTCGTCATCATTCTCTCTGCCGAAGGTCAGCTTCGGTATATTAACCTCGTCACCCTCAAAACAAAGAGCAAAAGCATTTTTCCGTGTATTGACAAAATCTTCATACGCTTTTTTGTCTGCGTCAACGATTATTACTTTCGCTTTGGGTGCATAATGCTTATATTTCATACCGGGGGAAGCCGCAACCTCGTCATTCTTCATCCCCTCAAGCACTGCCCGAGAAATTTCGGTTTTTCCGATGACGGCTTCAATCATTTCTTTTGTAACTGCACCGGGGCGGAGAATTGTAGGCACTTCGGTTGCAAGCGTGATAACTGTTGACTCAACTCCGTATTCGCAGTCGCCGCCGTCAATAATTGCATCAATTTTGCCGTTCATATCGTCGATGACGTATTTTGCCTTTGTAGGTGACGGCAGACCGCTTGTGTTTGCGCTCGGTGCAGCTATCGGACAATGTGCGGCGGCAATAACCTTTTGTGCTATTTCGTTCTTTGGCATACGGATAGCAACCGTATCAAGTCCGCCGCTGACTGTACTGTTTATAATTTCGCTTTTCGGCAGAATAATTGTCAGCGCATCGGGGAAAAAAGCATCAATGAGCGCCTGAGCCTTTGGCGTAATCTCCTTTACTAACGGAGCAATATCGGACTTGTCTGCAACGTGAACGATAAGAGGATTGTCACTCGGTCTGCCCTTTGCCTTGTAAATATTTTTTACTGCATTTTCATCAAGCGCATTTGCGCCTAAACCATACACGGTTTCGGTAGGGAATGCAACGAGCCCCCCGCCTGCAAGAATTTCACCCGCAAGCTCTATGTCATATTCACTTGTGGATAAAATATTTGTGTTCATAGAATTATACCTATTTGCCCCCCTTGTTAGAGGGAGGCAGGAATGTTATTCGCCCGATGATTTAATTCTTAACGCAATTTGCGCTATTAATTCTTCAAAGCTTTTTTGTGCTTCAAGGAAAGTTGATTCGTCTATCTTTCCGTGCTCATACTTTTTCTGTATCTTTTCAAATTTTTTCTTCCTTTTATTATAAAGCTCTTTAACATAGCTTCCATTTGTATATCCTTTGAAAGAACCAAAATGAATTTTTATATTAACGTAAAGAGTAATCATTATAATCGCAGCTGCAGTATATCCGACATAAGTGCCATACTCTTTGTCCATATTATATAAAGCGAATATCAAAATTGCCAAAACAACTACATCGACGATTATCATACTGATAAAGAATTTTTTGAATTTTTTTGAATATTCCTGAATGAAGCTTTCAACAAATTCCTTGCTGTACATTAATTATTCCTCTCCCTGAGCCTTTAGCTTTTCGGCTGTGTCGGCTGTAATGAGTGCATCAATCATTTCATCAAGATCGCCGTTAAGAAACTGCTCAAGCTTATAAATTGTAAGTCCGATTCTGTGGTCGGACACTCTGCCCTGAGGATAGTTGTACGTTCTGATTCGCTCGCTTCGGTCGCCTGTACCGACCTGTGATTTTCTTTCGCCTGCAATTTCGGCATCGTGCTTTGCCTTTTCAGCTTCATAAAGACGGGAGCGCAGTACCTTGAGCGCCTTTTCCTTATTCTTGTGCTGACTTCTTTCATCCTGACATTCAACAACAGTACCTGTAGGAAGATGTGTAATTCGGATTGCTGAGGAGGTCTTGTTGATATGCTGACCGCCTGCGCCTGATGAACGGAAGGTGTCTATCTGCAAATCCTTTGGATTGATTTCAAAATCCACGTCCTCTGCCTCAGGAAGAACTGCTACGGTAGTTGTTGAGGTGTGTATTCTGCCCTGACTTTCCGTTTCAGGAACACGCTGAACTCGGTGAACACCGCTTTCAAACTTAAAGCGTGAATACGCTCCGTCACCCTCAACGGAAAAGCTGATTTCCTTAAAACCGCCGAGACCTGTTTCATTAAGATTAATTACCTCTGTTTTAAATCCCTTTGACTCGGCATACATTGTGTACATTCTGTAAAGCACACCTGCAAACAGTGCCGATTCCTCACCGCCTGCACCGCCTCGGATTTCGATGATAACGTTCTTGTCATCATTAGGGTCGCGCGGAAGAAGAAGCACTTTGAGCTCCTCGCTGATGCGTTCAATGTCATCACGGCTCTGCTCAAACTCCTCTTTAACCATCTGCGCAAAATCGGCATCCATTCCGCCCTCTTCAAGCATCATTTTTGACTCCTCAAAGGAGTCCTTCGCCTTTTTATACTCTCTGAATTTTTCTACAACGGGTGTAAGATGCTTAAGCTCCTTCATAAGCTTTGTGTATTTCTCCTGATCAGATACAATATCAGGATTGCACACAAGCTCGTTCACCTCATCGTATCTTTTTTCAACTTCTATAAGTTTGTCAATCATATTTGTTCCTCTCTGAGCAATCTGAAAAATCTTTCCTTCTTTTGCTCTCTTGCTTCTTCACTTTCCGAAGTGTCTATAAAATCAATTGTGCAGCCGTCCTGCCTGTCGCTGAGCAGGTCGTTTTCCTCTAAAATATATTTAAGCCTTGTGCTTATCCCCTTTGAGCCGTCAAAGAAGTTCACATCTCCGAGCACGTCGCATATCTCTTTTTTTGCAAGAGGGTAATGCGTGCATCCGAGAACAACGTTCTGTGCCTTGCCCTTGTACGCACCAAGGTGCTCGTTGAGATAATCCCTTAGTTCCTGCTTTTTGTCCTGCTCGATTAAATCGGCAAGTCCCACGCAGGTAAGCAGACTTGTTTTGTGATTATAGTAGGAGTAGTAGAGCCGTCTGAATTTCTCGCTTTGTATCGTGCCTTTAGTTGCCATTATTAACGTGAATCCAAGCGGATTATTGTCGTGTACCATTTTGTATGCAGGCTCAATTGCAAGAATCGGTGTACTGCTGTATTTTTCTCTGAGTGATTTTACTGCCTTGGCAGATGCAGTGTTGCAGGCGATAATTATTGCCTTACACCCTTTTTCGTTTATGAGCATATTGACGATTTCATCACATCTTGAAATAATTTCTTCGTCGCTCTTGTCGCCGTACGGATTATTTATAGAATCGCTGAAAAATACGTATTCCTCATTCGGAAGGAGCTTCACCGCCTCACGAAGAACGGTTACACCGCCTATGCCTGAATCAAAAAGTCCTATCTTTGCGTTACTACTCATTTGGTGCTTTAAGTCCTTTTATACTTTTTTCTGCCTTGATTCGCGGAATCATAACCTCTCGGCCGCAATTACAGCATTTAAGCTTATAGTCAACACCGAGGCGTGTAAGCTCAAATTCTTTGCAGCCGCAGGGATGAGGCTTTTTCATTATCACAATGTCGCCAAGCTGATACTGCATACTATCACCCTTATATTATAATCTTTATTATTATACCATTATATCCATTATTTTACAAGGTAAAGAAAAAATTTCGGATAAACTACAAAATCAGCTTGAATTAAATGTTCAAGCTGATTTTTATTCGTATGAATATTTACAGGAGGATAATATCTTCCCCTACAAACAATAATGTCCCTGTAACAATGTGGGGGAGGCAATCTGCCTCCCGCTTTTTATCCGGCTAATAATTCTTTGACTTTTTCTCATTTTTTAAGCTCCTGTTTAAGAACAGCCACATAACGATACTCATTACTACGCAGACGTAATCGGCTGTGGCCTGACACCAGATAACACCGTTAAGTCCTATAAATTTATTCATTATGAAGAGCAGCGGGATGTAAACAAGACCTTGTCTGCCGAGCGAAAGGAGCATGCTCTGCTTGCCCTTGCCCATTCCCTGAAATGAGAAATTGAGAACGAACATTATGCCTATTACAGGTCCGGGAGTCATAAACGCAATCAGCATTTTTACGCCAAGCTCAACTACCTGTGCATTGTCAATGAACATACTGATAACGTTTTGCTTGAAGATTATGTAAAACAGCGTCATAACGCTTCCTATTACCACATTGCAAGCTATGCTGAAGCGCAGACAGCTTTTCATTCTCTTGTAATTTTTTGCGCCGTAGCAGTATGCAATAAGAGGCTGAACGCCCTGCGACAAACCGAGCTGAAGCATTACAACGAGCATATTTGCCTTCATTGCAACACCCATACCTGCAATTGCATCATCTCCGTACCCTGCGAGAACGATATTTACAATAATATTGCTAAAGCTCATCAAAAGACTGTTTACGCTCGCAGGCATTCCTACCGTTACAACTCCTCGTGCAATACCCTGCTTCATTCTGTATCTTCCGGGAGTAATACTGAGAATACTCTTGCCCCTCAAAAAGTAGATTAAGAAGAACAAAACCGAAACAACGTTGCCGAGAACAGTTGCAATAGCTGCACCGGAAACACCCATATTAAAGCCAAACGGAAGTGTTATTCCAAAAAGCTTATCTCCGCTTTTAAGAATAAAAATCGGATCAAGTACAATATTTACAATCTGACCCAAGACCATACCTATCATTGAAGTCTTTGCAGCACCTTCACCGCGAACAAGGTTACCGAACGTCATTGCCGCAACTATAAACGGTGAGCCGTACGAAATCCATTTCAGATAATCAATTGCAAAGTCAATGGTTTCATTACTTGCACCGACAAGAAATAATATCTGCTTTCTGAAGAATAGATAAAAAATGCCGAGAATTATACCTATTACTATCGAACTGTAAAGGCAGAATGAGCTGATAGTCTTAACTCTGTCTTTTCTGCCCTCGCCAAGACTTCTGCTGACAAAGGCACATCCGCCGACACCGAAAAGGTTTCCTACTGCAATAAACAGCATAAAGAGCGGCATACTTACACTAACGGCGGCAACCTGATTTTTGTCACCCGTCTGTCCGACAAAAAACGTGTCGGCAAGATTATATACTATATTAATTAACATACCCAGCATACTCGGTATCGCCATTGCCGCAACTGCTCGGGGTACTTTGTAATTTTCAAAAATCCGTGTGTTATCTCTCAACTATAGTTCCTCTTTCCATAAATTTCAAAGCTCTTCGGCAATGCTGATAAAATCATTCATAGTAAGCTTTTCGGCTCTTATGTTTCTGTCAATACCGAGGCTGTCAAACACTTCAAATATTCTGTCCTTTGACACTCCCATAGTGTTTGAAATACTGTTTGCGGCAGTCTTTCTCCTTTGAGAAAAGGCGCACTTCACAACAGTAAAAAGTCTTTTTTCGTTACTAACCTTATACTTATTCTCCTTGCGGATTGCAAGTCTGATTACCACACTGTCAACCTTAGGACTCGGCATAAACGACTCTCTGCCGACGTCAAAAAGTATCTCGCTGTCTGCATAATAATTTACCGCGGCAGTAACTGCGCCGGCTTCTCTCGTGCCTACCTCTGCGCAAAGCCTTTCGCCTGCCTCCTTTTGCACCATAACGACTATTTCATCAATCGGAAGTCTGCTTTCAAGAAGCATCATTATGATAGGCGAAGTTATATAATACGGCAGATTTGCACATATTTTTACAGAATTACACGAAGAAAATTTTTCTTCAATAAGCTGATGAAGATTAAGCTTCATCACGTCGTCATTAAGCACCTCGACGTTGTCAAATTCATCAAGCGTTTCACCAAGAATAGGGATAAGCCTCTTGTCAAGCTCGATTGCCACAACCCTGCCTGCTCTCAGACAAAGCTCCCTTGTCAGCACACCGACTCCGGGACCGATTTCAATAACCCCTGTTTTATCGTCTGCATTAAGGCTTTCTGCCATTGCCGGACACACCTCGGGATTAACAAGAAAATTCTGCCCGAGAGCCTTTGAAAAGGTAAAACCGTGTTTTGACAGTATTTTTTTCAGCGTATTATAGTCACATAAGTTCAACAGCGTTACCTCCTGTACTAAAATTAAATGTCACTATGGCAATCAGAACGGACGAGTAATTCCCGCCCTACAGGAATCCTCCCTTACGCTCGTGCCGAGCTCTCTCCCGTAATGCCTCCCTTGTTAAAGGGATTCGTTTGCAGTTAAAGGGTATTTTAGCACATTAATAGTTAGTTTACAATATTTATCTTGACAAAAATTTTTATTATGCTAAAATACGTTTAGCCGACTAACGTTAGTTGACTAACAATCAGCAAAAAGGGAGTACAGCTATTGAAAAAGCATAGATGCGGACCACCGCCGAGAGGGATGATAGGTCCGAGAGTTGATTACCTTTCAAGACTTGTAAAGAAAAGCTTTAATGAAGCAGTGGCTCAGCAGGGACTTTTTTCAGGTCAGCAGGATATTCTGCTTGCAATCGTTGAAAACGAGGGAATAACTCAAAGCCGGCTTGCAGCGCAGATGAACGTTGCTCCTGCTACAATCAGCGTTTCAGTAAAGCGAATGGAGAAAAACGGCTTTATAGTAAAAAAGCCTGATGAACTCGATGCAAGAATTATCCGTCTGTATCCTACCGAGAAGGCTCTGCTTGCGCCTGAACGAATAAGAGAGCATATGCACACTCTTGAAAAAAGCATATGCAAGGGTATGACGGAGGAGCAGATTCGTGAATTATCCGATTTGCTCGATTTAGCAATAGATAATCTGAAGAAAGGAAGTGAGTCCGATGATTAAAAAGCTTGCAAAATATATGAAAGGTCTGTGGGGGCTTGCACTGATAAGCGCCTCGGGTATGATTATTGAAGCAATATGCGAGCTTGCCATGCCGTCGCTTGCAAGTGCAATTTATGAAAGCGTAAATTCAGGAGAAGCTACAAACGGCAGTTTACTCAAGATGGGTGCTTTTATGCTGGGCCTTGCCGTTATAGGTCTTTGCGGAGGTCTTGGCACAATGAAAAGCTCGGCAGTTGCCAGCCAGCGTTTTTCGTTCAGGCTTCGTAATGACGTGTACAGAAAAATCAGTAATTTTTCTTTCAAGAATATTGATACTTTTTCTACAGCATCACTTACGACGAGAATGACAAACGATATAACAATGCTTCAAAACGTTGTTATGATGGGACTTCGTATTCTTGTAAGAGGTCCTGCACTGCTCGTTGTTTCCGCAGTTTTTGCAATCAAGATTAATCCGAGAATGTCATTGATACTTCTTGCAATGCTTCCGATTGTTATAATCATAATAGTTATTGCTCTTAAGTTTGGATTCCCGATGTTCCAGAAAATGCAGAAAAAGGTTGACAACGTAAACAGAGTTGTTCAGGAAAACCTTATCGGCATAAGAGTAGTAAAGGCGTTCGTGCGTGAGGAGCACGAAAAGAAGAAGTTTCACGGTGTGTCCGACGATTTAGCTGCACAGGGCGCAAAGGCATCAGGTATGATTGTAACCGTTATGCCTATTCTTATGCTTATGTTCAATGCCGTCGTTGTTTTCATCTATTACAAAGGTGCTCACAGTGCATATAACGGCGATATGGACGTAAGCGAGATTTCCATTTTTGCTTCATATATAACACAGATTGTTATGAATCTTATGATGATTTCGATGATGTTTCTTATGCTTGCAAGAGGTAAGGCATGCGGTGACCGTGTTGTTGAGGTTATCGACACAGAGATTGACATTACAAACGGCGAAAATCCGTACGTTCCGCAGTCACCAATGGGCAAGGTTGAATTCAGAAACGTAAGCTTCAGATATTCAGCCGACACTCACGGCGATAACATTCTCGAAAATATTTCATTTACCGCCGAGGCAGGACAGAAAATAGGTATCGTAGGCGGTACGGGAAGCGGTAAATCGAGCCTTGTAAATCTTATTCCAAGACTGTATGATGCATCGGCAGGTCAGGTGCTTGTTGATGACGTTGACGTAAAGGAATACGACCTTGTGGCACTCAGAGATATGATTGGAGTTGTGCTTCAGAAGAACGTACTTTTCAGCGGTACGATAAAAGAAAATATCCGCTGGGGTAAGCAGGATGCTACGGAAGACGACATAATCTCAGCGTGCAAGGCAGCGCAGGCACACGATTTCATCACGGCTCAGCCTGACGGCTACGACACAAATCTTGCACAGGGCGGACTCAACCTCTCAGGCGGTCAGAAGCAGAGGCTCTGCATCGCAAGAGCTATGATTAAAAAGCCTAAAATTCTTATTCTTGATGACTCGACAAGTGCTGTAGATACCGATACAGAGGCTAAAATCAGAGAAAGCTTCAACACCTCTCTTTCCGGCACGACTGTATTTATAATCGCGCAGAGAATTTCATCAGTTATGGATGCGGACAAAATTCTTGTAATTGATGACGGCGAAATTAAGGGTATCGGAAATCACGAAGAGCTTATGCAAAGCAATGAGATTTATCAGGAAATTTACAATACTCAGCAGAAAGGGGTGCTTGAATAATGCCGCCAATGGGACCTCCGGGCAGAAAATTAGGACCGTCAAAGCCAAAAAATGCAAAAAAAACCTTTGGCAGAGTTCTTGGATATATGGGCAGAAGCAAATTCCTGCTTATCATAGTATTCGTAACGCTTATACTGAGCACCTTCTGCTCAATCCGTGCTTCATACTACATAAAGCCTGTGCTGAATATAGTTGAGCAGACTATCAAAAACGGTACGTTTCTCGACGAGGGTGTGCCGCAGCTTATAAAAAAGCTCATTACAGTTTCGGTATTTTTTATCGGTACGGCAATCTTTTCATTTATCCAAAGTAAGATTATGGTAAAAATCGCGTACAAGACGACTAACCTTGTGCGTAAGGATTTATTTGACCATATGCAGACCCTGCCGCTGAGATATTTTGACTCAGAAACGCACGGCGAAATAATGAGCCGATTTACAAACGATGTGGACAATATGCAGATGATGCTTGAACAGTCTATGGTACAGCTTGTATCGTCAATCTGCACATTCATCGGTATTGTAATTGCTATGGTAAGCCTTAGTCCGATACTTTTCGGTATTGCACTTATATTCCTTGCTATTATGGTAATTGCAGTTACAAACATAGGCAAGAAGTCGAGAAAATATTTCCGTGCCCAGCAGAACAAGTTAGGTATAATGAACGGAAATATTGAGGAGTCTATCGAGGGACTTAAGGTTATAAAGGTATTCAACCACGAGAAACAGGCAATAGAGGAATTTGAACAGACGAACGAGGATTTCCGCAAGGTTGCCACGAATGCAAACTTCTTCTCGGGTATGATGGGACCGTGCTCTACGGGTATTAATAATGCAAGCTATGCAACTGTCGCAATGGTAGGCGGAGTGCTTGCACTTACCGGCAGAATCGATATCGGTACGTATTTCGCATTTTTAGGATATTCAAAGCAGTTCACACAGCCTATCAATCAGATTGCAAACCAGATGAACGTTATTTTTTCTGCTCTTGCAGGTGCAGAAAGAGTTTTTGCAATTATGGATATGCAAAGTGAAATTGACGAGGGTACTGTTACCCTTGTTGAGGAAAAAACGGATAACGGCAAAAAGTGGTACTGGATTGACGGTGAAGAGCGTATTGCCGTTGAGGGCAACGTTATATTTAAGGACGTGGATTTCAGCTACGTTCCTGAAAAGCAGGTACTTAAAAACATAAACCTCTGGGCGAATGCAGGGCAGAAAATTGCTTTCGTCGGCTCAACGGGTGCAGGCAAGACGACTATCACAAACCTCATAAACAGATTTTACGATATTCAGAGCGGTACTATCACTTATGACGGTATCGACATAAAGAGAATAAAAAAGAATGACCTCAGAAGAAGCCTTGCAATAGTTTTGCAGGACACTCATATGTTTACAGGTACTATTCTCGACAATATCCGCTACGGACGGCTTGATGCTACGGACGAGGAATGTATTGAAGCGGCAAAGCTTGCTTCGGCTCACTCATTTATCCGCAGACTGCCTGAGGGATATAACACTGAAATCACGGGTGACGGCGGTAATCTTTCTCAGGGACAGAGGCAGCTTCTTGCAATTGCAAGAGCCGCAGTTGCCGGTCCTCCCGTTATGATACTTGACGAAGCGACTTCTTCTATCGACACTCGTACAGAGCTTCATATTGAGCACGGTATGGATAGGCTTATGATAGGCAGAACCGTATTTGTCATTGCTCACAGGCTTTCAACCGTACGAAACGCAAACGCTATTATGGTGCTTGAAAACGGCGAAATCATCGAGCGAGGCGATCACGAGGCTCTCCTTGCGCTCAAGGGCAGATACTACGCACTTTGCACAGGAAAGGCAAAGCTGAGTTAAGTACAGGCAAATATTTAAACATTTTATTTTGTGTTTTTTAGTATCACAGGTCAAAAAAAGTACAATACTTTGTGGTTTGTAAAAATTTTCCATAATAAGAAAAATATTATTTTAAAAAAACTCTTTACTTTATCAATACTCAGTGATATAATTTAGCTATATGATTATGTAAATTTATTGATAGAGGTGTTTATCTATGAAAAAACTTATCGTAATGGTTCTTTCTCTTGTTATGGTATTAACTACTATGGCTGTATACACTGTTCCTGCGATGGCAAAGGATGCTGTTATCAGCCCTACCGCTACTACTGCAACCGAAAAGAAAAAGCCTTCTCTTCACGTTAACGGCTCAAACGCAGATGGAGATATCACTTTCACTGAAGATCCTAACAACCCCAACAGAGTAACATTTGAGTATACCGGTGACGGTACTGTTAAAGATTGGGAAGACAACCTTGCTGACGAGCTTGGATTCATTGAGGGTACTGACTATACAGCAGTTATTAATGACGATATGACATATACAATCACCTTTATTTCCGAAGATGCTATTGCTGCTTGGAATAACGGTCTTGTATGGGTTAATGCTATCGTTGAGTATGACGATGATACAACTTCAACAACCGGCAAGAAGGATCATTCAAACAAGTCACCAAGCACTGGTGCACCAACATCAGCAATCGCTGCTACTGTAGCTGTAGCAGGTGCAGGCTTCGCAGTTCTTGCTGCTACAAAGAAGAGAGACGCTGAGTAATTATAAAATAAGATTAAGCCTGTTTACTGCTTATTTTTAGTTAGTAAACAGGCTTTTTTAATTGGATAGCACAGAGGTGATAACGTTGAACGAAAATGATAATGAGCTTCAGCAGAATAATGCTGAAAATAAAGATAACAAAAAAAAGCTAAAGCTGATTCTTTTATTTATAATAGTATTTGTTGTCGTTTTCTGCGGTGTATATTATGGTATACAGCTCTACTATAATAACAGCAGTAAGCCTGAAATCACTACGACGACTGCTCCGAGTACAACTCAAGGAGCTCAGGAGCTTGCAGAAAATCCTATCGACTTCAAGTCACTTCAAAAGGAAAATTCCGATATTTACGCATGGATTAAGGTTGACGGCACGAAGATTGACTATCCGATTGTTCAGAGCTTGGAGGATGACAGCTTTTATCTTAAGCACGATGCTTATACAAAGGAATGGCTCGACAAGGGTGCAGTTTATACCGAAATGATTAATCACAAATCATTTAACGATGCTATCACCGTGATTTACGGCCATAACGGTTACGGAGATACGATGTTTACAACCCTGCATTATTTTGAAAAAAAGGACTTCTTTGATAAGCATAGTGAATTCGTTATATATACCAAGGGCAGAAAGCTTACGTATCAGATAATATCCGCCTTCAAATATGATGACAGGCATATTATGAACAGCTTTGATTTTGCAGATATGTCAGTAGTTGAGGAGTTTCAGTCATTTATTCAGAATCCTGACTCTGCCGTAAAAAACGTAAGAAAGGCTCTTGATACTACTGTTGACAGAAACAGCAATATAGTTATACTTTCAACTTGTATAACAAATCAAAAGAGCAACAGATATTTGGTATGTGGAGTATTAGTAAAAGATGAAAAAACCAATTGATCCAAATCTTAATAATTTCGCTGACGGCTTAGAGGATATACTTGATGACGGCAGCTTTAAGTTAAACGATAACGAGAGTGATCAAAGGAAAAGCAACGGAGAGCTTGAAATAAAAATCAAGGAAAATCACTATTCAGGTGCTGAGCATCATCACCATTCTTCCCACTCGCACAGTGATCACCACAGTTCACACGAGCACCATTCTTCTCACTCACACGGTGAGCATCGCTCCTCGTCACACCATCATTCCTCGCACGAAAGTCACAGTTCGTCATCAAAAAGCAAGAGCAAAAAAGAAAAGAAAAAGCTTCCTATTGCGGCACGCATTGCAATAGCTATACTTATTATAATATTATTTCTTATTTTTTCGGTCATAGGTTCATTCTTCATTCTCGAGCATATGGGTAAAAGCGATTTGAAGAACGTCACTACCGAAACAGATTTTAAGGAAACACTTGAATACAACGGCCACACGTATTCATATAACGATGATATGATGGCGGTTGCTTTTCTCGGTATTGATAAGCGTGATCTTGGAACGGTTGACGGTGCAATCGGTACGGGAGGTCAGTCAGATACAAATATCGTGCTTGCCATTGATTCAAACACAGGTAAGACGACTGCAATAGCAATCCCCAGAGATACTATTGCCGAGGTTGACCTTTATTCTAACAGCGGATTGTTTTTGCGTTCTGAGGAAATGCAGCTTTGTCTTAGCTACGCATACGGCGACGGTAAAGCATCCTCTGCGGCTAACACGGTAACTTCTATCAGCCGTGTTCTCGGCAATGTACCTATCAGCAAGTATTTCTCGCTCGACCTTGACGGTATTGCCGCACTTAATGATGCAATCGGCGGTGTTACGCTTGAGTCACTTTATGATTTCGATAATCTCGGTATTCATAAGGGCGACACTATTCACCTTGAGGGTGATATGACGGAAACGTACGTGCGCCAAAGAAGTCTTGATGATATAAATGCTTCTCTTAACAGAACCGAAAGGCAGATTCAGTATATCAGGGCATTTGCAGGTCAGCTTATTCCGGCAGCGATTGATGATTTCAGCGTTGTGTCAAGACTATATAACACTGCTACTAATTACAGTTCAACCGACGTTACAC
This sequence comes from Eubacterium sp., assembly GCA_022511225.1. GTDB lineage: Bacteria > Bacillota > Clostridia > Oscillospirales > Acutalibacteraceae > Eubacterium_R. Next base: position 59,711 of record JAFLRZ010000011.1, read on the forward strand.
TTTCTAACACAACGTACCTTGCTTCTCTCATTCTTTCAAAGAATATCAGAGATTTCGACACTATTACCCTTAAGGGCGAAATGAAGCCGAGTGACAGAGTTGACGAAAACGGAAACGTCTATGCAGAATTTCATCCTGACAAGGATGCACTTATGGAAACAATTATAAGCGTATTCTATACTCAGGTGGATTAATATTTCAAGGAGATAAATATGAACGATTCAACATTAAAAAAGCTTAATGCTTATGCCACTAAAATCAGAATGGGCATCATTGAGGGTACCTACGGTGCCAAGGCAGGTCATCCGGGCGGAAGCCTGTCAGCAGCAGATTTGCTTGCTTATCTTTATGAGGAGGAAATGAATATTGACCCTGCCAATCCAAAGGCAGAGGATCGCGACCGCTTTGTTCTTTCCAAGGGTCACGCTGCTCCGGCACTTTACAGTGCGCTTGCTTACAAGGGCTTCTTCCCTGTTGAAGATTTGCCTACACTCCGTCACATTGACTCATATCTTCAGGGCCATCCGAATATGAACACCGTGCCCGGCATCGATATGTCAACAGGCTCACTCGGTCAGGGCATCAGCGCCGCAGTAGGTATGGCAAAGGGTGCAAAATATCTCGGCAAGGACAACATCAGAGTTTACACTCTTCTTGGTGACGGCGAAATCGAAGAGGGTCAGGTATGGGAGGCAATGATGTTTGCCGCTCAGTATAAGCTTGATAATCTTTGTGTTTTCATTGACTGCAACGGACTTCAGATTGACGGTGCGTGCGAAGAGGTTATGAGCGCAGAGCCTATTGACAAGAAGCTTGAAGCTTTCGGTTTTGAAGTAATGGTTATCGACGGCAACAGTTTTGAAGATATTGAAAAGGCTCTTGACGGCTTCCACAATGCTGACAAGCCTTTCGGTGTTGTTATGAAAACCGTAAAGGGCAAGGGCGTATCATATATGGAAAACGAAGTCGGCTGGCACGGAAAAGCACCGAACGACGAAGAATATAAAATTGCAATGGCTGAGCTTAATGCAAAGCTTGCAGAGATTGAGGAGGCGTAATTATGGCTGATATTAAAAAAATAGCAACCCGTGACAGCTACGGCAATGCCCTTAAGGAGCTTGCACAGGAGGGTGCAGATAAATTAGTTGTTCTTGACGCTGACCTTTCTGCAGCAACAAAAACCGGAATTTTCAAAAAGGAATTTCCTGAGCGTCATATCAACTGCGGTATTGCAGAGAGCAATATGCTTTCTGTAGCGGCGGGCTTAAGCACTATGGGACTTGTTCCTTTTGCTTCAAGCTTTGCAATGTTTGCCGCAGGCAGAGCATTTGAGCAGGTAAGAAATTCTATCGGCTATCCTCAGCTTAACGTTAAAATCGGTGCAACACACGCAGGTATCTCTGTAGGCGAGGACGGTGCGTCACATCAGTGCTGCGAGGACTTTGCTCTTATGAGATCTATTCCGGGTATGGTAGTTATCTGCCCTGCTGATGACGTTGAAGCAAAGCAGGCAGTAAAGGCTGCTTACAAGCATCAGGGACCTGTTTACCTCAGATTCGGCAGACTTGCCGTTCCTGTATTCCACAATGACGACTACAAGTTTGAAATCGGCAAGGGTGAGGTTATCAGCGAAGGTAATGACGTAACAATCATTGCAAACGGACTTATGGTAGCCGAAGCAATCGAGGCAGGCAAGGCACTTGCAGATAAGGGCATCAGTGCAGAAATCATCAACATTTCAACAATAAAGCCTCTTGACGAGGAGCTTGTGCTTGCTTCAGCAAAGAAAACAGGCAAGGTAATCACTGTCGAGGAGCACAGCATTATCGGCGGTCTCGGTGAGGCTGTATGCGCACTCCTTTCCGAAAAGCACCCTGTACCTGTAAAGCGTATAGGCGTTAATGACGAGTTTGGTCACTCGGGCCCTGCTCTCGACCTTCTCAAGCAGTTTGGTCTTTCAGCCGAAAACATCACCAAGGTTGCAGAGGAGTTTGTGAAATAATAGAGCAAATATTATATGAATTGGCAGACTTTTAAAAAAGACAGAAAGCGCCAAAAAATGCGAGAACGTCGAGTTCTCGCATTTTTTCTTAGCATTTATACAAGACGCTTTACGCGCGGAGCGGTGTGGTCATCGCTCCCTACAGAAATTCCATTCAATAGAACTTCGGCGCGGTTATGCGCTTTTTCAGAAGGCTGTTTAATAGTTCTCTGCCTTGATTTCGAAATATGCCTGTGGATGAGCGCATACAGGGCAGATTGCAGGTGCTGCTGTGCCAACAATGATATGACCGCAGTTTCTGCACTCCCAAACCTTTACACTGCTCTTCTCAAAAACTTCTGAGTTTTTGATGTTGTTGATAAGAGCACGGTAACGCTCCTCGTGCTGCTTCTCAATTTCAGCAACCTGACGGAATTTGTGTGCAAGCTCTAAGAAGCCTTCTTCCTCTGCATCCTTTGCAAAGCCTTCATACATATCTGTCCACTCATAATTTTCACCTGAAGCAGCAGATTCAAGGTTTGTAAGCGTATCGCTGATACCCTCTAATTCCTTGAACCAAAGCTTTGCGTGCTCCTTTTCGTTGTTTGCTGTAAGAAGAAACAGCTCGGAAATCTGCTCGAATCCCTCTTTCTTTGCTACTGAAGCAAAATAAGTGTACTTGTTTCTTGCCTCTGACTCGCCCGAAAAAGCAGCCATAAGGTTCTTTTGTGTTTTTGTGCCATCATACTTACTCATAAAAATTTCCTCCTAAAATAATTTTATTTTGAAGCCATTTCAGCTCTTGCTTCCTTAATTCTCTGAACAAAAAGCTTACCCGTTTCGGTAATCTTGTCATAATCGCCTGTTTTTGCTCCTGCAATAAGGGATGAGCCTGCGCCGCAAGCAATTGCGCCTGCCTTAATCCAGTCCTTAACGTTGTCAACGTCAACACCGCCTGACGGCATCATAACTGCATTCGGAATAGGACCGTGAATATCCTTGATAAATGCAGGGCCTGCAATATCACCCGGAAATACCTTAAGCACGTCTGCACCACATTCCATAGCGCGTACTGCCTCTGTAGGAGTGTAGATACCGGGCATTGACGGAACGCCGTAGCGGTTACAAGTTCTTACCGTTTCCTCATCAAAGTACGGTGAAACGATGTACTCTGCACCTGCAAGAATTGCGATACGAGCCGTTGCGGCATCCATAACCGTGCCTGCGCCGATAATGATTTCACCGCTGTTATACTTAGCCTTCATTGCTTCGATGAGCTTGTCAGCGTGAGGAACAGTAAATGTAAGCTCAATAGCGGCAACTCCGCCTGCGATACAAGCATCTGTAATCTTTTCAGCCTGCTCAATAGAGGTTGCACGAACTACTGCAACAATGCCGACCTCCTGAATTTTTGCCAATGTTTCAATCTTATTAGCCATAATTATTATCTCCTAAATTTTTCAATTAATACTAAAAATTAGTGTGCTTTTTGTGTTTGTATGTGACCGAGTGGAGTTTTATCAGTAACATAACATAACGGAAAAATACGCAATTTTACCTTTGTACTCTTGCGCCTGCGCCATTAACCTTTGCTTCTACTTCTTTTAATGAAGCCATAGACGTATCGCCAGGCGTTGTCATAGCAAGTGCACCGTGAACTACGCCGTAGTTAACAGCTTTCTGTGCATCCTCATAAGTCATAAGTCCGTAGATAAGACCTGATGCAAAGCTGTCGCCGCCTCCTACTCTGTCGAGGATTTCAAGAGCAGGAAATTCGATAGAATTATAAATTTTGCCGTCTGCCCAGCAGATAGCCTTCCAGTCATTGACTGTAGCAGTTTTAACTGTACGAAGAGTCGTAGCAATAACCTTGAAATTAGGATATGCCTTTGTAACGGTTTCAATCATCTTGTAGTAGCCGTCCATATTAAGCTCTTTGAGGTCGGCATCATTACCCTCAACCTCAAAGCCGAGAGATGCAGTGAAATCCTCCTCGTTACCAATCATAACGTCAACGTACTTTGCAATTTCCTTGTTGACCTCCTGAGCCTTAGCCTGACCGCCGATACCCTTCCAGAGTGACGGACGGTAGTTGAGGTCGTAAGAAACAATAGTGCCGTATTCCTTTGCCTTCTTAACGGCAGTAATAACTGTTTCGGCTGCCGTTTCGGAAAGAGCTGCGTAGATACCGCCTGTGTGGAGCCAGCGTACACCGAGAGTACCGAAAATGTAATCCCAGTCAATATCATCAGCCTTGAGCTGAGATGCGGCAGTGTTGCCTCTGTCTGACGCACCGACAGCACCGCGGATACCGTAGCCGCGCTCTGTAAAGTTAATTCCGTTTCTTACAGTTCTGCCGATACCGTCATACGGCATCCACTTAATGAGCGACGTATCAACACCGCCCTGAAGAATAAGATCCTCCATAAGATAACCGATTTCATTTTCGGCAAAAGCAGTTACAACACTTGTCTTAAGTCCGAAGCAACGGCGAAGTCCGCGGGCAACGTTATATTCTCCGCCGCCCTCCCATGCTTTGAATGAGCGTGCAGTCTTAATTCTGCCCTCACCGGGGTCAAGACGAAGCATAATTTCGCCGAGCGAGATTTCGTCAAACGTACATTCTTCCTTTGGTCTTAATTTTAAATCCATTTCAAAATCCTCCGAAGTCTTAGATTTATAAAGTCGGCTTTGCCTGTTAAAAATTAAAATATTTCATAGCATTGTTATAGCTGATGCCCTCTATGATTTCTTTGAGAATGTCCTCATCATAAGCATACCAGCCGTCCTCAACCCACTGTCCGAGCAGCCGGCACATAATTCTTCTGAAATATTCGTGCCTGCCGTAAGAGGTAAATGAGCGTGAATCCGTTTCCATACCGATGAATTTTCCGAGAACACCGAGATTGCCAAGCGATTTCATCTGATTTGTCATACCGTCCATTGTATCAAGGAACCACCACGCAGGGCCGAACTGAATTTTGCTTTCAGCCTCAGCTGACTGAAAATTACCGAGCATAGTTGCAAGAACGGTGTTGTCCTTATCGTTAAGATTAAAGAGTATCGTTTTAGGCAGTTTATCGTTAATATCAAGTGCATCAAGGAAGCGTGAAAGCGTAATCGCAATCTCGCAGTCACCTACCGAATCAAAGCCTGTATCTGCACCGAGAGCCTTAAATCTTCTCGTTGAGTTGTTTCTGATTGCGCCTATATGAATTTCCATAGCCCAGCCAAGCTCGTGATATTTTTCGCCGAGAGCAATAAGAATCGGTGTTCTGTATTTGTCGCTCTCCTCGGCTGTAATCTTTTCGCCGCGCATTGCCTTGCTGAATATAGCGTCAATCTCTACGTCATCAGCAGGAGCAAACGGCACGTATTCAAACGCCTGATCGGACACTCTGCAACCCACACTATGGAAGTAATCGGCTCTCCTCTCAAGTGCTGTTATAACGTCTTTGTAGCCATTTATTTCGACACCTGACACCTTTGAAAGTTCGCCTATATAATCTGCGAAACCGTCAAGGTGTGCGTTAAGCGCCTTGTCAGGTCTGAAGCTTGGCAATACCTTGCAGTCAAAATCGTCAAGCTCCTTTATAAGCTTGTGGTATTCAAGATTATCAACGGGATCGTCCGTAGTACAGACAACTTTTACGTTGCTTCGTGTAATGAGGCTCTGAGGTCTGAAATCGCCCTCGGCAATAGCCTTGTTTGCACGCTCGTAAATATCGTCTGCCGTCTTTGCACTCAGCGGCGTATCAATACCAAAATATCTTTGAAGCTCAATGTGCGCCCAGTGATAAAGCGGATTGCCGATACAGTATTGAAGAGCGTAAGCAAATTTTTCAAACTTTTCCTTGTCGCTCGCATCGCCCGTGCAGTATTTTTCGTCGATACCGCAGCTTCTCATTGCTCTCCACTTGTAATGGTCGCCTGAAAGCCAGAGCTGACTGATTGTTTTTGCTTCCTTATTTTCGTAAATTTCTTTCGGACTTAAATGACAATGATAGTCGCAAATAGGCATTTTCTCTGCATAATCGTGAAAAAGCTTTTTTGCCGAATCGGTATCAAGAAGAAAGTCCCTGTCAAGAAAGTTCTTCATATCTTTCTCCTAATTTCGAAATTTTAAAGTAATTATATACCTATGAATATAGTATTTCAATATAAAAGTTGAATAAATTATTTGTTTTTTGCAAGTCCTTCAACACGCTTGTCGTCTATGATATTTGTAAGGCCCTCCCACGCAAGCTGGCGTCTTTCAAAGAATAACACCTGAAGCTTTCCTCTAAAGGTATCAGGATTAGCGATAGTGCGCTTTGAATATCCTATGCCGTTTGCATCAAGAAAAGAATAGTAGTAATCAAGCTTTTCGGCAATGCTTTCTTTACTGCATTTGCTATGCCACGCAGTTTCTGCCATTCCTGCAAGACGTGGATACGTCATAAGGTCTGCCTTTTTCATATTTGGCACGTACTCGCTCCACAAGGTAACCTCTGCTCCGAGGCAGTTGCCGTCAAACAGCTTGTGCTCGGCAGTGTCGTCAAGGCTTATATATCCGTACGGCAGGTCGATATAATACGCCTTCGTGCTCGTGTCGATAAACGGTCTGTCGCCCGTATCAAGCTCACCGCATTTTGTAAAGCCGAGATCATTATCAAGAAGCGACGCATCCTCAAGCTCCCAGCTCCACATAAACACCTGCCTGCCCTTTGATTTTAAGTAATTCTTGACCCTGTTCATAAAGTAGCACTGAAGTGCTTCCTCATCCTTTAATCCGAGCTCTTTGATTTTCTGCTGACAGTGAGGACAAAGCGACCATCGATGCTTTGGAACCTCGTCACCGCCTATATGAAAATACTCGTCGGGAAACAGCTCGCAAAATTCGTCTATAATATCCTCAACAAAGCTGTACGTGCTCTCCTTGCCTGCGCAAAGTACGTCGTGCTTAACACCCCAGTGATCGGCAACGGGAAGCTCTCTTTCAAAGCAGCTGAGCTCCTTATAGCACGCAATTGCCGCACGCGAATGACCGGGAATATCAAACTCAGGCATAACCGATATGCCGAATTTATGGGCATAATCAACGATATCTCTTATCTCGCTCTTGGTGTAAAAGCCGCCGTGCTTTTTATGATTAAAGTTAGTCTTTTTTCTTACGGAGCCTTTTGAGGTAAGGCGTGGGTATTTTTCTATCTCAATTCTCCATCCCTGATCCTCAGTCAGATGAAAGTGAAACAGATTAAGCTTGTGAAGTGCCATTCGCCTGATAATCGTTTTGACGTCCTCAACCGAAAAGAAATACCGTCCGACGTCAAGCATAAAACCACGGATTTTCTTGCACGGACTGTCGCAAACAGTCAGCTTTGGAATTTTACCGCCGTACTGAAATATTATCTGCTGGAGTGTCTGCAAGGCATAAAGCTCACCGTTATAGCTATTGCTCTTTACGGTAATTTCATTATCTGCGTCTATTATGTATTCCTCGTCTGCAAGGCTAACATCCGTGACAAAATTAATCAGACATTCGCCTGCTCCGTTTTTGCAAAATCTTTCAGAAAACTGCAGAAAATCATTCTGCACGATATTGTCAAGACTGCACTGAATTAATATGAATTTTGAGGGAGAAATTGTTTTATCTTCTTCGCATGAAACGGCTCTCGGCTGTGGAATAATTTTCACAATATTGCCTCGCATTTTGGAATATTTTACATCATTTATACTCTATCACAGATTACTATGTTAGTCAATAAAGTATCACTTGCATTATCTATATAAGTATGGTAACATCGTAATAGATAAGGAGATGTTATTATGCTGTACAATCAAGAATATATGTACTCTTTTGGATATAAGGCAGACGGTGTGTACAAATATACTGAACGTGAGGATAACGAGGACTTCTGTGTTTCCGTTAAGAATGAAAACGGTATTATTTCGGCTGTTGTTACACCCAAAAGAAGCATTGAATTTGAAGAGTTTGAAATTACCATTCCCAGAGAATTTGCGGACGGTTGCCGTATTTTTACAAACGGATACCAGAGCTGGACTGTCAGCAAGGAATATTATCAGGGTGGCAGTATGGATGAGTTTAACCCTAAAATTCTCGGAATTGAAAAGGTAAAATTCAATCCTCTCGGCATATGGGGCGCAGGAGATCTCAAGTGGCACAAATATCCTGAGCTTGATTGTACTTTTTACGGCTACTCTTACGGCTACGAAAGAAACGGTAATAATATAACCCTGTTTGGCTCTCTGAGTGAGAGGGTGGGCTACACGATTATCACTTTCAATCCCCTCCTCTCTACAGTAACTATAAGCAAAGACCTTCAGGGCAAGGTGTTTGATACCGAGCTTAAGGTGCTCGAGCTTGCTGTTATCAATGATGAATATGACAAGGCGTTTGACAAATATTTTGAAATGATGAACGTAAAACCGCCGAGAGTCGGCAGAAAATGCGGCTACACCACGTGGTATAATTACTACACAGGTGTTACCGAAGATATTGTCAACAACGATTTAGCGGCTATCTCAAAGCTTGAGCAAAAGATTGATATTTTCCAGATTGATGACGGATTTGAGCGCACAGTAGGCGACTGGCTTGAGGTTGACAAAAAGAAATTCCCATCAGGAATGAAGGCAACTGCCGATAAAATCCACGATAATAATATGCTTGCAGGCTTGTGGCTTGCACCGTTTGCCGCAACACCTAAATCGTATATTTATAAAAATCACAAGGATTGGTTTGTTCGTAACGATAAAGGCAAAATCCCCTACTGCTCACACAATTGGGGCGGATTCTTCGCTCTTGACATTTACAACGAAGAGGTCAGAAAGCACCTTGCTCACGTTTTTGACGTCGTGCTTAATCACTGGGGCTATGATATGGTGAAGCTCGACTTCCTGTATGCCTGCTGTCAGTACCCTATCCACAACAAAACACGCGGAGAGATTATGTGCGATGCCATAGATTTGCTTCGTGAGTGGTGCGGTGACAAGATTATTTTAGGCTGCGGCTGTCCGCTTGCTCCTGCCTTCGGCAAGGTTGATTTTATGCGGATCGGTGCAGACGTAAGTCTTGACTGGAATCACAAAGCATATTCAAGAGAAGACGTGTCAACCCAGAACACCCTTACAAATACGATATACCGCCGTCACCTTGACGGCAGAGCGTGGCTCAACGACCCTGACGTATTTCTGCTTCGTGACAACAATATCAAGCTGAATACAAGGCAGAAAGAAATTATAGCAAAGGTAAACAGCCTGTTAGGTAATCTTCTTTTTGTAAGTGATGACGTTTCAACCTACAATAAGGAGCAGATGAAGGTGTTTACAGACACGATAAGCAGTGAAAAATCAAAAATAATTTCAGCTGAAATCAATGACGATATTGCAACTATCGTTACAGAAAAAGGAAGCTTCAGCTTCAACATAAAGACAGGAGTATAAAACTGAAAAGCTATATGGAAAATCAGTTTTCAAGAACACAGCTTATGCTGGGTGATGATGCTATGAAAGTGCTCAAAAGCAGCCGGGTTGCCGTATTCGGAGTAGGCGGAGTCGGAGGTTACACGGCAGAAGCACTTGCACGATCCGGTATCGGTGAAATAGATCTTATAGACAACGATACAGTCTGCCTGTCAAACCTTAACCGCCAGATTATTGCAACTCACAGTACTCTCGGAATACCCAAGGTTGAGGCGGCAAGAGCGCGACTGCTTGATATCAATCCAAGCATAAAGGTAAATATTCACAATACTTTTTTCTCTGCTGAAAATGCAGATGAATTTGATTTTGAGTCGTATGATTACATAGTTGATGCTATTGACACGGTAAGCGCCAAGATAGAGCTTGTACTTCGTGCAGACAAGGCGAACGTGCCGATTATGAGCTCAATGGGTGCAGGCAACAAGCTTGACCCAACGCTCTTTGAAGTCAGCGATATTTACAAGACCTCTGTATGCCCACTTGCAAGAGTGATGCGATATGAGCTCAAAAAGCGAAAAATCAAACGGCTCAAGGTAGTTTATTCAAAGGAACAGCCGATTAAGCCACAGTTTCAGCGCAGTGAGCTGCCTGAGGGAAAAAGGCAAATTCCGGCAAGCGTTGCATTTGTACCGTCTGTTGCAGGATTGATTATTGCAGGAGAGGTTATAAAAGATTTAGCAAAATTAAATTAGATAGGTGTTTTTATGAAAAGAATACTAACATACGGCACGTTTGATTTACTTCATTACGGACATATCAGGCTTCTTAAAAGGGCAAAGGCACTGGGAGATTACCTTGTAGTTGCTCTTTCAACTGATGAGTTTAACGAAGGCAAGGGTAAAAAAGCATATCATACTTACGAAACAAGAAAGAAAATGCTTGAAGCAATCAGGTACGTCGACCTTGTAATTCCTGAAAACAGCTGGGAGCAGAAGCTTGACGACGTAAAGGAATACCATATAGACACTGTCGTAATGGGCGGTGACTGGGCAGGCAGTGATAAATTTGACTATCTTAAGGAGCACTGTGAACTCGTATTTCTTGACAGAACGCCGAACATCTCAACTTCTATGATTAAGCAGGATCTTGGACTTAAAGAGGCAATCGGCGGAGTTGACCAGCTTCCGGACGAGGAAGAATAAGCTATGAGTAAGCATAATATAATTGTTGACAACAGTCTTTGCATTGGTTGTTCGTTATGTGACAAGGACTGTCCGGACTCAAATTTTGATATTAAAAACGGCAAGGCTCATATACGCAGTAATGACTGTCTTATGTGCGGTCACTGTGTTGCGGTCTGCCCTAAGGGTGCTGTTTCAATTTCGGGATTTAGTGACTGCGTCGAAGAAATTCCTGAAATCAACGCAAGCGGTGATGACGTTTATAATCTGATACGATTCAGGCGAAGTGTTCGTCAGTTCAGTGAGGAAAAGGTGCCTCAGGACATTATTGATAAAATTGTCGAAGTCGGTAGAGTTTCTCGCACGGCGGCAAACTCGCAGAACGTCGGAATTCGTGTTATGACTGAAAATATCGACAGAGCTGAAGAAATAGCCGTTAAATTTTTCAGAAACGGTAAAAAGCTCGGTGAGCCGTTTAAGCCGTCACTGAAAAAGAAAGAGATAAAAAAGAATTTCTTTTTCTTCGGTGCTCCGCTTGTTATCGTTGTCCTGAGTAAAAGCGGTTTTCCTTTTGCTGACGTAAACGCTACGCTGTCAGCCTCTGATATGGAAACGGTTGCACAGGGATACGGTCTCGGTGTGCTTCACAGTGGATTTTTTACAATCTGTGCAAATCTTATTCCGGGTCTTCGTAAAATGCTGAAGATACCAAGGGGTAAAAAGGCTGTTACGACTCTTGTTATAGGCTATCCGCGCGTAAAATATTATCGCAGCGTAAATAGAGAAAACGGCGATATAGATTATGTTTAAGTAACCATAAAAGTGCAGATTTTTTCTCTGCACTTTTTTATATTAATGTATTGACTTTAACGATTAAAAGTGCTAAACTATAAATACTGAAAACTTAAATTGGGGTAATTGCTCCGGAAAGGATTATTATTATGAAAAAAACATTAAAAAGAATTGCAGCTCTCGCTCTTGCAGTTACTTTGATTGTAGGTGTGTTTGCAGGATGCAGCAGCACAAAGAGCCCACAAATCGGTCTTCTTTACTGTTCAGCAGAGAATAACTCAAAATATCAGATTAATAAAGTTTCTGAAGAACTCGTAAAGCTCGGTTATACAACAAAGGAGTATTCTTTTGCTGATTCAAACGACCTTGCTTCAGTGCTTAACACTGCTGTTGCCGAGTCAAATGCAATTTACATTCCTACAGATAATACCTGTGCAAACAACACAGAGCTTATTAACAATATTTGCGAGCCTGCAGGTATTCCTGTTATTGCAGGTGAAGAGGGTATTTGCGAAGGCTGCGGTATAGCTACACTTTCAATTTCCTACTATGATCTTGGTGTTGCTACTGCAAAGATGGCTTATGAGGTTCTCGTTAACGGAGCAGACATCTCAACAATGGATATTTCTTACGTTGATCCTTCAACTCTTGCTAAGAAGTGTATGCCTGAAAGAGCTGAGAAGCTCGGAATTACAATTCCTGAAGGCTTTGTAGCAATCGGCGAGGATGCTGCTGATGCAGAGAAGAAGGAAGAGGCAGACGTTGTTAAGTATGATGGCGACAAGGTGTTCAACATCGGTATTTGCCAGATTCTTCAGCATTCTGCTCTTGACGCTGCAACACTCGGATTTAAGGAAGAGCTCACAAAGATGCTTGGTGAGGACCACGTAAAGTTTAATGAGCAGAATGCTTCCGGTGATTCAGCAACGTGTGCAACAATCGTTAACCAGTTTGTATCAAAGAAGGTTGATCTTATTCTTGCAAACGGAACTGCGGCTCTTGAGGCTGCTGCATCTGCAACTCAGGATATTCCGATTCTTGGTACATCTATAACAGAATACGGCGTAGCTCTTGAAATTGCTGATTTCAACGGCAAGACAGGTATCAACGTATCAGGTACATCAGACCTTGCTCCTCTCGATCAGCAGGCAGCTCTCTTTGAGGAACTCAATATTCCTAAGAATTAACATCATACTCGTAAATTAATCGTAATGGCAACGAGATAATAATCTTGTTGCCATTGTTTTTAAAAAAATTAGTTTGAAAGAATGATGCTAATTTAATTCTATTGACCTCAAAATATGATTATGGTATAATTTGTCTAAATTCCGATTATATGCCTTGTACGGCTACAACAAGGTATTAGGAATTCTTTAATAAACTATTTGTAGTCGAGAAAGGCTATGGGAATTATAATGGCATCATTATTAGCATCAATGCCGGGTGCTGTGGCCTATGGTATCATTTGGGGCATAATGGCTATCGGCGTATATACTACCTTCAGAGTACTTGATATTGCTGACCTTACCGTTGACGGTTCTATGGCAACGGGAGGCATCGTTCTGGCTGTTCTTGTAAAAGGCGGAGTAAATATTTATCTTGCAGTAGCAATTTCATTTTTAGCAGGCTGCTTAGCAGGATTGATTACCGGTATTTTTCACACGTTTTTTGGAATACCGGCAATTCTTGCAGGTATTTTAACGCAGCTCAGCTTATATTCTGTCAATCTTCGTATTTCAAATAAAAACTCAAACGTTGCTGTCAGTGCAAGAAACCTAAAGCATATTTTGCTTACGTCAGGGGATAATTTTAAATCGATAATCGTATGTGTAATATTTGCGGCAGTAATAATTGCAGTTTTGTATTGGTTCTTCGGAACTGAAATAGGTTCGTCTGTCAGGGCTACAGGCTGTAATCAGGCAATGGCGCGAGCAAACGGCATCAATACAAGATTTAACGTTATTTTCGGACTTGTTATTTCAAATGGTCTTGTTGCTCTTTCGGGTGCGCTTTATGCACAGTATCAAGGTTTTGCAGATATAAATATGGGTCGAGGAGCTATTGTTATCGGCCTTGCCGCAGTTATTGTCGGCGAAGTTGCTTTCGGAAAAATATTCCACAACTTTGCATCTAAGCTTGTTGCAGTTGTTTTTGGCGGCATTATCTATTATATCGTTCAAAATCTTGTTGTTTGGCTTGGACTTGACGCTAACGACCTTAAAATGCTTTCTGCCGTTGTAGTTGCTATATTCCTTGGTCTTCCTTATTGGCAGAAGCAGGCTAAGTCTAAATTCGGTAAGAAGCAACCTAAAACAGAAAAGGAGAAGAATGTTAATGCTTAGAATAAACAATGTTCATAAAACATTCAACCCCGGAACAATAAATGAAAAAAAAGCTCTCAACGGAATTGATCTTCAAATTAACGAGGGTGATTTCGTAACCGTTATCGGCGGCAACGGCGCAGGCAAATCAACTATGCTCAATATGATTGCCGGCGTTTATCCCGTTGACTGCGGTACAATCACAATCGACGGCAAGGACGTTACAAAGCTCCCGGAGCACAAGAGAGCAAAGTACATCGGCAGAGTCTTTCAGGACCCTATGACAGGTACAGCCGCTGATATGCAGATTGCAGAAAACCTTGCATTAGCTGCAAGGCGCGGTAAAAGCAGAGGACTTAAAAACGGTGTTACACGCAAGGAAAAGGAAAGCTACATTGATATACTGAAATCACTCGATCTCGGTCTTGAAACAAGACTTACTACTAAGGTAGGACTTCTTTCAGGCGGACAGAGGCAGGCAGTTACCCTTCTTATGGCTACACTTAAAAAGCCAAGACTTCTGCTCCTTGATGAGCACACTGCTGCGCTTGATCCGAAAACTGCAAAAAAGGTGCTTGATCTTACAGAAGCTATCGTTGCACGTGACAATCTTACAACGATTATGATTACTCATAATATGAAGGATGCAATCGCAATCGGCAACAGGCTTATTATGATGAACGACGGTAAAATCATTTATGACGTATCGGGTGAGGAAAAGAAGTCGCTTACTACTGCAGACCTTCTTGCTAAATTCAAGGTAACGTCAGGTGAGGAGCTTGATAACGACAGAATGTTGCTTTCAAGCGAGGGTTAATAAAACACAAATTAAAGGCTATCTCAATCGAGATAGCCTTTTAATCTTTTGAAAAGTGCATAAACGCACCGATCATATATTACATACAACTTATGTAGGGAGCGATAACCACATCGCTCCGTTATCGGAATACATAAATACCGGTAAGAAAAGAGGAAAGAACATCGAGTTCTTTCCTCTTTTTCAAAAGTCTGCCAATTGCATTTCCCAAAATATTAATTTATTAATATTTCTTCAACTGATCCTCATTGAAATCCTCAAGGAATTCGTCGTACGTTCCCTTGCGGTCAAGAATTGTGTTGCCTGAAATTTCGATAATTCTGTCAGCAACAGTCTGCACAAACTGATGGTCGTGCGAGGTAAACATAATAGTTTCAGGATAACGGATAAGCCCGTTGTTAAGCGCAGTAATTGATTCGAGGTCAAGGTGGTTTGTAGGCTCATCGAGGATAAGCACGTTTGCACCTGAAAGCATCATCTTACAAAGCATACACCTTACTCTCTCGCCGCCTGAAAGAACGTTTGCCATTTTAAGTGCCTCGTCACCTGAGAAAAGCATT
Organism: Eubacterium sp.; assembly: GCA_022511225.1. Lineage (GTDB taxonomy): Bacteria > Bacillota > Clostridia > Oscillospirales > Acutalibacteraceae > Eubacterium_R. Next base: position 74,785 of record JAFLRZ010000011.1, read on the forward strand.
CTGCCGAGCCAGCCGCGGATATCTGCTTCAAGAGTATACGTTGTATACTGTCTGAGCCAGTCAACAAGCGAAAGCTCCACGCCGTCAAAGTACTCGCTGTTATCACTCGGGAAGTAGCTCTGACTTGTAGTAACTCCCCACTTGAACGAGCCCTCGTCAGGCTCCATTTCGCCCATAATGATTTTGAAAAGAGTCGTTTTTGCAACTACGTCTGAGCCGACAAATGCAACCTTTTCTCTCGGATGAATAACAAACGAAATGTCATCAAGCACCTTTCTGTCACCAATCGTCTTGGTAAGGTGGTCAACTCGAAGTAAATCGTTACCGCACTCTCTGTCAGGCTTGAAGTCAACGTAAGGAAAGCGTCTGCTTGAAACAGGCATATCTATCATTTCAAGAGCATCAAGCTGCTTTTTTCGGCTTGTTGCCTGCTTTGACTTAGCAGCATTAGCAGAAAATCGGTTGATAAAGTCCTGAAGTTCCTTAATTTTCTGCTCATTCTTTTTGTTCTGATCTCTTGCCTGACGCTGACGCATCTGCGTATACTCGTACCAGAAATCGTAGTTACCTGTGTAAAGCTGAATTTTACCAAAGTCAACGTCACAGATATGAGTGCAAACCTTGTTAAGAAAATGTCTGTCATGAGATACGACGATAACCGTATTCTCAAAGTCCATAAGGAAGTTTTCGAGCCAGCGGATTGCAGACAGATCAAGGTGGTTTGTAGGCTCGTCAAGAAGAAGAATATCAGGATTTCCGAAAAGAGCCTGCGCAAGAAGCACCTTAACCTTAAGGTCTGACGGAAGCTCTGCCATCTGCATATAGTGATACTCGTCAGATACACCTAACTTATTAAGCATAAAAGCGGCGTCACTCTCGGCATTCCATCCATCCATATCGGCAAACTCAGCCTCAAGCTCGCCTGCCTTTATTCCGTCCTCTTCGGTGAAGTCCTCTTTCATATAAAGAGCATCCTTCTCCTCCATAACCTCGATAAGTCTTGGATTACCCATTAATACAGTACGGATAACCTCGTAAGCATCATAAGCAAAGTGGTCCTGCTTCAAGACGGAAAGCCTTTCACCGGGGGTAATAAAGACCTCGCCCTTCTGCGACTCAAGCTCACCTGAAAGCACCTTAAGAAACGTGGATTTACCTGCGCCGTTTGCGCCTATAATTCCGTAGCAGTTGCCGGCAGAAAAGGTTACGTTTACTCTTTCAAAAAGAGTTCTGCCACCAAACTGAACACTAATATTATTTGCCGAAATCATAATTTCGCCTCCCAAAATAGTTGCGATTTACAAAAATACCGCATATATGATACTACATAATAATTATAAATACAAGTTAATTTTTTATTTTTAACAGCACACAAAACGACTATGTTGACAATAATAAGAATAAGATGTATAATGTTCTAAAGTTTTGAGAAGGACAAGATTTGCAGTTTTAGTTTTCAGAGAGGGTATGGGCGGTGAAAATACCTGACGAGGATTGCAAGTTACCACCTTTGAGCGCCTGCAGGAAATGGCAGGTCGTATTTCGGCGTTAACGAATCGAGTGGCATAAGGCAATGCTTTATGCAATTCAGGTGGAACCGTGGATTTATTATTCACCCTGATTTTTCGGGGTGAATTTTTGTTTTTACAGGAGGGAAATTATGAAGATTACACTTAAAGACGGCACAGTAAATGAATATGCAGCACCTATGACTGCCGCAGACATTACGAAGGAAATTTCAATGGGCCTTTACAGAAATGCCTGCTGCTGCAAAATAAACGGCGAGGTTAAGGATTTAAGAACAGTTGTTGACAGCGACTGCGATTTTGAGGTTCTTACCTTTGATGACAAGGACGGAAGAAAAGCGTTTAACCACACTGCTTCCCACATTATGGCTCAGGCTGTAAAAAGACTTTATCCCGATGCAAAGCTGACTATCGGCCCTGCTATTGATGACGGATTTTACTACGATTTTGACGTAGATAATGCATTTTCTCCCGAAGATCTTGAAAAGATTGAAAAGGAAATGAAAAATATCGTTAAGGAAGGCTTATCTATCGAAAAGTTCGAGCTTTCACCTGAGGATGCTATCAAGCTTATGGAGGAAAAGGGCGAGCCTTATAAGATTGAGCTTATCAAGGAGCACTCAGAAAAGGGCGAGCCTATCAGCTTTTACAAGCAGGGTGAATTTACAGAGCTTTGCGCAGGCCCTCACCTTATGGATATGAAAGTAGTAAAGGCATTCAAGCTCACTAACTGCACGGGTGCATATTGGCGCGGAGATGCAAAAAACAAGATGCTCTGCCGTGTTTACGGCACTGCTTTTCCAAAGGCATCAATGCTTGAAGAGCATCTTGAAAGGCTTGAAGAAGCAAAGAAGAGAGATCACAACAAGCTCGGCAGGGAATTAGAGCTTTTCACAACTGTTGACTACATCGGTCAGGGCTTGCCGATACTTCTTCCTAAGGGTACAAAAATCATCCAGCTTCTTCAGAGATTTGTTGAGGACGAGGAGGCAAAGAGAGGCTGGCAGCTTACAAAAACTCCTCTTATGGCAAAATCAGACCTTTATAAGATTTCAGGCCACTGGGATCACTACAAGGACGGTATGTTCGTGCTTGGTGATGAGGAGAAGGACAAGGAGGTATTTGCGCTTCGTCCTATGACTTGTCCGTTCCAGTATCAGGCATATCTTAATAAGCCTCGTTCCTACCGTGATCTTCCGCTCAGATATGACGAAACGTCAACGCTTTTCAGAAACGAAGCAAGCGGTGAAATGCACGGACTTATCCGTGTTCGTCAGTTTACAATTTCAGAGGGTCATCTGATGTGCACGCCGGATCAGCTTGAGGACGAGTTCAGAGGATGCTTTGAGCTTTGCGAATATATGCTTAAAACCCTCGGACTTTACGAGGACGCAAGCTTCCGTTTCTCTCAGTGGGATCCTGATAACAGAGAAAAATATATCGGCACTGAGGAGCAGTGGGATGAGGCTCAGACAAAGATGAAGAACATTCTCGACGATCTTAACGTTGATTATGAAATCGGCATCGGAGAGGCTGCATTCTACGGCCCTAAGCTTGATATACAGATTAAAAACGTATTCGGCAAAGAGGATACTCTTATCACAATTCAGATTGACCAGATGCTTGCCGAAAAATTTGGTATGGAATACGTTGACAAAGACGGCGTAAAGAAAAATCCTTATATCATCCACAGAACTTCTATCGGCTGCTATGAAAGAACACTTGCGTACCTTATCGAGAAGTACGCAGGTGCATTCCCGACATGGCTTGCACCTGTTCAGGTTAAGCTTCTTCCTATCGCGGACAGACATCTTGATTATCTCTATGACGTAAAGAAAGCATTGGAAGCAAAGGGTATTCGCTGTGAAATTGATGACAGAAGCGAGAAAATCGGCTTCAAGATTCGCTCGGCACAGCTTGAAAAGGTACCGTATATGCTCCTTGCAGGCGATAAGGATATAGAGAATAATACGATTTCCGTTCGTTCAAGAAAGCAGGGTGACGAGGGCGCAACGACTCTCGATGAATTCCTCGCAAGAATTATGGATGAAATCGAAACAAAGGCATTGTAAATTACAAGATTTATCATTTTTCAAAGTAGGGGCGGGCATTGCTCGTCCTTTCGATTTAATAATGATAAAAGTAAAAACCACGTAAGGCGAATTGCCTCCCCTGCTATATAACAGAAGTGTCATTGTTTGTTCGTAGGGGAGGATAATATCCTCCCGTTCTAATTGCCAAAGGCGAAATTCTGCATCTTTTTCAAAAGTCTGTTACTCATTAATCAAAAAAAGTATTGACAAATTGTAATTTATAATATATAATCTTGCTTGCACAAAAATCATATGGCTTTATAGCTCAGTTGGCTAGAGCATGCGGTTCATACCCGCAGTGTCACTGGTTCGAATCCAGTTAAAGCCACCACTGATGGCCCGGTGGTCAAGAGGTTAAGACACCGCCCTTTCACGGCGGTAACACGGGTTC
>JAFLRZ010000012.1 GCA_022511225.1 Eubacterium sp.
CATCGGGCGGCGTGAATTTTACGAGATTCTCTATCGCCGTTAACCGCCCGTTTACCAACTCAAACGGAGAAAGAGTTGCAGACTACTTCGATATCATCGCATGGCGCCAACTCGGGGACCGTTGCGCAAAGTATCTTAACAAAGGTAGTAAGGTCGGCATTTATGGGAGCGTCCAGCGCAGACAGTACGAGGATAGGGACGGCATAAAGCGCATAACATTCGATGTTGTAGCCGACGAGGTTGAATTTTTATCGACAAAGCAAAACGGCGATCACACGCAAACAAAACAAACTGCGAAAGAGCCGGAAAATGCAAACGAAAAAAATAAATCTTCTGCGGATTCGGACCTCTTTGGACACATGGAACCTGTATCGCCCGAAGAAGCGGCCGCATTGGGGTTTGGGGAGTAAATTGTGGCTGAAAGAAGAATGTTTTCTCAAAAAATCGTAGAGAGCGATGCCTTCTATGATATGCCTGCAGACAGTCAAGCGTTATATATGCACTTATGTATGAATGCCGATGATGACGGCTTTGTTAATAATTCGCAAAAGATACGCAGAGCTATGGGGTGTAGCGAGGACAGTCTAAAAATACTGTTGGCTAAAAGGTTTGTTTTACCTTTTGAAAGCGGAGTGGTGGTTGTTAAGCATTGGCGTATGCAGAACTCTCTTCGTAAAGACCGATACAAACCTACCGAGTATACGGATGAAAAGAGCTTGTTGTATTTAAAACCAAACGGCAGCTATACTTTTGACGAAAGTCAAGGCGTCAATTTGCTGTCCGTATCCCCTGAAGAAACTGTGCAAGAAGGCCCTGAAAATGACGTGGCAACCAATGGTTGCCAAACGGTTGCCAAACGGTTGCCGCAGTATAGTATAGATAAGAGTAGTATAGATAAGAGTAGTATAGATAAGAGTAGTATAGATAAGAGTAGTATAGAAGAGGGTAGTATAGGTAAGGGTAAAAGGGTATTAGGTGGTAAAGAAAATAATAAAAAAAATAATACGCGTGCGTGCGCGCGAGATGAAGGTCTGACTGTCGAAAAGTTTGAGCAACTCGCCGAATGCGAGGGTTGGGAGAAATATCCGAACGGCGAAGTATACCGCGAAGTGCGAGATGCAGCTTTCAAGTTAATTGATGACGGGAAATTATTCATTAGCGATATATCGCAAGACCTCATTTCACAAATTCTTGCTTCAATGTATTGCGGTAGAGAACGCAGGCAAATTGTTGATCTGCCAAATTATATCCTCGCTATCATCAAACGATTACGAAAGAACAACCTCGGAGGATAAAACAAGTGAGAATTATATACATATTGGCCGCATTATGCGCTGTGCTATTCGTAATAAACTTCCTGACACTAATATGTGTTACTTACACTAAACAAAGTGAGCGAATAATTTTCGGATTTAAGCTCGCTTCCGCACTAACAGCTACATTTGCAGTATCTTTTGCCTTTATAGCAACCGTATTGGTTGTATTGGGTTAAAGACAAGAAATTTTCAAAAAGAAGGATAACAAAATGCGAACAATCACACTTAACAAAATGCGAATCGAGAACTTTAAGGGCATACAAAACCTTGAAATCTCGTTTAACGGCAAAAATACGCTCATATCGGGCTTTAATGGTACGGGCAAGTCAACTATCGAGGACGCGTACTTTTGGGCGACTACGGGTAAAAACGCGGCTCTTGCGGCGAGATTTGAAGTCAGACCGCGCGATAAGCAGGGAAACGAAGTCCATGATGTCATTACTTCGGTCGAATGCGAGTTTACGGTTTTTGAAAATCTTTGCGAGCCGTTCACATTTACAATCCGTCGTGATGAAATTGAGGATTTGACCGAAAAAGCAAAACAGCAGCTTAAACCCGAAACGATTGCACCGAAAAAAAGCTTTTACTTTATCGACAACGCGCCGTATGACGCAAAGATATTCTACGCCAAACTCGGCGAGATAATGTGTGATAAAGACAAATTTACTATATTGAGCAATCCTATGGCGTTCTTCGCGCTTGATGAAAAAGTGCAACGCGATTTGCTTACGGCGGCTTGCGGAGATGTGCAGGATAGCGAAGTCGAAAACTACGAGCAAGTCAAGCAGATTTGCGGCGCTATCAATACGCCGGCGCAAGTCAAAGAAGGATTAGCTGACAACATAAGAAAGGCAAAGAAACGACTTGACGAGATACCGGCACAAATCAAGGTGCTTGCGCCGAATTGCGACGAGTACGCAGACTACGCCAAGCAAATTGCCGACTTGGAAAGACAAAGGGCGGAAGTAGAAGAAAAGGGCAAGATAATAAAGTCTAAACTCTATGATTTGCAAAAGGCAAATGAGAACAAGCCTATTAAACCAAGCGATCATAATTTGTGGATAGCACAAGCCTCATTGGATAGCGCAACGAAAGAGCTTGAGCGAACGAGAATTACGCTAAACGCTGAATTAGAACGTCAAGAGAAAAACAAATGTCCGAACTGCGGATTTGCGCTTGCGGATATAACGGCACACATCGACGAGATAAAGAACAATATAAGCAAGCTCGAATCAGAATGTGCAGAATGGGAAAGTAAGGTAGCGTACGAAAAAGCCGAATACGAAAAGGCTATGAAAGAGTATCTTGATTCACTTACGCCCGAAGTCGATACAACTCAAGAGCGAGAGGCAATAGAAAACCGCATAGCTGAACTTCGGGCAAAGTACATCGATTTGTCGGTCGAAATCGAAAGACTGCATACCGCTCAAAAAGTGCAATCGCAAATCAAAGCACTGCGCGATGAACAGCGCAAGCTCGACGATCAACTTGCCGGCGACATGACGAAGTTCGACATTATCTCGGCGTTCCTTAACAAAAAAGCCGAGAAGGTCGTTGAGAATATCAATGATCGCTTCACAACGGTGCAATTCAAGCTTTTTGAAATGCAGGCGAACGGCGAACTTAAAACTTGCTGCAAGGCTATGGTGAACGGCGTGAGCTATGCAAATATCAACACCGCTGCCAAAGTGCAGGTCGGGGTAGAGATAGCAAAGTTGTTTTCGGAGTTCTATGGTGTCAGGGCGCCGATTTGGGTGGACGATAAAGAGTCCGTGCTGGAACTGCCACCGATAGACACGCAGCTCGTTTGTCTGAAAGTAAAAGAAACGCCTTTTATATTACCCAATAGAGACGATTTTGAAACCGATGATGATTACGAAAAAGCGGTAGAAAAAGCGAAAGCCAATTACGAAAAAGCGAAGAAAGAATTACATATTGAGGCGGTGTAAGATGAAAAAATATCGCGTGGTGGGATACATTCCAGCGGGCTTGCATCGAATGAAGCGCATCGAGAAGGTTGTGATAACATCCGATCCGCACCCTAACGATGATTCCGCTGTTGGGGCGTGGCTTGGGGCGCTTTTTGATGAAAGACTGCCGGGTTCGCCGTACGAAATCGAAAGCATAGAGGAGTTGAAAGACAATGATTGACGAGCAAAAAGCGATTACGGAAATGGCAATTTTATTGTTTAATTGCGATGCCTGTATAACTTGGCCTTGCGAAAATTGCATATTAGCAAAAGACGAGGCTTGTTCACATCGTAATGATGCTTTAAGACTTGTCAATGCAGGCTACGGCAACATACGGCAAGCACTTACGGAGTTTGCGGAAAGAATAAAAATGAAAATAGAGAGAAAAACGGATAACGTTTATAAAGATTTTGCAACAGGGAGATATGAGAGCATTACCTTTTTGGTAGATAAAGTTTTAAAAGAAACATTATTGGAGATTTAGGTAATGCGAATCTACCTTAACAAATCTTCTCCGAACGCACCGATAAGCGAAATGTGCAAAGCGATCCGCAAAGAGCGATATATCACGCAGGACGCACTCGCTAATCTAATCGGCGTGAACGCTTCGGAAGTTTCGTACATAGAACGCGGGTTTATCCCGGACGCACAAATTGTTGTAAAAATATCCGACCTGTATAAAGAAACACAGGTTTTCAAAAATCAAACACTTATTTCAAGGAGTAAATAACTATGTCAAACATTCAAGTAGCAGATACGCAGTCGGCGCAACTTGCCGTTAAATTTAACAACTCGCTTTCGACCGTTATGGCGAAATCGGACAGCTGGAAATTCTTTATCGAAAAATTGCCTGCGGCGAGGCGCGAACAAATACCGAACGATGTGTTTTCTTATGTTACATTACACGCCGATACAGTAAAGGACCTCGATGCAAATGACTTTATGGCGCGTGTTGTGGATTGCTATTCGCAGGGATATACGCTTACGGACGGCGACGGATTTATTCTTCCGTTTTGGAACAGCAAGTTAAAGCGCTTTGTGGCTGCTTTTGTGCCGGGCTGGGTTGGAATTAAGCGTCGCGCTATGGAAACAGGATTGTTCAGATACTTTACCGTATCTCATATTTACGAGGGGACTATCAAAGGCTACGACCACAGACGCGAAATTCCGATATTCGACGAAACAAAAATACCGACTGGCACGGAAAAGGTTATAGGGTACTTGGGCTATTACGAAATGTTTTCGGGCGCGAAACAGGAGATATATTGCTCGGTAGAATCGTTGCAAGCACACGCGCTTAAATATTCTCCACAGAGCAGAAAAGCGGGTGAGCTTGTCGGATTGTGGAAGGACAGCCTTGACGCAATGTGCTTGAAAACTATGTACCGCAAGCTCGGCAAACTCGCGCCTAAGTCAAAGAATCCTACGCCGCAACAAGCGCAATTCTATGCGGAGTTGGAAACTGACGACGAACCGCAGTACGAGCGCCCGGCAAATGTCAATGAGGACGGCGTGGTTGTTGAGTCGTCTGCTATCGAAGAAGTGGACGGCGAAACCTTGCCGTTTGACGAGCCGCCTATTCCCGATGACTACGATTACGAACCCGAACCGCCTCAAGGTTATTCGCAAAGCCAAAACGACAGCTGCTTGAAATGTGCGGACTGTGGCGAGACGATAAAAACCAATGTTTACGAGTACAGCACAAAAAAATACGGTAAACCGCTTTGCTACAATTGTCAACAGAAGCACAAGGCGTAGGCGGTGAAAGATGGATAGACTAACTAAACGCGATAAGGACGGCAAAGTTTGTGTGCCTCTTGCAAATGCGTTTTATCTTGCGCTGGCATATGAACGTCTTGCTGAACTCGAAGACAAACTCGAAAGCGGGCAGTTGGTAGATATGAAGTGCAAGATAGGCGATACCGTATTCTTTGACACTTTTACAAACAACGGCAGCACGAGCATCGGCATACAAGGGCACGAAGTAAAAGGTTACGATTTGCGTTTAATAGTCAAGAACACGCAGGGCTACGATAGCACCGAAATACCAATTAGTGAAATTGGGAAAAGCGTTTTCTTGAATAAAGACGAAGCCGAACAAAAAATCAGTAAGAATTAAAAGGTAACAACCATGTCAAGACAAAAATGCGAAACAATTAAAATATCCGTTGTAGGCACAGGTAGTAAAGGCAATGCTTATTTAGTGCAAGTAGGCGATAGCAAATTGCTTTTGGACGCCGGGATGCCGATGGCTAAAATCCGAAAGTTCAACAACAACCGAATTTGCGATATAGATGCCATGCTTATAACGCACGTTCACAACGACCATGCGGAGTTTGCGGAAGAATTGAGGAATAACGGCGTGCGCATGATTTACAACATAAACGAAATAGACTGCGGCAAGTTTATCGTTCGCGGCGACTATCAAAAGCACGACGTAGAATGCCGTGGCTATTCGGTTTACTTCCCGAACGCGAACATTGAGCTGCACTATATAACCGATACCGTTGAGCCTATCGTAAGTGCAGAGCTATTACGCAACGACCGCCGCCATTACTGGATTATCGAGTGCGACTATACGGAAGCGACAATGCAATACAACGACGAACACGAAAGCGCAAGCGTGGCGATGCGGAATCAGCGCACACGCGAAACGCATTTGTCTGATAGAACCGTCATTGGCTTTTTTAGGCGAGATGACATTCCTGCGGACGCGATTCTCTTTGTACATAAGTCGGGGCTAAATTTCGATATAGGGTTATTTGTCCTCAAATGGGATAAAGGTATGCCGAAAATGCTCGTAGCCGAGAATGGCGGCATATACGAAATGCGCGGCAAGCGGATTGATAGGGTATTGGTATGATAGACGGGCAAATCTCGCTATTTGACGGCACACAGCCTTTTATAAACAATAAGCCGATACGCCTTATAGAACTATTTGCAGGCTACGGCAGTCAAGCTCTTGCGCTTAAATATATCGGCATATCGTTCGAGCATTACCGAATAAGCGAGTGGGCAACGAAATCTATCCAAGCCTACCGCGATATGCACTTTGCAGACGATAATACAGACTACTCGAAAGATATGACTGTCGCTGAAGTCAAAGCGTGGTTATACGGCAAAATATCACGAGATTATAATACGCCGATGACAGACGATGAAATCAACCGCATGAAAGAAAAGGAAGTGCGGACGATTTACAACAATATGCAAGCGTCGCACAATCTCGGCAGCATAACACAAATCAAGGCAGAAGATTTGGCGATAGCTGATACGGACAAGTATTGCTACATAATGACTTACTCTTACCCGTGTCAAGATTGCTCGCTCGCAGGCAAAGGCGCCGGCATGGCAAAAGGTAGCGGAACAAGAAGTGCGCTTTTGTGGGAAGTTGAACGTTTACTTGGTGAAATGAGCGAAAGGCCGCAAATCCTCTTAATGGAGAACGTACCGCAAGTTATCGGAAGTACGGGGATTAAAGACTTTGCACAATGGATAGCGTTTCTTGAGCAGCTCGGCTACAAGAACTATTGGCAACTTATGAACGCAAAGGACTACGGAATACCGCAGAATCGAAATCGGTGTTTTATGGTTAGTTTACTCGGAGATTATTACTTTAACTTCCCGAAACCGCAAAAGCTGACCGTCAGACTGAAAGACTTTTTAGACAAAGATGTAGACGAGAAATATTATCTGTCGGATAAGGCTTTGACTTATATTAACAAGCGCGTAGGTAAGTATACTCAAATTTGCGACGATGACACCGAAATTGCACCGTCCGCGATAACTGCAGTAGGCAATCAGAATTGGACGGGAAACTTCGTCAAAGATATTGCTAATTGTGTGCGTGGGGGGGGCGAGGAAGCCTCGATAGACACAGTTGGGATATTGTTATCGAACAATCCGACGGGGGGGGGGTACTGTAAAGCAGCGCGATACTCGAACGACCGTGATAATAGCCGACAACGGCAAAAGGATTGTGAAAACGACAGCGATAGCTGCGACGCTGTTGGCGCGGGATTACAAAGGGCTGAACACATACGGATCGAACGCAGTAGTGGAAATTGCGAAAGAGCCGACGGGGTGTTGCTTAACAAATCCCCCGATTTCCAAAGAGGGCCGCTAACGGACTTAAGCCGAACTATAGATTGTAACGGCATGAATGGAGTAGTTGAATGGACAACGAAATCAAATGCAAAGAAGTAGGCATGTTAAGAGGTGGGAAATGGGACAAACTGCACGATATAAGTCGCAGAGTTTACAGCATAGACGGAATCAGCCCAACCGTACATACTGCGGGGGGGGGCAGCAAGAATTGAAAATCCTCGTTCCCGAAGCAACAAAGAAAGGCTACGATACAGCGACTTACGGAGATAGTATCAATATGGCGTATCCGAATAGCAAAACTCGGCGTGGCCGTGTGGGGCATGGCGTTGCCCAAACGCTAACTACAGGTGACGCTCAACAAGTAGTCGTAGTTGGCAATTACAGTCCGAGCGGACACAACGCATCAAAAGTTGTAGACCCAACAGGACTTGCGCCAACAGTTATGGAGAATCACGGAACCGTTACAGCCATCACGTCCCCCCGAATAGCCGCTATGCGTGGGCAAAATCCTGATAATCCGAGCGATAGAACAGCAGGTGCGCTTACTGAACAAAGACTTGAAATTGGTAGCGAAGAAACAAGTAACACCCTTACTACTGTGCAGAAAGATAATTTAGTGGTAGAGCCAAAAGGAGATGAATATGACAGAGATAAAGCAATTAGAGAAATATTGTGCTTATTGTGGCAAAAGGTTGGAGAGGAAACGTTTTGCGAATGGGCGATTAGAGGACTTTGGTGTATTTTCCAAGCGGAAATATTGCAGTATGACTTGTATGCGAAAGGCGTTTTTGAAAATTGGGAACAACAACCAAACCTATCGTGTTTCGCACAGTACATCTCAAAAGATAAACGAATTGATATTACAGAGAACGACTTGCGAGAATTGTGGAAAGAGTGGCAATTTAGATGTTCATCATATAGACGGCAACTATCAGAACAACAATTTAGAGAATTTAAAAGTTTTATGCAGAAGTTGCCACATAAAAGAGCATCGCAACAAGTCTTTATGCAAAGTTTGTGGGAAACCTATGGACGGCGGATTGGGATATTGCGACAAGCATTATCGGAGATACAAAAAATATGGGAACCCGTACATAGTCAAGAAATGCAACGGAACGATTACAGAATTAGAAAATTAACGGAAAGGGAGTGCTTCCGTTTGCAAGGCGTTAAAGAGCAAGACTTTGAGAATGTAGCTAAAAATCAATCCCCCTCAAGCCTATACCACCTCGCGGGCGACAGTATTGTGACATCTTGCCTTATGGCGATATTCGGACAGTTATTCGGCATTGACTACAATGAAAAAATCACCGAGCTTGTAACGGAGTTAAAACAATCATGACATTCACAGTACATATTACAAAACGGCACGTCGAGGGCGCAGGATTACATAACGAGTATTACGAGCGTTACGAGGACTGCGACGAGGATATAGAAATCGAGGTTGACAACAAGCAGGTGCAAGAAGATATTGTCGATTTGATTTACAGCAACTTTTTCAAAGACAAGCTGAAACCATTTAAGAATACGCCGGACTTCAAGGAATTACATAAATTAATTAAAGAAGGTATTGATTTAATGATTAAGGACCTTGACTTATTCGATACTTTTGCGGAAATTTATCACGAATCACTTCAAGAGGAATACGAGAGGGAAAACAACGATGATTAACAAAGAAGAAGCGATAGAAGATATGGCACAGGCGTTAAAGAAAGACGAAGAGTATGCCGACATTTATGGAAATACAGTTGACCACACAACCACCGCAGAAAACCCTCTTAATGCAGGCTACGGCAATATCAAGAAAGCGGTTACAGAGTTTGTAAATCGTCTTATGGAAAAGTCCACAATCGCCTGCATTCCGTATGCAACAAATAATAGCTATTCGCTCGTAGCACCATTTGAAGTGCAACTAATAAACATCGACTGCGTAAAAGTAAGCACGATTCAAGAAACATTAAAGGAGTTTTTGGAATGCGACCGCTGACGATAGAAGAATTAAAGGCATTACCAAAAGGTGAATGGGTATGGGTAGTTGAAATAGGCTATACAGGTAATTATCACAGAGTACACAGTCATCACAATATTTGTATTACTACTGTGTGTGAAAGAAGATATTGTTATTTGAAATATTCCGACTACGGCACGAAATGGTCGGCATACAAAAACAAAGAAATTGCCGAAGCGGAAGAATACAAAATCGACTTCGACGAGCAGGGCGGCTGGGAAGTGCGCAAATACATTCCGGCACATTATCAACCGTGGTGTATGGCAGAAAGTAAAGAGGAAGCCGAAAACATAATCAAACAGCTACGAGGTGAAAAATGAAAAGAACAGCGTTTCTAATAACAAACATTACGGAGTTTGGGAAACTTATGGCGTATTGCATAGAAAACGATATTAGTGTATGGCGTACATATTGGGATGAGCGGGAGAGCAGTAAGCGAGCTTACTGTATAGATTGGAAAACAAAGCGTTGCGAGTACACCGATACTGAATATTGGAAATCACGAGATATTGATGTGGAAATTCCGAACTTTTATATAGATCAATACGGAAGATACCAAATTGGAAGGAGCATTACCTAATGAAAGCAGTATTAAGAAGCGCAAAGCCGTATTGGATATATCTCATGCTCACAGGGAAGAAGAAAATCGAGGTCGGCAAGGATTTCCCGAAGTCTGCCGACTGGGATAAGACAGTTGAGCTTTATTGTAGTAATGACAAGCGGTCATTCAACCGCATTCCCGAAAAAGACAGAGAATGGATGCGGAAATATCTCGGCAAAGTCGCCTGTCGATTTATCTGCCTTAAATTAGAGAAGTTCACAGTAGGTAGCCTGCGGTGCGACGATATAGAGGAATTAGCCTGTCTATCGTATAGCGAGATGCTCAATTACTTTTATAAGCCGAATGAGCTTGATGGTAAGACTGTTAAATTTGGCTACGCCTGGCACATATCCGACCTTCAAATCTACGACACGCCGAAAGTGTTGGGCGAGTTTAAGCAAAAAGTAAAAAAATGCACAAACGGCGTGTATTATTCGGTTAAGAAACCGCTTACTCGTCCGCCGCAGTCGTGGCAATATGTAGAGGTGTTATAAGAATGGACAGCAGACAGAAACAGTATTTATGCGAACTCTGTATGGTGCAAATAATAACGGCTAATAGCGAAGAGGAAGCTATATCCATAATGGCAGAACACGTCACAAATATAAATTCTTCGGAATTGGAAGACTTCATTGAAGCACGGCAAGATAAGGACGCATTATGAGTCAAAAACAATTTAACTTCCTTCGCGCAAAGGCGATCGAGCAGAAAAACAAAGAGCGGATAAAGCAGCTTTGCGCGGCGGATATAAACGAGGATAGCGGTATTTATGTTTTTTACCGCGAAGAAAACGGAATCAACTACGCATATATCGGGCAGGCGAAACACTTGCTTACAAGGTGCGCCCAGCATTTGTCGGGATATCAACATATCGACTTATCGCTTAAAAAGCACGGCTTGTACGACACAAAGAAAAATCCAAACGGCTGGCAATTGTCTATAATGTGGATTGACGAAGAAGCCCTTGACCATTGGGAACAGCATTACATAAAGCAATATGCAAACGCAGGCTATCAGCTCTACAATCACACGACTGGCAGTCAGGGCGAGGGCAAGCGCTCACTCGGCGAAGCTAAATCACCGAAAGGCTACCGCGAGGGCGTAAAGCAGGGCGAGAAGAACGTAAAGAAACAAATCGCACATTTATTCGACTTGCACCTAAAAGCCGTACCAAAAGCGGACAAGCCGTCTAAAAACGCGATTAAGGCACTTGACAAATTCAATCAACTTATACAAGGAGACAGCGACGAATGAAAGGTTGCAAAGGCATATTCAAGCATTACAACGGCAATTTGGTATTAAGCGGTTTTGACACTGAACACGATTTACACCTTGCTGAAAAAGCGTTAGAGCGAATGTTGAACAGTATGGCGTGCGAGAGTATCTACGCAATCAATAAAGTGTTAGAACCATACAGGCGTAAAGCGGCAAAAGCTATGGACTATGAATTGAGCGACGAGGTGGAAAATGACTGACGAAGAAATTGAAAAGGCATTGTCGTATTGTAAAGACACGGACTGTGAGTATTGTCCATATACTTTCATTTTGGGCTGCGAAGATAAATTACGTGAAGACGCTCGCGGCTACATTAACCGCCTTAAAGAGCAACTCTATCAAGCTGAGCAGAAACTTGCGGAATGCGAAAACGGCTATCAAGGCACATTGTTTCTTGAACGCTGTAAGCACAAAGACGAATTAGAACAGGTGCGGCAAGATACAGCGAAAGAGATTGTGCAAGGCGTTAAGGATATACTTGCCGAAATGGATTGCAGTATGAAAAGTTGGTTAGCGATTATTACAAAAATCAATAAACTTGGTGAAAAATTTGGAGTGCTAGATGATTAAATTTATAATCAATACCGATAAAGGTTATATATGCGAGGCTAATGCAATAGGCGAATACATAGCTTCCTCAAAAGACAATGAGTTCTATAGAGGAGAACGAGGTAAGTTCTTTGCGACAGTTTTGGCAAATTGCAGCGGCGTTGACAAGTTGGGCTTTACTGACAACCGCGAGAATGCAACTAAGTACAGTGCGTGCATAGGTAATCGTGTGCAAGAGATAGTCGATAGAATTACAGCCGGTTACGAAAATATTAAAACAATCACTGTGGAGATAGACGAATGAACAAACAAGAGTTTATAAAAAAAGTTTCCGAGCTGGAGCGCGAAAAGGGCTACAAAGGACAGCCGACTGTCGGTTGGATATAACAACATTTTCAAGGAGTTAAATAATGAACGTTTTAGAGATTTTTGAAATCTTAAAAGACAAGGAATACCACGTTGATGATAATTTGATTTTCTTCAACAACTATGAATTTGAACAACTCACGCAAATCACCAAAGGTTACGATTTTACGGAGAACGAACTCAACCTTTACTTTAAGGGAGAATATTTCTGCGTGGAATTGGATGAATTGCTCGACCATACTTGGTTGGAAGACGAAGAAAAAGAAATGCTCAAAAAGCAGTTAAAAGAAAAGCAAGCCTGACTATGCTAATTAAGTACGAACAAGACGGACAAGCGTATGCAATGGCGACTGGGCGCGTGTACGGTATGAAATTCCGCGAGACTACGAACGGCAAGCCGATGTGCGCTTTTTCAATAGCCTACGACCATTGTAAGGACGATTTTGGCGACCGTGAAAAAAACAAATACATAAACTGCATTTCCTTTGCTTATCTCGCCGAATACATTAAAAGCCTTGATGACGGTAAACACAAAGTAACAGTAATGGCTTGCGGCAAACTGCAAATAAACGAGTACAAAGGCAACACGCGAGAAGAAATCCTATGCGACTTTATAATAGGACAGCCGATTGCAGATGCGACGGTTAAGCGCGTAGAAGAACAGCGCAAAAAAGAAGAATCGGACTTCGACGATATTAACTTTTAATAAGGAGAACACGATTATGTCTGTTTTCGTAAAACTCAAAAGTAAATGGGGATATGTCGCTTTAGGTGTCGGTACCGTCGTGGGCGATTCTAATGGCAATGTGCTATCGGAAACGGAAGCAAACGAGTACGGCGACGCTAAATTGAAGTTCAAGGCAATCGGCGCGTGGCATTTATCAAAAAAGACGAACGAACTCGGTGAAAAAATTTGGGAGAATCAATCGCTTTGGTGCAGTTGCGAAAAAGATAGTCCGTTAGCCGCGATAGTCAATTCTTTAAGTGCAGGGGATATGATTTTTGTTTTTGGTAAACTTCGCAAGTCCTCATATAAAAACTATAAGACCGGGCGCATTCATCGTAACGCATTCTGTAACCTATCTTTTATACAGGTCATTTCTCACGGCAACGGCGACTTAGCAAAACCGCCGAGCGATGTAGCGGCGAATGAAACGGACGATATAGACGATTTAGACTTTTAGAAAAACACTTTGCGCTAAAACACAAATGGCGTAGTAAAATTATCAAGGAGAAACTGAACTATGAAACCTTTGACGATTGAAGAATTAAAGGCGTTACCCGTTGGCGATTGGGTGTGGATTAAACATGGAGAGGTAGAAAGCTATTTCAGAAAAGATGTATTAGCTGACGATCAATTTGCTACACCTCGTTTTATGTATTCTGACTATGGCACGAAATGGCTTGCGTACAAGAACAAAGAGTTTGCCGAAAGCAAAGGCGAGATAGTGGAATTGCCGTGTGCCTTAGGTCAGAAACTTTATGCAATCGAAAACGATAGTATTAACGAATATTACGCAAGTGAAATCAATGTGCATGAGGACGGAAGATTTATATTTGAAACACCTAAATTGTTTCCTCACAGATTGATATTCGGCGAAGATATATTTGTCGATAAAGACCAAGCCCAACAAAAACTATTAAAACTTAAAGGAGATAACTAAAATGAGCTATTACGATTATGATTATGAAGCAGAACCGAACTTCCCGGAAGCGGAAGATATTATTAACGAAGCTACGGAAAAGTTTGGCGAGTTTTTGCGTAGCGCGTTTGCAAATGAATATAAGAATATTCAAGTAGCAAAAGAAAATAATGCGATTAAAGAAAGGACGTTAAATGAACGTTTGCAATCCATAAACGAAAAAGAACGGGAATTGCAAAAGCGTGAAACCGAACTCGGTAAATCGGAAAAAGAACAGTATGATAAATTGAAACAAAAATGGTTTGCCGAACTTGGTTTGGCTTTCGACATAGGCGATACAGTCTATTACTGCAAGAATATTACAAAGCGCATTACTTGTCCTACTTGCAACGGCACCCGAAAAGTAAAAGCGATGCTTGAAAGTGCCGACAACACGCTATCGGAGATCGAGATTGATTGCCCCACTTGTAAGGGTTACGGAAATATCAACGGCGAAAAAGAATTTGAGATTGTAGAGGCAATCGTAACACAGATTGACGCTCATATTTCTAAAAGGCAATCAGGCAATATATTTGTTGAATCCTCAAATTATATGGGCGAACTTATTACTTCTGTTTGGGTAGATGATAAAAAAAATAGAGATAGCCTACACATAATCGGTAAAGAATTATACAAGACCAGAGAGCAAGCCAAAGCGCGAATCGAAGAATTTCGGGGTGGAAAATGAAAGACTATATTTTGAGAGATTATACTTGCAAGTGCGGCGCCGTGAACGAAGTAGAACTTCGGACAAAAGGCGCACAAATAGGTCTTTACTGCAAGAAGTGTGGTAATTGGATCAAATGGGTTACAAAAGAAGAAGCCTACACAATCAAGCATCGGTTTGAAAAGCAGGAAAGCAAGAATGTAGAACTGCCGGATGAGCTTATTATCAACGGCGTAACTTATGTAAGAAAAAAGGAGAACGACTAAACAATGACGCCCTTAGAAGAGGCAAGACTGCGCGAAAAAAACGGCGGTTGCGACACTTGCAAGAAATGCGTAACAGTGCGCGGTGTATTTTACTGCGAAGTAAACGGTAAACTCCTATTGCCGTCGCTTATATCTATCGGACATTGTATGCACAATCCGTCGGACTTTGTAAGGAGCAATAATGGCTAAACAGCGAATCAATCAAGAATATCATTGTCATCGTTGCGACGAATTGCTAACCGACGAAAACTGCCGCAGAACACAAGACAGTTTATCGGGATTTTCTCATCTATGCGTGGATTGCGAAAATGACTTTTATCAAAGTTTGGTGCAACTTGAGGGAGATTACATAGGCTTGTTTCATTCTTGCGCCGCCTTAAATGCACCATTAACGCCGATGGTTTTAGAGGGCATACAAGATACATTTAATGCCGATAAAAAGGGGTGGATTACCTATATCAATGCGCTCGTTGAAAATAAAGCAGACACCAAGCGTGGAAAACCGCTCGGATTTAAAGACGGAGCGGTTACGCAACTGCAACGGCTTTTCGGCGAGAAACTGAACCACGACGATTTTGTGGCTTATCTAACGAAAGAGCGCCAAAAGATAGAGCGCAAAGAGAAACTGCCCGGAACGGACGAGCAAAGAGAGCGCTGGGGAACCAGCCCGGATTACAGGACTTCGGCTGATTATGATGAGCTTGATAGACTGTACGAAGTGCGAGCAAATTCTTACAAAGGTCAAACGATTACGCCGCAAATGGAAAACACTTTGGAAAATGTCGTGCGGTGGTCTTTCAAGATGAATAAGCTGTTGGACGAGAAAAATCCAAACTTTCACGGTGCAAAAGCGTTAAGCGATATGATAGACAAGGCGCTTGCTTCCGAAAATATGCGTAAAAAGGACGAAAAGCCCGTGGAGCATTTTCGTATGGATGCGCTCGTGGTTGCACTTGAAAAAGCGGGGTGCATGGAGAACGGCGACTTCCTCACCTATGACGAACTCATAGAAGTCCTACGGGACAACTTCATTAAGTCAAAGAAGTACGATCAATCGCTCGACGTGGCAGATCAAGTTATACTTGATATTCTCAACGCAATGCGAAGTAACGCCGATTTAATGCAACTGACGGAATTGCCGTTTGATTTGGCAGTGGAGGACGCATACGGCGAATTTGAACCCGAAGAAACGGAAGAAGAAAAGAGGCGTAAAGAATTTGCAGGACTGACGAAAGTGCAGTTTACAAGCGAAAATAACGACGACAACGGAGAGAAGTAATTTATGGAAAATTGGAAAGTGGGAGATAAGGTTGCGATAACTCAATACAGTTCAACTATCGGCGTTGATACAGTAGTGCAGATAACCAAAGGTGGAAATATTCGCCTTTCAAAGAATAATAACTTATTCAACTCTAATGGAAGTATGCGAAGTGCAGGGGTATGGAACACTACCCATATTATAAAAATTACCGACAAACAATACCACGATTACTTAACCACGAAAGAAATTAAGTTAAAACGAAAGAAAATAATTGAGAAATTGAACTCAATACAAGATAAAGATTTGCTTTCTTATCTGCAACCCCTTGATATAATCTGCAATCAACTTCACATTAAGGATTAAACATTATGCCGCAAGGATATGTGTACAGCAAACAGCAAGGGCGGTTTGTAAAAAAGAATACAGAGAAAGCATTTGACTACGACTCTATAAATAAAAAGAGTGCAGCTTTGCTTGTCAGCTTTTTTAGGTGGTACCCCGATTACTACCTTGATTTAATTCGCTCCGATAGCGCAGACCATAAACTCGAATTATTGCAGAGAGTAATTCTCCGCATAATGGCGAGGTATCGGCTCACGCATATTACAGGCTGTCGTGGTGGTACAAAAACCTATCTTTTGAACGGCGAGAAGCAGATTGAGGGCACTTTCTTTCCGGGCGAAAAAATGGGGTACACCGCACCCGTTCAAAAACAGTCTGCAAATCTCGGATCGGATGCCTATAAAGAGTTGGAAAAAGATTACCCCGCGCTTACCGCGATTTGGAAGATAAAGAACGACAGGGACGATAAATTCCGCATTGTAACGGATTACGGTTCGGAGTTTACAATGTACATACCGAGAGGCTCGAACAAACACCAACTCGGCGTGGAAGAAATGGGACAAGAACAACCCGAACCGTTTGATATGAAGAACTTTAAGACGACGGTTAGCCCCACACTTCGATTAAAGCGAACAGTTAATCAAGTCGAGGATAGAGTACATATCAATTTCAAACGGTCGGTAATCACTAACGCAAGCGACCGAAACAATCTTTGTTTCAGTGTGTACAGACAAGGGACGCTAATGTCAATGCTGAACGGCGAGAAGTACGAAGCGTTTTGTATGGACTTTACTTGGAAATCCGTCTTATTGTGCGGCATACGAGATATTGAGTATTTTAAGCAACAGTTCAAGGAGCTTCTTCCCGATGAACAACAAAGAGAACTTTGCGCTCATTATATAGGGAACGCTGAAAATCCTATGATACCCGACGAAACGCTTTCACGCAGTCGTACGCTCACTTGCGCCGAGTTTGAACATTGTGGCGATCCGAACGCAATCTATGTGGTTAATTATGACGTGGCGGATGAAGATGGAAAGAAAAACGCCAAGTGTGGTTTGGTTGTGTTGAAGTTGACTGAATACAAAACCATCGCTAAGCGCGACAAATATAGGGCGCAAGTAGTTTATGTAGATAGCTTTCCACCCCCAAAAACATACTTTCACCACGCTGTCAATCTTAAAAAGATTTGGAGCAGGTTTTGTATGGACGGAGGGCAGACAACGTACTTGGTTGTTGACTGTCAGGGCGGACACGGAAAGGCAATCGTAGAAGAATTGATGAAGCCTACGAAAAACGGCAGCAGACCGCTCGCTTGCTTAAACAACTACCATTCTGACCTTGAACAACTGAATGCCGTGCGGTGCATTTACCCTATGAAAGCTGGGACAAGAGGTACAGTCGATCCCGAAGGAGATATGATAGACTACGCCCAAAACGAGTTCGACCATAGGAATGTAGAATTATTGATTCCGCGAATTTTAGACGGTCTCGAACAGTACAAGCTCAAACACAACATAAAGGACAACATTTCTGACGGCAAGATTGTGGCGCCGTATAAGAAAACGGAAGAACTTATTGGGCAGATTAAAAACTTGCAACGGGTGGCAAGTGGAACCACGATTAAAGAACAGCGCAAAAAGACCACAATTCCGCGAGATATATGGTCTGCTCTTAAATACGGCTTGCGAATAAAACAGCACCTTGAGGCAGAACTTACCACGCGCAACAATAAAAAGCAAGGCTCGTCTTGGGACAAGCTGAAAGAACAGTACAAGAACGGCAGTGGTGTATCGGCACCGAAATCTACTAACGGCGATATTCGTTCGCGGCTGATAGGATTACGAAATCATACAACAAGGAGATAAACATTATGACAGACGAAAAGATTGAAAAGGCGTTAGCGTGGCTCGAAGAACAAAAAGGATTTAATACAACGGCTGACGAATACATTTATGTCGAAGCAATACAAAATTATATAAACCGCCTCAAAGCAGAAAACGACGAAGCAAAAGAACTTTGCAAAAAGAAAATCGGCGATTTGAAAGTCAACGAGTGGATTAAAATTATGAAACTTGCGGGTTATGAGGTCAACGCCGTTTCTCAACAAGAACAAATTGAGCAAATCAACAAAGACAAAGGTTTTTTTGTGGACGATTTGAAACGAAACAAGGAGAACAGACAGTTAATAGAATTGCCTTGTAAGATTGGCGATACGGTATATTGGTGCAATGGCATCACGATTTCTCCTTACCGGGTAAATGGCTTTGCTGATTATGGCGATGGGTTCGGGTTACGATTACTTATAGGAGAAATGCAAGCGTCGTTGCAATTACTGGGGCAAGACTTATTTTTAGAAAAAGAGCAAGCCGAACAAAAACTTAAAGGACTACGGGGTGAATTATGAAAAATACAAAGATAGATTGGTGCAACAGTACCGTAAACCCTATTATGGGTTGTCCGAATAACTGCGAATATTGCTACGCAAGAAAAATAAACAAGCGTTTTAAGTATATAGAAGATTGGTGTAAACCGCAATTTTTTCCCAAACGGCTGAAAGACTTTTATAGTAAAAAGCCGAAAAGTATTTTTATTGACAGCATGAGCGATATAGGTACTTGGGAGCAGTATTGGTTTAACAGCGTAATGGACGCGATAAACGCGAATCCGCAACATAGGTACATAGCGCTGACAAAACGCTACGCTCGGTACTGTGAATTAGCAAGAAGAGCAAATGTGGGCGTAATAAAAAACCTTTATATCGGTATGAGTGTTACAACGCAAGCGCAGTTAGAAAAGGCTACTGACCAAGTGGACTTTTACAGCATTGAGCCGTTGCTTGAACCGCTTGACATACCGTTCGAAATGAATTTGCCGCGAACGCTTATTATCGGTGCAGAGACGGGTAATCGCAAAGGCAAGGTCATTCCGAAAAAGGAATGGATTGACGAGATTGTAAAGTGTGCCGATGAGCGAAACTGCATAGTCTTTATGAAAGAGAGCCTACGCAAGATTATGGGCGACGATTTTAGACAGGATAAACTACTGTGGGAGATAGAGCGATGAACGATAAACGGTTTTTATTTAGGGGATTTCACCCAGACGAGAACGGCAAGACCACAATCACGCTCCCGAAAGTAAGCGAACAAGAGATTGCCGAAGTAGAGCGGAAACTTAAAATAGCGTTAGATGAATTTAACTTGACCTATGCCGCTAAACTTAATGACAAATTGCATTCGCTTAAAGCAGAACGGAACGTGAAAGTCAAGGGCGAATGGAAATATTGGACGGTTCTCGGACATTTAGTACACGGCGATAAATTTCAGTATTCTTCGGGCGGCATTGTAAGTGAAATAGAGATATTGCAAGAAACAATTGGGCAATGGGTGAAGACTGATAAGAACGGCAAAGACATTTTCGAGGGCGACCAAGTATTCTCTTTTGATTGTCCGGCAAGAGGTTTTGTTTTTTTGGATAGCCGCCCAGACCACATGACATATCGTGTGGGCGCAAGCGAAGAAGATGAGGACGCGGTTGGTCTCTTTAACGCAAAGGACTGGGAACTTATAGGCAATAAATGGGAGATAGAAGACAATGAATAAATGTGATTTTTGTGGCGGATATATAAACGATAAATGTCTTGTCGGCGACGATAAACTTGCTGATTGCTGCAAAGAGGCGAGGCAGATAATGAGCAAGTTTATAAAAGACGGCAAAGTAATAAAAATAGATCGGTATCGCACGCGAATTAACGGCGTAGATAAGTTAAACGACATTGAAATTTGTCTTAATCAAATAGGACACGAAAACATTATGCACATATCCACAATAGGCGAAGATATGCTTGTTGTGTATCGAGGCGAGGCAGACATACTATGACAGAGCAACAGAAATATTATCTTTACGCATCGCGCAATTTGACTGTGCCAGACGGCGTAGAATATAGCTTAATTCCAATGTGCGGCGGCGGTAGGTATATTTTACTATACACCGATAAAGAGCTTGGAGATGGCTATACAAGGCTTGAGGATAGTATTGCATTAGAGCAGGAAGAAAGAGCATGGCTTACGCGAATAAAAATCACAGTTAACGCACGCTTTATGCAACAGCACGCGCAAGAGTACAGCGAGTTGTTTTCGGACTTCTGCGATAACCTTGAAAAACAACTTGCCGAAGAAAAAAAGAAACTGGGAGATAAGAAAAAGGTTGATCGGGCAAAAGCGAGGAATAAGAAATGCAAACAATAAAACTTGACGGCACGACACAGTGCTATGCAACACGCGATACGGGCGGCGTACATATTTCAATGCGCGTGAATAGTGGCAGTAATTCCGATAGTGGAAATGTGGCAGTAATGCTCGCCGAAAACTGCCCAACAGACTGCGATTATAGAATAGACATAAGCGACAAATCATATATCGCGCTTGTCAAAAGTCTATTGTGGCTTGCAGATAGAGCGGAACTTGTTAGAATAATAAACAATCCGATTGATGGCTCGTGCTGGACGCCTGCAACAAGAAAATCGAGAAAGGGGAATAAGTAATGTCAAACTGTTTTAAGTGTAAACATTGCATTTATGTCGCTAAGGACTATTGCGGTAGCGGCAACAAGCTAATTACTTGCAATTCAACATTTGTACCAACCGATAAGTCTAATAATTGTAAAAATTACGAGGTAAAGAAAAAATGAGAGATACTTTTTTAAAAGCAAATGCCACTGATACTGGAGAATGTGTATTATGAAAGTCTGTCAAAATCAATTCAAAGTCGGTGAAAGATATATATACGCTTTCGATAATAACGAAGGGCATACAGAAGCCCTTGTTGAGATTGTAAAAAAGACAAACAAGTGTGCTATTATCAAGTTCATCGAAATTTACGAAGAACACACCGGCAATGGCATTTTTGCGTACTTGCTAAAAATAAACGGCACGATGGGCGCCAGCTATGAATTATTAAAGGCGGGGGAATAGTGATGTCATACAAACGTATAACCGATAGAGATTTAATACTCAATCTCAATGTCAACGAAGGCACGCAGGATTTAACCAAGTATATGATTTTCGCTCATAAACTTTGGGAATTGGAAAATCAAATAGAGAAAGGCGAGCTTTTGAAATTCCCTTGCAAAATTGGCGATCCGATTTGGGTAGTTTACGATGCAGGATTTGAAGCAGGATATAAATACGAAATACACGAAGCGGAGTGTTTGGGATTTGAGATTTATAATGACGGAATAAGGATTATAACCTCGTTCCGTTGCTATGACTGCTATCGAAAGGGCAATTTTACTACAAAGGAAGCGGCAGAACAAAAGGTTAAAGAACTTAATGGAGAAATATAATCAACCCAGTCAGTCGTAGAAAGTTTCAAGAATGGCAAAAAAGTAATTAAATGATATCTTCAAATTTTTGTAACAAATTCTTTTCTTTAGGGTGTTTTCGTCTTTTAATTAAATCTATTATTTCTTCACGAGAAATATCGTACCAAGATTCAGCACCTTTTGAATACTCATCGTAACTTAATTCCGAAATAAACATATAAAAGACATCATCATTAAATTCGCATAGTTTACTAAAAATTTCATCGCTTGTGAATACATCACGCGTTCTGCAAAATAAACAATATAATAGCAAATCAGTGCTGATTTGATCATCATTCCAAGCATAAACAATATCACATATTTCTATAAACAATCTTTGTGCTTTTGGCGTATGAATATTATAATCTACTCCAATATGCTTAAATAAACCACGCACAATCCCTTTTTGTACTTGCATGTCGCTATTTTTAAAAATATTATAAATAATCGTAAATATTTGATCTCCATCATATTGGCGAATAAGAGATAATAGGGCTATTAAATCTTCTGCAGGCAGAGTTCTATCTGGATTTTTAAACTCATTATGAACATACATTTCCAAATCATGACCTATATAATTTATATTACTGTCTTTCAAATATTTAAGACAAATATATTTTTGATATGATGACAAATTACCCGTCTTATAAATATTAAGAGCATAATCGACATATTCTTTCGAGTGAATATGTAGTGCTTCTAAAAGCTGAATAATTGAGTAATATAATTCCGTGTTTGATAAATTAGTATTGCAACAATATGTATTAAAAATAGATTTAAGGTTGATTAAATTTTGTAGTTGGATGCGCGCTGAATTAGGTAGATTGGTGGGAATACATTTAATAGCGCCGAGTATTATATTTTCAGGTTGTGTCAGAGAAATAAATCCTGCAAACTTTTTGATAAACTCGTTGTCTTGAAAGCAATTATCCCTATACCAAATACTCCCAAGTTGTTCTAAAAACTCTATAATTTCATCCGGCGTTTGTAGCGAGATGATTTTTTCTTTTAATAATGCGATTTCATCTTTATAAAATCTGCCCGATAGTGAAGAAGTATTATTAGTTGAAACTTTAGCATTAGCTCTTATCCATCCAACGGCTGTTTCGCTGTTATCTTTAATAGCTTGATGGAGGCTAGTAATTATGATTGATTTAAGCTTATCTTTATTATTCCAAAACGCAACCATTCGCCTAGTCTTATCTTCTTTTATTCTCACTTTTATTCTAAACTTTTCTAATTTCTTTTTGTTTATACTCGTTGTTTCTGAGTGCTTTACAGGTATATCTTCGGGACTATCATGAATCAGGGCAATTACTGGAATACCTTTTGATTGAGCATAATCAAATTCTTTCTCTGTGTAGCTAATTTTTTGACTTGTATTGTTAGTTACTAATGAACCATATCTTCCCGCTATTATTAAGAGAAAAAAATCGCTGTCATCAATTATTCTTTTAATTATATTCCACTGTGCATCATCAGAAGCATGGAAAAGTTCCATTCCAGCAGGAAAGCAATCGCACTCTAATATTGCTTGTATTGCTTCTATTCTTTCTTCTTTTAAATCATCGTAGGTAGAACTGACAAAAACTTGGTAACGTTTATCCATAATAACCGTCCCTCTTAGGTAAATAATTCATCATTACATAATTCGGTAATGCTAATGGAATTATAACACATAGCTTATCACCTACGCAAGCATATATACGTTTTTTGCACAAATAATTCCTTGCTTTCAAAAAGTATTGACAAGAAAAAAATTATGTGGTATAATGTTACAAATTGAAGGTGTAATAATGGGTGTAACACAGGCGTGGACTTCGCCATGGGGATGGATAGCAGTTGGCGATGTGAATTCGGATGGGAGCATGGTACATGCGCATGTAAGTGATGCCGATGGACTCTTGCGCGAGTATGATTATTACTTTAAATCCAAACAAGAGTTCTTGGATTATGTAGATAGAATAAATAAAGAAATTATGAAGAAATTTAATAACTAATTTTGCGGATCACTACAATAAAGATTTTACATAGGAGGCTTATATGTGGGAAATAGTTGTAGATAGCGTAGTTCCTGCAATCATTCTTGGTATTTTTGCTACGGTTATTAGTGTTGTTTTAACGAATAAACTTTCCTCGAGTAAAGAAAAGAGAGATAAACAATTTGCTCTTTTAACTGAAATCTATGGTTTGCTTTTTGATGAATACAAAAACATGGAAACCGTAGCAAAAGAAGATAATATAGCAAAAGAAGATAATATAGCAAAAGATGCGATTGAATTGTATTATAATGCTCGTTGCGCTAGTTATGATTTTGCTACTACTAAATTTGAGAGTATGCAAATATCCTTAAAGAAAGTGCGATTTGTTTTTACTAAAGAGGAATTAAAAGATTTAGATGATAAGATTAGAGAGGCGAAAGAAATTAACGACAAGATTGACATATCAAGACTTTATAACACTCTTCTTTCTAAAGAAAATGGAGAATATATTAAATTTAACTATAATATAGAAGATTTATATACTATGGAGAACATTGAAAAAGCAATGGCGGATTTTGCAACAGATGTAAACACTCTTTTTGATTATTATACTGATTTTATTGAGAAAAAGTTAAGAAGCCTTATTCATTAACTAAACCTTAATACTATAGAATGTCTTTTGGCAGTCTTTTTTACTGTATTGAAAAAATGTGAGATATGCAATAAATAAGATTAAAATATTTTGAGTGGTTCTAACTGATTTTAGTGTTTAATCTTTTTAAAAATAAATCTACTATAATGTCAGTGGGAGAAATTGAAATGAGAAGTTCTGAATCTGATGTTCTTTATGCAACTGGTTTAGTAAGGCCGAAAACCACAGCTTTATTTTTTGATAAACTATGGATACCTGAAGGCTTTGATAATACTGAGGAAGCGGCTTCAATGGGGATAAATGAGATTCCATCTTCTATAAGACTAAATATAGATAATGGGCATCATCAAAATAAAAGCAGCCGTTATGCAAAAAATAG
Organism: Eubacterium sp.; assembly: GCA_022511225.1. GTDB lineage: Bacteria > Bacillota > Clostridia > Oscillospirales > Acutalibacteraceae > Eubacterium_R. Next base: position 24,786 of record JAFLRZ010000012.1, read on the forward strand.
AAATTTAAGAAATATATGTGACATGACAGATTTTGATATGTTATGCATGTTGAACAAATATGAAAGCTTTGAGACATTATGCATGAGTAATAAGTGTCTTGATACTGAGCTTTTTAGTAAAGAAGTAAAAAGAATTGGATTGCGTAAGTCGAACATAGTTTCTTTAGGTGCAATCATAGACGAGCAGAAGAAAGCTGAGAAGCCTATTACCTCTCTCTTTAAAAATTGGGGATTAAAATTTTATTCACAGTATATTAAAGCGGTATATAATATTAATTTAGTCCCCATATTTTTTGATAAGACAGAATTTGAAAACGCTTTGGTATTATTGGGTGAAGATAAAGCAATTAGAATAAGAAACGACTTGTTACGAGAAGCAAACTTATTGGGGCGTAGTAGACAAAAAAAGAAGACGCTTGCGGATATAAATGATCAATGCAATAATGGAGTTAGTCCTTACGAGGTTACAATTAAGAATGTTCCAATGATAGTAGAAGAGTCTCTGTCTTGGAAGCAGGTATTGGAAATTAGAAAAGATAAAAAATCATTAAGAAAATTAAGAAATTTTAGAGCGTGGGTAAATTCTACACTTTGCGAGAAAAGTAATAGAGAAATTGAAGAGCAACTTAATCAAATGGTTGAAGAATATAAGGCTGCTATTAAAAAATTTGGTATAAAAACTTGCATTAGTGGGTTCACAACTGTCTTATCTTCAATTGGATCGTTTTTAGGAGCGATAGGAACAAACGAATATGGAATTGCAAGTGCAATTATAGGTATTGGTGTTAGTATGAAAGAATTTATAGAAGGCATTATAGACATTCGTCAGCTTCATAATCGTCCAATTGCATATTATTACGATATACTAAAAAAATAATGCGATATTTAGTGGGTTTTAATTGAATAGTATAGAAAACCGTCATTTGACGGTCTTTTTTTGCAAAAAAATTTTGGCGTAAAGTGAATCATGTGTAAAATGCCGTGATATAATTAAGTTCGTAGGTGCAAAAAGTGGAAGCGCAAACACAAAAAGCACAACAAAACCATTCGTCGTGGAAGGGCGTAATGGAACGTTTTCGTGGTCTAATGGGTAACTATGCAGATTTACCTATGGACGCGATTTATTCTGCTTTCGGACGTGCGATGGGCGGATATTGGGCAAACCAGCCGAACATTCAGAACGCACGCGTCAAGGCAATCAACCCGCTTCCTGCAGATGTCACGAAAGAAGAACTCGGCGAATTTTTGCGGAATCCCCAGAACAGCGAGCTTCCTTTGCAGCAAGTCAGCGAGGGATTAAAGTGGACTAACTATTCGTGGTTCAAGACGATAAAGTCTTATGCGGACATGCTTCAATTCCACTCATACGCGCTGCCTATTGCCGACGAGATAAAAGACGAAACCGTAATGCGCGAGGGTAGGCTTGTTGATAAACTCCTCAAAAAAGCGGATTTGCGCTCGGTTGGACACAAAATAGCAGGGCAAGCAGAAACACAAGGCAAGGTATATTATATGCCGCGCTACTCTGTGGATAAGTCTCACAATGCGGTCAATTCGTTTTTTTTACAGGAGATACCAAAAGGCTGGACAACTATTATCGGATTTAACAACATAAGCAAGTATACCGTTTCGTTCAACCTGATGTACTTTATGACACCCGGCACTGATTACCGCCAATTCGGGGACTTGTTTACGCCGTATATGGAAGACTTCAACGAGTGGGTAACATCAGGCGACCGCAAGGCATTCAGAGAAAAGCACGTCTACTATGCCAGTCGAAATAATACGGAGTTTGAAAGCGAAGTAAGGGCGTGGGCGCAAGATGGTAGGTGGTATTACTACGTTTCGCTTCCGATTGACCGCGTGTTTACCTTCGAGATAGACGATACAACTGCGATTGTCGCGTCACCGCTTGCTGGGCTTATGCAAACGTTTACCCAACAGTCAGATTACGAAGCTGCGCAGCTCTCGCTCATAATGAATCCGCTTATAAAGATTTTTACCGGCGAGATACCGTACTATAATAGCAACGAAGCAAAAGAAGATGATGGATTTCGTTTATCGGTAGAAATGCGAGCTGTATTCGAGGCGTTTTTCCGGCAAATGATGGTAGAAACTAATACAGGCGGCGCGGCATTCTATACGGCGCCGGTACAGAACATTAAGAGCCATGATTACGCGGAAAGCGCCAACGCAAACGATATAAGTCAGTCATTCCTGAACTATGGCGTAAGCAAATCGGGATTGTCGTCGCTCGTTGCTACTACTCCCGATCCACATCAAGGTTTTCAAGAGTATGCGGGTAAGTTGGAAAGCAAATATTCTCAAGTTGTTTACCGCGACTTTGAGAGAATGCTCAACTACATACTTTTCACCTTAAATTTGAATTACGAATGGCGTGTGCAGGTATTTGGTGACATTTATTCGGACAACCAAGTTCGTGCAAATGCGCTGAAAGAACTCGATAAAGGCGACTTATCTCAATACTTCGTTCTTGCGGCTTTGGACGATGTGAGCGTGTTTGATAAGGTCACAATGAACAAAATTGTCCATAAGAGCGGATTGCTCGAACTCTTACAACCGCCGCCGTCAGCGAATACGCAGTCGAGCAAAACGGCAGCAAAGAGCGATACGGGCGGCGCTCCCACCAAAACAGAAACCGAAATCACCGAAACAAAAACTGAAAAATCTATTGTAGGGGATAAAAATGAGTAACACTATTATTTCACAGAAACATCTTGAGATTATTCGCGCTGATGTGGCAAAATGGCCGAAGTGGAAAAGAGATTTTTGTAATATTTCGAATGATTTGACAGAGACGAAAACAGAAAAGCAGACGGAGAGCGTAACGGAATGAGCGACTTAAAACAACAACTTTTTGAAATCGTTAAAAACGCAAAAGAGCGTGGAAATACAGTTGAAGTTGAAATTGATGATAAAGGCGATTTGGTTTTTTATGAAATCGAGAGAACGGTAATCGGCGAATACAATTTTGAGGTGGAAGAATGAACGGCTATCAACCTAAAAACAACAGAATACCGCAACCGCCTCCGCCTAAAAAACCGACGCCAACGCCAATAGACTTCTCCCAACACAACGAGCAATCTCTTGAGGAATTGGCGAGAGAATGTAGAGAGCGTGGCAATAGGCTTGAAGTAATGAACGGAAAGGCTTATGAGGTAACGCGAAAATACATTAGAGATGTAGACTAAAAATATTTCACCTTATTGAAAACGGTCAATAAGAAGAGCCAAACGGGGCTGTCAGTAGAGTAGAAATACTTTATTGATAGCCCCATTTTTTATTTAAAGCCATAGGAGAGGTCTTATGAAACTCAAAGACAAATTTAATTACGACATAGAGCCTTATCGCTCGTTGAGAGACAGCGCGAGAGTTGTCAGCAAAGAGTATTTGCAGGGCAATCGCTGTCTTGACGAGGCGAAAGAGTATGTCTACATAGAGCAGAGCTTGAAGTTTTGCTCGGAGATAGTTCACCGGCAAGCGCACAAGTTTTTGGAACTGCTCGACACGTTCGGCGATTTATTGCACGAGCGTCATCTCATGCAGGAGTACCCCGATACCGAAGAAATCGATTGGCGCGTAACATTCACGGATATGGACAGCGTTTTCGACTTTATAGTCAAGGTGCTTGAAAATATCGGCGAAGCACTGGAGAGCTTTCACGCGAAAACAGACAACGCGCAGTTTCGCCCTATGGCGCTTAAGACAGAAGAACTTATGCTCATCAACAGCCAAGACCATACGATGTTTTTGGAAATGTGGGCGATATACGACCAACTCAACGAAAAGGGTAGTGCAGGAAGTCCGACGAGCTTTGACAGCTGGTGCGAAAAGCAACTTAGCGAGGAGGGCGCCGAATAATGAACAAGTTTAAGACAGCGCAATCGAGCGCAAAAATCGTCGCATTTCAAGGTAAGCTACGCTTGCTTGCCGAACAAGATGGTTGGCTGCAAAAAGTCGAAGTGCGTCTTTTGAATGAGGACGTAAATCGAAATAATTGGAAGTACGTCAACCTTGATGAACACCGCCATTTATTCGCCAAAACTCCGCTGTTGTGTGCGTATGTCGGCGACAAGATAGGCGATGGGCACAACTTTTCAATGCGTAAGGACGAAAAGGCGGGCAGAGAGGTTCCCGACTTTACTGCACCCGATGCAGAGAGGATTGTTGGCTACTTTGCGAACGACCAAGATATTAGGATTGAGTACATAGACGGCAAGAAGTGGATTATAGGCGTGGGGACGATATTCTCATGGTACAATCTGCAACTTGTCGAAAAGCTCAAAGAGCGTGGCGAATTAAGCGTCAGCATAGAAACCTTGGTTGACGAAATGCACTACGACGGCGATGTTGAGGTATTTACGAAATATCAAATACTCGGCACCACCATTCTAAACGAGAAAGTAAATCCCGCAGTTGTGGGAGCAAATATAAAGACTTTGCAATTTAAGGGCGATATTCAGGAATTTACAATGAGGGTAGCGTCCTTTGACGAGCAACAGTCGGGTTTACCCAAACAAGAGCCGCAAACTCAAAAAAAACAAAAATCTAATAAAGGAGAAACAAAACCAATGGCAAAAGTAAGAAAAATTGACGATTTGCGCGGGTTATTTCCGAACTATACGGTTCTCGGCGTAAAAGGTCAGTCGGTTGCCTTGCTTGACGAAAGAGGTCGTTGTTGCTCGTACATCTTTGTAGAGAACGAAGAGACGGTTGTCCCCGAAAGAATAACAGAGATTTCCGTAAATTCCGTTTTTGGCGAAGGCGAGAATGCAATTGACATTTCGGCAGATGCCCTTGTCGGTGCTGTGCAGGCGCAGCTTAATTCCACCAAGACTGCACTGGATAAAGCGACCGCCGAAAATGCAGAGCTTCAAGCAAAAGTCTACGAGATGACCGAAGCAGAGCGCAAGCGCAGAATAAAGCTCGTCAAGGACGCGATTAAGTCCGAATTTGCGGAAAACCGTGAAGCTTACAAAAACGACGCGGAAATCGACGAACATCTTTGCGATGAATTACTTGCCGACGAGTGCGTGGGTAAGTATGCCGAAATGGTAAACGCAGAGGGCGAATTTATTGGCGACGCAAAAGCAAGGGACGACGTGAACGCGAGGTGCAACAAGGTTGTCAGGGACGCAAAGAAAGCAAAGAACAACGCCGAACAAAAAGTTTATGCTTGGATGCTCGGTAATGAACAAGGCGGCGAGGGTGCGCCCGAAAGCGGAATACAAACTGCTATCGACAATATCCTCAAGTAAAAAATCTTAATAAGGAGAAAGAAAACATTATGGCAAACTATATGTTTGAAGTTACCGTGTCGAACAGTGTTCGTAATCAGACGCAGAATGTTCCGGGCAAGTTCGGTACAGGTACGGGCGGTTCGTTTAACCCCCTCGTATGTCAGGCTGGTACGCTTTGCGTACAGAATGGCTTAATTCCCAGCGAGGGCTACGAAGCGTTTAACATTTTGAATGGCAATACGTGGTATTTTAATGCGGCGGCAAGTGGCAAGGTTGTAGGGCAACCGGGCGACCATACGGGCATTTACGCATTCAACAACTACGATATAAACAAGGCAGTTTCCGGCGACAATCAGTGGAACTTGGGCGCAAACACGCTCGGACTTTCACTTCCCGCCGGCAATAGAGGCGACTTCTGCGAACTCATTGTAGGCGAGCAGTACACTTGGGGTAAAGACAACTTTACCGCAGTACCCACCGAAGGACAGATTTATGCGACCATCGCAAACGGACAGTGGACACCCACACAGACTGCACCCACCGACGGCAGCGTTTACGCGGAAATCCTGCGCACGAAGCCGATAACCGAAGGTACGACCTTTTGGGGTGATGGTTACGTTCTCGTAATTCGCAGATCGGTCGCGGCGGCACAATAGGAGGAAACGAAAATGCTAAAACTCAATTCCATTCCTGCGAAAGTATTTGAAGCGCAGGAAACGCAAAACGAAAAGGTAAAACTCAATAGCGACGGCGGCTCGCCGATTGAGATTTCCCGTAAGGAAATCGTCTCGACCGGGCGACTTGTCGCTTGTGAGTATATCGGAAGCTTGATAAACAAAAACAAGTTTTCCATTGAGAAATACACTTCGCGTATCAACGGCGCGAACTTCACCTACGGCGAGCTTTCCAAGAAGCACAACGAGAAGAAGTTGCTTTACTGCGCCGCAAAGGTACACCAAGTCGAGGGCGGCGACGCACCTAAAACCTTTGAGGAGTTCAAACAAAATCAGATGCTCTACGCACAAAATGCAAACTTCTTCAAGGCTATGGCGGCAATCGACCGCGAAGTCCTTACACCCATTTTCTTCAGCGTAATGGACGCTGTGGGCAGGGACTTAATGCAGTGGGAACCCGTAGGCTTCGGCGCAACGAAAGAAATCACCGTCCGCTCCAACGACGTATTCCGTTGGGAAGACAGTTCGTGGGGTTCGGGTAAGAGTACGAGCAAGAACTACTTGTACGCAAAAACCGTTACGCTCACGCCTACCGTGCGCTCCTGTAATTTCACTATTAAGTGGTATCAGGACATCGTGGCGGGCGACGCAGGTGAATACTATGCGGCTCTTATGCTCGGTCTTTACAACAAGGAGTACGCAATTCTTATGCAGGGTTTGAAGAACGCAGTTGCGGCACAGATCTACATACCCGCAGGACTTACGGCTAACACCTACACCACGCAGAACTGGATAAGGATTACTGACCTTGTGGCTGCGGCAAACGGCGTAAGAGTGGATAACCTTATGGCTGTCGGCACTCGTTCCGCACTTTCCAACCTTCTTCCCGTTGACGGCACCGGTGGCGCAATCGTCGGGTTGCAGTACGGCTTGGGCGAACAGTGGTTCACCAACGGCTATCTGCCCAAAGCCGGCGGCGTAGATTTGTTCCCTGTAACCCCGGTAATCGTTCCCGGCACGCAGAACAGCACCCTTGACACAATCGACACGGGCAACGACATTTATATCTTCGCCAAAGGTTTGTATAAGCCTATGTACGGCGTTTATATGGAAGGGACGCCCATTACGCTTACCGCAACGCCCGGTGGCACCGGTAACGCGCAGGGCACCGCAGACTTTACGATCGACGTCAATGCAGGAGCGATGTTCGATATTAAGCCCGTGTTTGCAAGCAAGGTCGGCGTAGTCACGAGCGTATATCCGGCGGCATAATCACAACAAACAATTTGTCATATCGGAAAGTGGTTTGTCGCCACTTTCCGATAATGGCAGATAAAACATTTTCTGACAAGAAAAAATCTGAAAGGAGTATGTGAAATGGCAGAAAACATTCAAGATAATGAACTTCAAGAAGAAGGGAAAGGTAAGCGTTCTTACTCAAAAAAGTTTTCGGAAGAAGAAGTAAACGCTATCGTAGCAAAAGCAGTAGCAGAAGCACTCGCTAAGGCGCAAGCAAGCCAACCGCAGACGGTTGTGCAGGTGGCGCAAGACGAGTATGTTACGATTTTGTATATCGGTGCAAACGCCGAAGGAACGACGGTCGCCATGCCTAAATGGGGACAGATTACATATCCGGGAGGTATGATAGACGTTCCTAAGAAAGAGTTTATGCAGGGATTAGGTATTCCTGTAAATACGGCGCTTTTGCGTGAGCGCAAAATTATCGTTGTTTCGGGGCTTACCGATGCAGAGAAAATGCGTTTCGGCGTAGAGTACAAAGACGGCGAATTGCTTACAACAGAGGCGTTTTTCTCGCTCATCGGCTACGACACCGAAAAGATTTGTGGGATATTCGCGCACTTGTGCGACGAACACAAACGCACCGTTGCTAAGCTCTATATGACGGCGTATTTTGACAAGAAGGACAACCGCATAAACCGCGAAAAAGTCAAGGCGTTAAACGAACTTTCCAAAACGGTAGAAAAAGACGGCTTATTCACTCCGATTCTTGAGGACATGAACGCGAACGATCTTTAAGTCTTTCGCGTAAACAAATAATTTTCGGAGGTAAATTCAATCATGGCATTAAAAGTCAATGTAGACAAGTTGCTCGCCGATTACAACGCACTTGTCGAAAAGCAAGAAAAGAAACTCGGCGAAATAGATACTTTTGCCGTAGGAATCGCAAAACAGCGCGGCTGGGACGAAGACCGCACGGCACGCTTTGTTGAGTTTATGGAGAGCGAGGAAAACAACGGCTTGTCGGAAGACGACGGCGCTCTTTTGAATATTCTCGACGCGTATGTCGATGAAGTCGCAGCCGAAGCGGCAGAAGAAGAACCCGTCGAACAACCGGCAAACCCAACCGCACCCAATCCCGCCGCAGTAAATGTGGTTTGATAGCGAGGTGTAGGCTATGGCTATCAAAGATATTCTCACGCTCATAAGCGTCTTGCTCGGCTTTGTAACGACCACGCTTATACCGACGATTATCGTTATGGTAAATCGCATTAAGGCGGTTAAGGCCGCAAGGACGGAAGCCGAGAGACAAGCGGCAATCGACGACATAAAAACGCTCGCACAAGATTTTATTGCAGAAGCTGAAAGTCTTTACAAGGATATTGACGCGATTGTGAAGAAAGAAGGCAAAACGTGCGGCGCAGTCAAGAAAGACAGCGTTATGACAAAAATTCAGGACGCCTGTCTTGGAAAAGGCATTGTGTTTGATAAAGAGTATTGGGGTGCTTATGTCGATAAACAAGTAACCTTAACGCGACAGGTCAACGCGAAGCAATAACTAACAATCAAAGCTATGCGTGGGCGTGTGCAGCTCGTATGCGCCCACAAGCATAGTTGCTCTATGAGGAAGTCGTATGGCAACGCCAATTCTCAAAGTAATAACTCAATATTGCGACGTTTACGTAGACGATATTCGTTTACAGCAGACGGCCGCAGAAGATAAACCGCTCTACGCTCGGCAAATGTGGGGCTATTTTCAAGCAGCAATTCCATTTTTCACTATCCCGAACGGAATGCTTGAATATTTGTGCGGTACATACGAAAATCCGAAACTTACGCCTCCGCAGTACGGCAATTTACTCTACACGGTAGAGAACGACTTAACCACAGACCTAACGGTTGCACTCGACGAAAGCGGAAAGGGCTACGAATTGTTTTGTTGCCGGCAACAAGTTTATGACGACTTCGGCAATGCAATTCTGTTGCCCGACAATGGGGTAGTAACCTATGACAGCGAGAATGGAACAATAACCATTCATGCAACAGCGGAAAACCCGATAGCAAAGGGTACGATCTACAATATAGATTTCTATACGGACGGACAGTTTGAAGAAAACCTTTCGCCCGAAATTATGAGAATACTTGGAATGTGTTTCCAAGTGGTATGGCAAATGCGTTTTGACAATGATTGGCTCTCCAATGTAAGCAAGGTGGAGGATAAATCGTTTTTTGAGCAGAACCGTGCCAACAAGATTAAAGCCGACGATGCTCGTTTGGCAAAATACAATAGCGACCTCGCAGGTGCAATGCGACGCTATGAACAAAAATTAGCTTGTAAAAAAATGTTCCCTCGAGGAACAGGACTTATATAGATTTAACCATAAAAAGACAGATAAGGAGTAACTAATTATGGCAAAAGAACACAAAGAACCTTTCGTTATTACGGAAGAAATAATAGCCAACGCTACGAGCTATTTACCGCTTGCGGACAAGCGTGCTATGGTAGCTGTCGTGGCGAAAAACTGCTTAGAGGCCGTGGACATAACGCTTGACGAAATCGCACAAGCAACGGCGATACCACTTCCGCAACTCCACAAGGAGAAGTGCGGCGCCAAACAGTTGTATCTTATGTACCAATTCTTAACGGAGTATTTACATATAGACTTTCCTAATGATTTCGGCGATGACGAATACGACTACTACGCTGGCAGTCATATATTCAATCAGCTCGAACGCTTTAAGAGCAAAGATACGGAGATAAAGAACAAGGTTTTCGACATTCTCTACGACTTCAAAGAGTTAAAGAAAATGCTCGATACCGAAATCTTCAATCTCAAAGAGAGTCTCAATGACGGCGTTGAACGCATAAGTTCGTCCATCAGCTTGTTGAGTACGCCCGAAAATGTAAAGGCGCTCAACGACCTTTTGCAAAAGACGATAGGCGAAGTAGAGGGCAAGCAAAAGGAACTTGCCGAAAAGAGAGCGGCAACAAAGAAAACCACGCCAAAAGCGACGGAGAAGAAAGGCTAATGGCAAATCCCAACTCACAATGGTACCCGTATAACAAAGTTCAAGAGGGGTTTTTCGACTTATCCGATACGGACGAAATCCCTCGTAAGATTATGGACTATCTTCTCGATATGCCCGACGGTGTTTATACGCCCAAAGACGACAATAAATATCCTCGCTCTCGTATGTGGAAATACCTATACTACGACGGAGCAAGACCGACGGACAATCCCTTGCCTACACCTGCACAGAAGAAGTCGGTGCTATTCAATCCCGAAGCGGCAGAAAAACCGCCTACGGAGAAAGGCTATCGGCTTATTCCGCAAATATACATAAAGCCTGCGCAAGAGAACGCTCAAACCCGTATCTATTGCTACATGGGACGAATGATAGCGGAGAGCGATTTTAAGGTGCAAATATCGGTTGTATTCGATATTTGGACGCACTACATTCAGGAGAGCAACACGAAACTCAACGAGGCATATTCCCGTGCCGGCGCAATTTCGCAAGCGATTATGCAAGCATTTCACGGCGTGAACATGGCAGGCGTAGGAACATTCTATTTTAACCGCTCAAAGCACCCTGATTGCGGTGAGGAATTACTTTCAGATAAGGACAGCAATGTCGGCAAACGGCTTACTTTGGCGCTTGAGATCGACACTACAACGCCGAACGGCAACGCAGAAAACAACGAAGTTGCGATAGGCAACGGAATTTATATGGTGTAAGAGTATGGCAAGAGAGTGTAAATTTTGCAAGACTTATTCCATAATTCAAGAAATTAAAAGTCAATCCACTAACGAAGAATACACAAAGCGATTTAAGACAAAATACTTTGCCGCACTAATCACAAGAGATTGGGACACTGTAAACAAGCAATATGTCGGAAGAATTGAACACGAAAGAGTGGCGCTAAAATTCTGCCCTTATTGTGGAAAGAAACTTAAAGGATAATGGTATGGCACAAAATCAATCGGAAAAGTACATACAAGGCGCAATCTTGCAGAGCGGTGGATCACCCAATGTCAAGACCAATATGCCCACACAGTATGCCGACCGTCAACCGCAATATATGGCAAGAAGGACTCGGCAATTTTCCGATGTAAGAGCAAAGTATTCAAGCGACTATGTGCAAGCGCAGGTGCAGGGTATTGACAGTACGGACTTTTATCGCTACTTGACAACCAATGTGCGTTTTTCCGATATTCATTCTTCGCCGACAATTACACAGCAAGCCACCGACGAAATCAAAAATGTCCTTTTTGCCGAAGAAAAGATTGACTACTTCCCGCTCGGCGCAAAGCTCGTAACAATGGGTAGTACTTGGATTTGCACGAATCCGTCCAATCTTTCAAGCGTGAACGCAACGGCAGTCGTAAGGCGGTGTAACACCTCGTATAACCTTTACGATTACTACGGCAATATCATAACCGAGCCGATTGTGCTTGAAAAAATCACAATGCTTGGGAACGACAACGACAAGCCGCAAAACCTCGTAATGATGGACGGCTATTTCAATGTCATTTGTCAGCTCAACGAGAATACGCAACAGCTCGGACTTAATCAGCGGATTATTCTCGGTAGTAAGGCTTACCACATTACAGGATTCAACGACTTCTATCAGGAGTTCAGCGGAAACTACGACAGCACGCACATTCTTTACTTCACGGTTAGAATTGAAGAACCTAACGAGAATGACGATGTGCCCAACCATATTGCAAACGGAAAAACGCAATCGTTCACGGCTCAATTCGTGGGCGCAGAGCAGGAACTGAATGTAGGGCAGACACTTGACTTGAACGCTTTGTTTTTGAAAAACGGCGTGGCGGTTGAAAGTACAGAAGAATATTTCTTGACTTGGGAATGGTCGAGTAGCAACGAAAGCGTGGCAACGGTTAATTCAAACGGACAGGTTACAGCAAACGCAAGTGGAACTGCGCAAATAACGGCTACATTGGCACAGAATCCGACGATTACGGCAACGGTTGAATTAGTTGTCGCAGAAGCGGTTACAGAGCCTTATGTGGCGTTTAACGGCATTATACCGCAAAGCATTGAGCAGTACGATACGGCAACGCTTACGGCTACATATTACGAAAACGGCGTAGCGACGGACAAGCCTATCGCTTGGGCTTTCAGCGGTGCGAATACGAGAAGCTATACGACTACTATTAGCGGCAATTCCGTCGAAATCTACTGCGTACTTGCGGACAATATTCCTCTTACGGTTACGGCAGAGTGCGAGGGGAAAACAGCAATAGTAAATATCGCCCTACTTGGGTATTAAAAGGAGAAATCTATTATGGAAAACAAAACAGCACTCAATATGCGCATACAGCGTGAGGACAACTTAAACACTGTCGTTTACGATGACACGATAGGTCTAGGAAACGCACGGCACTATTACGAAGTCGAGCGCAACGGAGAAACGCTTGCAAAAATTCAGTTTCAGCACGGCGCAAGAAACGAAGAAGGCTCAACCGCAGGTGTACTTGAAACTGACCTTTTGGAAATTGTGCGCCACAGGCTTCAATGTTTCCAAGACGGCGAATATCGCACAAGAGAGAACGCTTGCGCACTTACGCATATCGAAGAAGCGCTTATGTGGCTTAATAAGCGTGTAGCAGACCGCAAAGAGCGTGGCGTACTCGGCACAATGAATAAGTAAGGAGAAAAACTATGATAGTTTTATTTGAAAAGAACGCAAACGGCAAAATTGAGTTTACGAATGAAGAACTCGAAAAACTTTTAGAGGAAGCAAAGCAGGAAGGCGTAAGAGAAGGTAGCAAATCAAACTACATATACACCACACCGTCAAATCCGTCGCCCGCAACACCGAGTTTTCCTTACAATCCTTATATATTGCCCGTTACTTGCGGAACACCGCAGACTATCTCCTACGACACCGAAAGCAAACTTGCCGAGACAAAGGTATCTTTAACGGAAACAGAAACGAAGAACGGCATTTAAGGGAGTGTAAAGATGTCTTGGACTTGTCCTCACGCAACTATTCTAAAAGGTCAAAAGTATTTCAGTTGCAAAAAGATCATGAAAGAGGGAGTTGACTACAACCTCTTGGAAAACAAAATGACCGTATTTTGTGCTTGCCAACGGTGGTGTAACGAGTGCAGACACGTTATAAACACAGACGGCGCAAAACAGTGTTTTGAATATCACAGCAAACCGTAGAGGATTTGCTTAAAGATAGAGTTAGTAATCACAGGAGATTAAATAATGAGTGAGAACCTAACACAAAGGGAAAGGAAAGCAAGAATGCGCAGAGGATTACCAATCGAAGCGTGTGGACTGCAATTCTATCCAATAAAAATGACCGACTATGAGGAGTTTTTAGAGTGTAAAAACGCTTTGTGCATACGACAAACGAGTTTGGCAAAAGCCAACTTTGAGTATTTGTCAATGCCGTTTCTCTCTGCGTTGTGGGCTATGGAAATAGACACCATGCGACAGACGGGAAAAACAGTAGGCGTGCTTGAAAGAGTAATAAGATTGTTGTATCTATCTTTGCGGCTCGGATATGACAGGCAAAAGGCTTTAAGCGGTATCTACTGTGAGCGTAATGACAACCGAAAACTTGCTTACATTGAGGTTATAACGCAGGACGGCGAAACTGCGATAAGAATAACGCCAACGGATTTCTCAACAATCATAAGACCCCTCATTGCCGAACAGAACGGCATAAAACTCCCGGACGAGAGTGAAAACCCCGATATTGTGCAAGCCGAACAGCAAATGGCGCAAGAGGGGGAACGCAAAATCAAATACGACCTCGAAACGCTCATATCGTCGGTTGCAAACGCTTGCAACATAAGAGAGTGCGAAATTGACGATTGGACGGTGTGGGAGTTTGAAAAGCGTAGGCAAGCCATAGACCGAAAAATCAATTATCAAATCTATGCGCAAGCCGAAATGAGCGGAATGGTTAAGTTCAACAAAGGAAATCCTTGCCCGTCGTGGTGTTTCGACGGTGCAGAAACATTGACGAGCGCACTTATCACTTTGGACGAAATGCAAGAAAAGTATAGGGGCGCAGGCGATGTGAAGCAAACCATTGCCAATGGCGGTGGTTACACCGATTAAAAATTTTACAAGGAGAACATAAAACTATGGCATTTCAAAAAGGTAATGCGCCCAGATATGCGAAAGGGTTTTCGGAAGCTGCGGTTTACGATATAGTCTCGGGTGATTTGCTCTATTGGACTAATAAGCTCAAAACCGGCAACACCTCAACTTCTATGAACGACGGCGCAATCGAAGCGGGCGTTGGTAACAAACTTGTTATGAATATACCCGATACGATTCGTCTTACCGGCACGTTTGAGTCAGCGGACTTCTCGCTTGAAGCACGTGGTTTGCAAATGGGTTCTACGGTGCACTATAACGCAAAGTCTATGGTGCGTGAAAAAATCACGGCTACCGGCACGACGCTTGTGGTGACTCGCACTCCCGTTGCGGCATACGGACTTGCGTCCGATAAAGTCGAAAACAACATCTTCCCGTGCTATGTGGGTAACGACGGCGTAAACTACGGCGTAAACGCACAAGGCGAAGTACAAGGCTTTACGGCTACGGAAGGACAGACTTACTGCGTACAGTATTACACCGACATACTCAACGCGGAATCGTTGGCAATTCCGGCGAACTTCTCGCCGACAATCGGGTACATGGTTGTTAAAACGCCTATTTACTCCGAGAACGGCACGAGCGCAAAGAGTAGCTCGCTTGCCGGCTATTTGTATGGCTACTATCCGCGTGTCCAGTTTATCGGCGGCGACGCTGGCATAAACGGATCGCAGACCGAAGCGTCCACTACGGGCTTGAACTTTACGGCTCTTGCATACGACGACCTTACGGATGACGTGTGCGCCGACTGTGCGAGCGAAGATTCCGTTTACGGCTATCTTACTTATGTTCCGTGCGGCGATGATACGCTTTCGGCGATTCAAGCACTCGCTATTGTTGGCGGCATAATTTCAATCCCCGTTGGCGCGAAACCGGTGAATACTCCCGTTTACTACTATATGATAAACGGGGATATTGTAACGCCCGACTATTCCGACTTGACCTTTACCTCGTCGGAAACAAGTTATGCGACAGTAGGAACAAATACGGGCTTGATTACGCCCGTTGCGGCAGGTACTACCGTAATCACTGCAACTGTAACGCAGAAGCCTACGCTTACAACGCAGGTAACCGTAAACGTAACAGGCGGTTAATACTAAAATACACCACCCCGATTGACTTTTTGTTAGTCGGGGTTGAGGTGTTTTAACGGAGAGAGAATGTTTAAGTTCAAACTGACAGGTGCAGATAGTATTAGCAAGGAATACAAGGCTTTTAACACAAAGGTCTATTTTGCCACGCAAGCAGGCTTAACGGCTGTCGGATCTGAACTTACAAAGCAATTACAAAGGCATATACAGCAAGACGTTTATTCTGCATACACACCAAGTTCTTATATTCGTAGGGGTACGAACGGCGGCATAATCGACAGTAAATATATGAAAACCTCTGTTGGTAAAATGTCTGTCGAATTGGATTATGAACCGAAAGGATATAATCCTCGTTATCCGACTTCCGCTTATGTAGACGGAGATAAACTCATTAACGCTATTGAAAATAGCAATTACACTTGGGAAGGGACAGATAATATTCCCGAACGGCATTTTTGGAATAACTTTATAGACGAGGTTGTAAGTCCCCACGGTTGGGTAGAAAAGCTATTTGTTCGCGCAATGAATGAGACGAACTCAGACTTAGAGGTCCGGCGCGACGGACATATATCAGCAGACGGCAATGATACTGTATTCGCGCAGCAACTATCATTTAGTAATATTGTATCGTCTAATGGCGACGATTTAGGATTCTAAAAGAGCGAGTGAGTTGATATGGCAAAACTTATATTAACAATATCGGCAGACAATAAGGCAACACAAAGCGTCAAACTTCTCAATACGGAAATCAAGGCGCTTTCTCAAACACTTTCATCAATTAAGGTTGATAGAAATCTCACAGCACAAATTAATGCGTTGACAAAGCACTATACGGCACTCGCAAAAGCAGCGGTTAGAGTTAATGAAGCAACTACAAAGAGACAAATAGCCGAGCAACGACTTGCTAATGAAGTAAAGCGCGGTAGAACGGAAGAGCAGCGCACATTAAAAGTTAAAGCACAAAGAGAGCAGGCAGAATTGCGTTTAAAGCACGCACAAGATAAAGCCGCACAATCCACACAAAACCAAACAAATGCAACAGAGCAAAATACAGATGCTAATAAAGAAAATGAAAAAAGCATTTTGTCAATGGCTGTTGCTTACGCAAAATCACAGATTGCGGCTAGGTTGGTTTTAATACCCTTACAGCTTATTCGCTCGGCTATTTCTTCTATTAATGATACGCTTGTAAAAACAGAAGATACTGTTATCGCCGTACAGCGTGTTGTAAGGGGCGTATCAGGTTCACAGATTTCCAATTCACTTTACGATTTGGCAATAAAATATGGGCAAACATTTGAAAATGTGCAGTCTATAGCTCTTGACTTTGCGCGTACAGGGCTATCTTGGAATGATACATTAAAAGCAACTGAGGCGGCGTTGTTTGGCGTAAATACCGCAGAATTAAGCGCAGAAGACGCGGCTGCAGGTTTAATTGCGGTAATGAAACAGTTTGGGAAAGACGCGAGCGAACTTGAAAGCATTATTGACAAACTTAATATTACTCAAGATAATGCAGCCGTTACGACAGATAAACTATTAGCTGCACTGCAACGAACAGGTTCTGCGGCTTCCAATGCTAATCTGTCTTTGGAAGAGACGGTTGCGCTTATAACTGCACTATCAGCATCGACAGGACGTAGCGGACAAAATCTTGGTACTGCGCTCAATTCGCTTATTCAGTATTCACGCAAGGAAAGCGCACTTGAGGTGTTTTCCAATTTGAGCGATGAAGCCCGAAATGTAGTTGATAGTTACCGAAAGGGGCTTAAAAAGGCTAATGGCGAAACCTACTCGATTCTTGATATTTGGCGACAGGTATCGAAAGAAATACAGTCGCTTGATAGCAGACAAGCGGATTTACTCGATAGCTATTTTAGCACCGAAGACGGCTCGGCCCTTTCCGAAGCTCTTGACGGAGAACTTGAAGATATTTATACTGAAATGGCAGGCGTATATGATACCGCTAATACTTTCCGCAAAAACTATTTTATTGCTTTGTTGGGCAATATGGATGAAGTCGAGAAAGCACTCGGCAATATGGATAATTCTGTAGGGTATTCACAAAAACAGAATGACGATTACATGCAGTCCTATACCGCCAGACTTAACTCGCTGCAAGCAAAGTGGCAAGAGTTGGCAAACGACGAGCAGGGTTTTTTAGATTTCAAGAAGGGACTTGTTGATATTGGTTCGATATTATTAACTCTAAGTAAATTGACTGGGGGGTTGCGCACGGCACTAATAGCGGCTGCTACTGCATTGAGTGCAATGTTTGCACCCCAGATTTTGGCAGGATTAGGAAGAATTAAAGATTTCTTTAAAAATCTTTCTAATCCTATTAAGAATCTTGAAAAAGCAAGACAAGCTGCAATCGAAGCGCAAAAAGCACAAACATTAGCGACCAATTTACAAGAACAAGCTGACATAGCGGCGGCTACTGCTAATCAACTTAAAAACACAACATCCGCAAGCGGAGCGGCGATAGAGGCGGCAGAAACTGCCGCAATTAGAGCACAGACTGTTGCTACACAGGCGCAAGCAAGAGCCGATCAACTGGCGGCAGCGGCGGCTACTGCAAGGGCGATTGCTATGCAGGGCGTAATTGCAATGATAGGCATAGCCATTACGTTAGGTTCTATCCTTATTGGAATATTTCAATCGATTGAGGATAGCAACAAACAAGCATCTGAAGAAAGGCAGCGACAAAACCAAGAAATAATTGCAGAATGGGAAGCAATTAAAAAAGAAGCTGTCGCTTTCGCTGAATTAAATAAGCAGTATAATGACCTAAAAAATATATCTAATAAGACCACCGAGCAAGAAAACGAGTTTCTTTCGGTCCAACAACAGATAGTAGAAACTCTTGGTTATAAAGCTATCGCATTAAAAAAGTTGACCGAAGGCACGGCGGAATATCAAGAAAAGCTTGAAGAACTTTCAAAGGATGAAGTTGATAGTTACGCTAAGCAAAGTGCAGCGGCAGCTATTGGCGCACATGAAAGTTATTATGACGCCCTGTTCAACAGCAAAAAGTTTGCTTTTGGTTATGTTTTTACGGTAGCAAAGGCTTCTGCGGAGATAACAGGGAAGGATATTTCTTTAGATAACATTGTAGATGGTCTTGATGCTCTACTAACATACATATATGATAGCGGACAGAGAGAATCTTCCGATTACTATGAGCTATATGATTATTATAAAGAAGTAAAAAAAGCTTATGAAAGCTATCTAACAGCACAGGCACAAAGCACTGCTTGGGAATATATACGCAATGACGGCATACCACAAACACAAAGCGAGATTGATTCTCTCGTCGATTCCATAATAGAAGCAACGGGCGCAAGTGAACGATGGCGCGACACCATCGAAGGTGTGGTTGTTGAATTGACAGGATTTAAAACTCCACAAGAAGAAACTGATAATTGGGCTAACGATATTACCAAAGTTAAGAATGCCTACGACGACTTAATCAAAAAGCTTGAAGAACTCCGCGACTTAAACAAAGAAGCCTATGATTGGGAAGAAAAGAAGCTCGCCGTACTTGAAGCCGAACAGGCGCTTGAAAACGCACGAAACGAGGCTACGGTTCGTCGATTCAATCAAGCCACAAATCAATGGGAATGGCAGACAGACGAAAAGGCTATTAAGGAAGCCGAAGAAAATCTCGAAAAGGCGCGGCTAAATCTTGAAGAAGCCGCTTACAACAATATAATCGACCAACTCAAAGAGCAGACAGCGACAAACGAAAGCATACTCGCAATTATAGAAGAAGTTGCACCTTTGCTTGGTGAAGACTTTGGAAATGCTGTACAAAACGCAATTAAGGATAAAACGAATGTCGACATAACTCAACCTGCAAAATCCTACGACAGTGGCGGAATTGCAAACGGCTTAGGTTTTATGCCGAAAGCAACGGCACAACCTGAAACCGTCAACGATCCCGAACTTACGGCAAAAATTCTTTCACCTGTTTCCAACGCTCAATTCGACAAATATGTGCGAGATATGGGCATTATGTTTGAAATGGCACGGCAGTACAGCCAAGTACCAGTTATTGAGCGTGTAGGGGGTGCAACAGATAACCGCATTGATAACAGTGGGCAAACTATAATGAATGGTGTTGTAATCGGTTCGGATAGGCGCGGCAACACTCTCGACGAACTACTTATGCTTGCAAATATTGTTCCTAAGAATTAACAGGAGAAATAGCTATGGCAATTTTTCAACCGACAAACATAATTCCGTCATCTTTAATCGGACAGGGAACGGTAGACGTAAACGACAATATGGAAATCTCTTGGCAAGTTAACGGCAACAGCGCCATGACAGCTTTTCAGATTGACTTTTATCGTAAAAGCCCTGTTTCTATATACGAATCTTTTATAAGCACGTATTCGGAAATTCCTAACGGCGGTTTTTATGGAATCGACCGTTTCGGCAATCCTCAGTTTTTTACTTGGAATGCGAATGAGCCGTGGAATGTTTATGATGGTAAATTCGCCAACGGCAACGAATACAAGTTTAAGATTACGCAGTATTGGAAACAACAGGGCGAAATTTATTTCGTTTCGGATTCCCAAACTAACATTGGAGGAAGTCGATTTTTTTATGTCCCTAATGTCGGGTATATTTCATTCTCTTATAGAATCAGCGATGGAAAAAGTCGTCTTTTTATTTACAATATAACGAGGAAAAAATTATGGGTAAAAACCGGCGACAATAGCGCCCCATTATTAGAACTTACAAACTTTTCCGTAAACAATTCTGAACCGTCGTCGGGAATAAATATGGGAACGGCTGAAGACTATGGGTACGATTTCACAATTCAAAACTCTTTTAATGCTTTTGTTACAAGAACAACCCCGTCGCTTCAAATCTATCAGACGGATGAAAATTTCCAAAATCCTATAGCTTTGACTAATACTCTTGCAACGTCGATAGGATATTTCCAAGCACAATATACTCAAGAACAGAACAACGCCATCCGCTGGATTAGGTGGCAAATTGCACAAGCAAATAACGGGATGGTAGGTGAAATTCTCGCAGATACAGGCGATATTTATACACCTACGCTCGAATTTGAGTTCAACGGCTTCTTTGACGGACAGCAGTATGCAATTCGTTGTTTTGGCGAGAGTGAAAGCGGGCAATCTTGCGATTCGGATTGGCAATACTTTACTATTACAATAGAAAATCCGGGGCAATATAGTGGAAACTTTACAGCGAAATGCTTAAATAAGGAAAATGCCACACTTTTGGAATGGGAAGATGTTGAGGTAATAAGCGGCATATATGCACCGCCCGTAAATAATAGCGGGGAAGCTGTTTCATACGAAAATGGGGCGATTATTCTCCCCGCAAATTCATCAGCAACTTGGCAAAACACAGGTGCAGGAAACACAGAAACAAATATAGCTTTTGCTTCGCCGTGGACAGCGGTTTGTAGTTTTCAGCCCAATGTTACGGGAAAAACCAGCACAATATCATTAAGCGGTAGCGCATCCACTCCGACAACCCCACCGATAGCCGCTCAACAAAAAACATTTTCAGGTTCAACGGCTGTCTCTACATATACAAATAAAAGGACGGTTAGCGAGTATGCCACCATCCAAGAATCGGACGGAACCTATACAGCGACTGGAACTGTAAACATGGGCAACGATTGGGAAAAATTTACTAATGTTGTTGCGAATTGGACAAATAATCCTGATTTACCTCTAACCCCTGAAATCTCTTTAAATTTAGACGGAAAAAGCTACGAGTTTAATATCACTGGCGGAAAAGAATTTCAACTATTATCGGGAAATGTTACCGAATATATTCAAGCCAATAAAACAACTCTAACACAAGAGTTTGATGGAGTCATTGATTCTTATATTGTGAATAATACATCTCCGGGCGTAGTTCATTATGAAATATCAACGAACGGAAATACAATGACCGTTACGTTGTGGAGCAACCCAGACGCGTCGCCTCAAGCTGTGTCTATACAAATTACCGCTTCAATGGAGTCGGCGTACACCACAACAATTTCGCAAAATGTTGACAGCAATGTTGTAAATTATAAAGTCATATCCGTGAGTAATAATGTGGTTGATTATTCGGTTTCACTTAGTAATAACACTATAACGGCGGAAATTGTAGCGAACCAATCTGACGCGGAAGTATATTTAGGAATTGAATTATTAAGCAATGTTTCTCAAGGATTATTCTTCTCTTGTCAATCTAATAATGTGAAAATAAATAGAACCGCAAACGATATTGTTGTAAAAGTAGCAGGCAATACGGATTATACATACGCAATTCCATACGGGAAAGATACGCAGTGTACTGTTATTGTAAACACGCAACAAGTTATTGTATATTTTTATTCAGGTAACGCTATTTTAAATCAATACGTAAATCCGATAAGTTTGTCTGCTTGGCAAAAAACAATATCCGGCGTAAATATTTATGGTGCTACATCAGGAATGTACTATAATAACGTAACAATATACAACGATGCTGAAAGTTCTATCGCGATTCCGTCCATTTACGTAAACAACCCAGACTTTGAACCTGTTTGGAACAATGAACAATATAGCCTGTACATGACAGCAAACTTCAACGGAAACCTTGAAGGCGGTACGGGTACGGCAAGCGGTAATGGTTTTAGAATTTACCGTCAAGAAATCGGCACAACCATTTTGACACCAATAGCTACAGTTCCGTCCACAACAACATCACTTAAAGACTACGGAATTGTTAGCCGTAAAGCATATCAATATTCACTCTATGCTTACGATATAAACGGCGCGTTTATGAGCGCAGTAGAGGCAAAAAATACGATAGCAACCTCTTTTAAGAATTATTCGTTGCTTGTTTGTGATTACGACCAAGTAAATGACGAATACCACGTACGCAAGCAATATCTCTTTGCATTGAATTTAGCAGACGGAAGTGTAGGCAACAATAATTCTCCCACTATGAACGCCAATTTTACGCCTTATCCGACGAGAATGCCGTCTGCACAGAAATATGCAAGCGGCACGCTTTCGGGGCTTATAGGCACAATTTACACCGTTCCTGCGCTGATTGAACAGATAGGACAGTACAAGTACACAGCGAAGCCTTCGACTATGGACTACTTCGATAGCGTGGATTTGGAGCAAGAACTGTACAATTTATCCGTTGCGCCTTATCAACTTTTCCTGTGTGATATGAAAGGCAGACTGCGTATGATTGCTACGAGCGGTCCGATAACAATGACGACGAACTTAAAGCAAAAGCAGCAGTCTATCTCTATTTCTTTGCCGTGGGTTGAAGTTGGCGACGCAAGCGATGTAACGATTATTCAAACGCCTAACGACTACGGTTGGAATAACGATAATCAAGTGCTCGATGTTGAACTTGATGTGGATGTGGCAACGGGAGAATTGTTCGCTCAATATCCTTTCCCTTACAATGGCACGAAGTTCTATTTAACGGGCGTAAACAAGGAAAAATTGACAGCAAAGACACCGCTCGGCGTCACACCCGCACAGTTTAATTTGAGCGATACGGCAGAGAATACAAAAGACGGTGAACTAACGGCAACCGTAATCGTGAACAGCGAGGACAACCAATGACACCGGCACAGAGATTTCAAGACTATCTACGCATTATTGCTAATCCCGACAAAATGCAAGTCATAACAAAGATTGAATTTCTCAATCCCGATGATACGGTGGCTTACGCTTTGGACGGTACATACAAAAGGCGATATGGTGGATATGCAGACAGTAGAGCGTTTTTGCAGGACGGCAATATCAACATATCGCTCAACAACGGACAGCGTAGGACGGCTTCTGTGCGCTTTGAGAACCTCGACAATGCGTTTGACTACGCCGTAAACAAATTGTGGTTTGGACAGCGTGTAAGGCTCTTAAAAGGCGTTATATTGAGCGACGGCAGCGAGTTTTATCTTCCTCAAGGTGTATTCTATTTCAATTCGCCTAAAACAGCATGGAAACCCAATGCGAGAACGACGGACTATCAACTTGTAGATAAGTGGGCTTACCTTGACGGAACGCTTTTTGGCAATTTGGAAAATACATACGAAGTACCGAGTAGAACAAATATCTTTGAAGCAATACAAGGCATACTCAATCTTTCCAAGTTCACACATACAGCGACAAGCAATATTGAGGCTATGATTGATTGTGTTAAACCATTATTTACGGATTATTACAACAACCGATACAACACAATCAATGGTGAAGAGGTGCCAATGAATTTAGCCCCTTATACGGTAACAACTGCGCTTGGCTCTACATACGGAAAGGTGTTTCTTGACCTAAATTCAATTCTTGCAGGTTGGATAGGGTACAACGCCAATGGTGCTTTAGAAGTAGAACCGTCGCAGGACGATATAAACGACGCAGACAAGCCCGTTATGTGGAGTTTTTCAGAGAATAGTAAAACTTTTCTTGGGCTTGATGAAACGGCGAATCCGTCGCAAGTTTATAACGATGTTATTGTGTGGGGAGAAAATCTTGACGGAGGCGTAGTGGGCGCGAGAGCGACAAACCACGATCCTACAAGTGATACAAACGCTAACCTAATCGGGCTTAAAACTTATGTGGAGAGTAGCGACATTAACTACTCAAATGAGCAGTGTCAAGCCCTTGCTAATTGGTATTTAAAGCGCAAAACGGTGTTGCAAAAGTCCGTAACATTCTCTTGTACGCAGATGTTTCACTTGCGAGAAAATAACCTTGTATCGGTACTGCGATCGGACAAGCCAAACTCGCCGATAGAAAAACACCTGATACAGTCAATGACTATTCCGCTGAAAGTATCGGGGGCGATGTCGATTACGGCAACTTCGATACAAGACTTTCCCGATGTAACCGAAGTTAGTATGGACGAATTTCTTAACGCACAAGGAGGCAATCAATGAGCGCATATAGTGAAGCAAGCAAGCTTAAAACACAGCTTACACGACTTATAAACGAAGCGATTGAAAACCACCCGACAATTAAGTCTACAATCAAGGCGAAAAAGGCGACGGTGGCAAACATTGATAATCCCGTGAACACAACCGCAAAGACAGTGGTGGTACGGTTGCCGTTTGATACTTCAACAATTACGTTGCCGTACAATCCGCAAATGGAAAGTTATTTGACAAGTGGAACCGTAAAAGGAAAAGTGGTAAGCGTTTGGTACAATCAATCAATAAACAACGGAATCGTTATGCAAAGTGGCGATTGGAGTATATAAAGGAGAACGTTATGGCATATCAAAATCAAAAAGTAAAAGCGAGGCAAGTTATAGCTAAATCCACTCAAACGGAAACTTTGGGCATTGTTTCGGGGGTTCCTATGGGAAATTGGAACTCAACAACGCAGTATCAAAAGCTCAATATAGTGCGGTCTCACGGCGCGACTTATCAAGCTAAACGGAATAATCAGGGCGTGGAACCTACTGTAACGGCAGGGTGGCAAGATGTATGGCAAGTCGTAGCGTATGACGGCGGCGAAGTAAATCCCGATGGGGATTACCCCGGTATGAGTGTAGGCAATGCTACAAACGCTCAAAACGACGGAAGCGGTAATAATATAGCAAATCAGTTTGAACAAATAAACAGTCTCATTCCGTCGTCTACTACCGCAGAAAACCAACTTGCTAACGAAGCCTTTGTAAACTCCTCAATAAACAATATGGCGGCGTTTTATATCGAATCGAACGCTCAAGGCGACGCGTGGCCGACAAGAGACAGTTTATTAAATGCAACAACTTTTTACAATGCCGGGCAAGCTCGCGTTCCTACAACCAACGACTATGCTACGGTTTTGGCTGACGAATCGCAACCGCAGGGCGCAGACGGAAGTTATCCGACAACTCGATATTCTTATCAAGGCGGCACATACCCAAACGGACAGTGGGGTTTTCAATATGTGGTAAACAATACTTCGCTTACGCAAGCACAAGTCAACGCAATCAATAGCGGTATTACAAAAGAACTTGTGGAACAAATCGGTACAGGACAATCGACATATTATGCTTCCGCTACGGCTACGGGTACAGGAACGCCGGGCAGCATAAATGCAACAATAGAGGGTTTTGAAGAAAAAATAGGTGTAACGCTTGTACTGAACTTTCCCGGAACAGTAACGATTAACGAAAGCGTAACGCTAATAGTAATAAACGGCGGTAACGGGAGGCAAGTGAAATATGGCACGAATGTGAACATAAAACCCTACATTTCTACTGGCGATATTTGCACTTTTGTATTCGACGGCTCGAATTACAAGCTAATATCTGTCGATAAAAAGGCAGTTGTGGGGGCAACGCCGAAGTATAGACACCATATTTCTTCGGGGTATATGTCTTACAGACTGTATTTTAGCTTTGATACAGAAGACGCAACCCCTTATTCGGGCGAAGCGGCAGTGGCAGCCGCACTCTACAAGATTTATGGAAGCAATTCGATAGAAGCGTCAGGTTCAGCCCAAAGCTCGACAAGCAGTGCAGTTATACCTGTTTATTCGGTAAAATCCCCCGACGGAAAGACCTTGAAGTATACATACGGGGTTTACTCACAAACTGAGGGTAGTCCGTACAGCGGTAACGCAACCGATATGGTCGTTCCGTTATAAAGGAGTATAAATATGAAATTCATTTATTCACAATCGGAAAATATCTTTGAGATAAGTCAGTTTATCGCAACGACCGAAGAGCATAAAGCGATTGCGCTTGCAAACGGCTATGTCGAGGTAAGCGACGAGGATTACGAACGCCTTGTCAATCACGAGCTTTGTTGGAATAACGGCGAACTTGTACCGTATTACAAAACGCAAGAAGAGATTACGGAAGAGCAAATGTTTTTGCGAGTACAAGAAACGGAAATGCGAATTGCTGAACTTAAAGCCGAACTCGCAAAAATAAAAGAAGACATAGAGCAGGAAGCTTTCGGAATCGTGCGCGATGATTACACCGAGAAGAAAGTGCGCGCAGCGGAAATAATCAACGAGCTTCGCGTGCTCGAAGGCAAAGAGCCGAGAGTAATAAAATTCTAATAAAAAGACTCCCTTATCGAAAAAAGGGAGTCTTCTGTTCAAGTAAACAGTTTATTCAAATCTTGGCTAACTCGCTTGGGGCACAAGTGACTTGCATATATTACCGTAGTAGCGTAACTTGAATGCCCTAACACTTGTTGTATCTGTTCAAGTTTAGCGCCGCGAGTTAGAAGTAAAGATGCGAACGCATGTCGCAGATCGTGGGCGCCTATATCGTTGCGATTGAAAAGGCCTCGAATATATCCGCGTACAATTTTCGTGATATTCTGTCGAGTGTATGGCTTGCCGTCGTCATTAGCAAACAACAGCTCGTTCTCGTCGTAGCAATAGCTACCAAATCGACGATAGAGATACTCGGTGATAAATTGCTTAGAACGGTCGGGAAGTGTCGTAGAGCGCGATTTATCGCCTTTTGCGGACGTGTGAACGTTTATAGTGCCACCATCGAAGTCAATATCTTTTATTTTAAGGTGGGTGAGTTCGCTTACTCGCAACCCACTTTCGATAAGCAGAACGATAAGCGCCCGGTCGCGTAACGGCTGTTTCAGATACGGCGGCATTTTGCCGTCAAGAATGGTTTGGATTTGCTGTTCCGTCAGCAGGTTGTATTCTATGCGTTCTTGCTTCGGTATATCTTCCTCAAGCACAGGCTGTTCAGTATAAAACTTATGGTTGATGCACCATGTAAAGAACGAACGAAGAATTATAAGATAGTGCCGGAGCGTGTTATTTTTTGTGCCACGCTCTTTTACTGCCTTTGAGTAGTTAATGACCATTACGGCGGTAATGTCCGGCTGTTCGGTGTCGTTCTGTCCAAGCCACAAGGCAAAGTCATTGATGACTGTCGCGTACTTGTCATATGTGGCTTTACTCTTTGTTATGGTTTGCAAAGATGAAAGGTAAGCCGTCTTTATTTCGTTAAATTTTTCGTATGCTGTCATTATAATAACTCCTTTTAATCATCTTCTCGTACGCAACTATCTGTTGGATAAACAATTTTATCCCAATATCTACACCAATATGTCCAAGTATCGAATGGACTGCAATAGATACAACACTTGCAATAGAATTTATATCGCATAATTTAATCCTCCTATAATTTATTTTATTAAATTTTCTTGGTAAGTTCAAACGGATGATGTCAGTTATAAGCTGTTGTAGAAGCAATATTTTGTTTATCTAATAGCGTTTTGTAAACATTATATATAAATAACTCTACGACTATCGCTATTTAACGTCGACGTTCTCTATGATGGTTTTAAGTTCTGATAATTTCATTGTGTATTCCTCCGAAAAATACTTGACTTTTTGCGCTTGCTTGTGTTATACTCTCGGCGTGAGGAGGGGAGCAAGCGAACCCCTCCGACCGTCTCGCCGTCCGTCCGTTCCACCGTTTGGGCGGCTTTCTTTTGTGTTATTGTTCTGTTATTTGCTTGATAACTTCTTTGATTTGGTCGGCTGTCAAGCCGATTTTTTCAAGAGCTTTTACAAGTCGGTTGATGATTTTTGTTATTTCTACCGCCATGATTTCAGCCTCCTTTTTGTAATTTTGCATTGCTTTTTTTGCCTCCTCTGTAAGGTGTTTCGTTTCCTTAACCTTACCCCTTTATTATAAACTATTTTATATTATTTGTCAAGCGTTTTTACTAAAATATTTTATAATTTTTATAATTTTTTTTAGCAAAATATTTTAGTAAAATAGCGCAAGAATATTGACAAAAACCGCGTCGCCGTGATAGAATATAAAACATAAAAAATAAAGCTCTATGTAGGGCATAGGATAAGTGAAAAATGAAAAAGCATATAACAGGCAAGACGCAGCGCAAAGCCGTTGACGCATACCGCCAGCGCAACCCACAAGCCCCGATCGGCACAACCTTTGAAAAAGCCGAGAAGGAATATATACAGAGCATTTACAAGGCGCACGGCGTAACCGTTGCGCAGATATTGCGCGGAGCTGCTGCCGCACTTCGAGACGGTCAAACAATCCGCACAGAGCGCGAACCGCTACAAATTCCCGTCGACAATCCCGGCACTTCGTCAGACACCGCGCCGAACGACTAAGCCACGCACCGAAGCCGGGCTTAATCATTCCGCGCCACGTGTTGCACTTCCACAAACCCATTAAACCAAACTAAACCCGATTAAAGTAAATTAAACTATCATTTTACCGCTTTTCTTTTCTTTTATATATTTTCTTTTCTTTTGGGGTAATGATATTGTATTGTGATTATTTATATATTTGATTATATAGTGTGATATTGTATTGTATAGAATTGTTATAAATTTATTGAATAGTATTTAAAGCTGTTTTATGCTGTTTGTATTGAGTAAAGCGGCGCGGCATTGTGTCGGCGCATTGTTCATTGACTAAGATTTTATTTATATCAAATTTGCTAAGAATTACACGCAACCGAAGCCGGGTAAATTGACAGCTAAGAAGCATGTTTTCGTTTCCTTAATTTCATATTAAGTAAACCAAAGGACGGGCAGGGGTACTTTTTCAAGGGTAAAAATCAAAAAAGAAAAGGAAATTTGCCATTGCGCATCCTATCCTGCTCTTGTTCTCTAAAATTCTCTCCAATCTCTCTCTACGGAAATAAATCATATCTTTTCTCATTCAAACAGTTTAGGTAGTGGAATAGATAGGGATTTGTTTCAATGGGTTCGTAGGTGATTGACACGAGTTCGGTTTACTTTTATGGGGTGTGGATGATCGAGTGGAAAGAAATCGAAATGGTTTGTGCGTGATAGACTCGGTTGCGGCATATCAGCGCCCGCGCGATAGGTATAGCTATTGAACGGGCGCATAAAATTCAGCTATGTGTCAGCTGCGGTTTGGGTATGCGGTAGGTAGCGTTCGTGTGCATTTGGGAAAGAGATGATTATAAAGGGGAAAAATTAATAGAATAATTAAAATTTGTTAGTTAATTGTAAAGATTTTACTTGATTATCAAAAATTAATGTATTATAATTATTTAAAACTAAAGAGAGAATGACTAATGACATCAGGAAAGTTTTGGGCATATACTGGAATAGTATTAGCTGTAGAGGCTTTTATTTACACCATTTTGCCGGGATGGGCATTATTCCTTATCGGGATTGGAATATTTGGCTTTTGCATTGTATTAACTTTAATTATTAATGCTATATCTAATACTCATCATAAGTGGGTTGACAAGATATATTACTTCTTTACAAGGCGCAAAGAAGATTATATAATACTTGATGAGACTTCTAAGTATTGCATAACCAGCCAAACTGCAGCGGAGTATGATCGAACTATAAATGTTATAAATAAAAAGGATGGTTCAACGAAAATTTATGAGGGTAGGATTGTTTGGGATCAGGATAATGATTTAAATGTGATAGGCAAGTGTGACAGAGAATATAAATTTGAGATATCGCAAGATTTAAAATGGACGAACACTATTTTTACATCGAAAAATATATTACACACAAATGACAAATCGCAAATCAACTTTAAAATAGATAATTTACATATCTCCCAGTTAAAAAAGAAATCATTTCTCTATTGCAAGGTGAGAGATAAGATTAAATTTTTAAGATTAGTTGTGGAAGTGGAACCATCTTTAAAACCGGCTCCCAAAGCGCTCTTTAAAGTTTTAAATGCTAACGGGGAAGAAATTCCTAATACGCGGGAAGAAATTGAATTGGCTCCTGACGGTAAGACTTTTGAAAAAACTATTACTTGTCCGCGAATAGGACGGCGCTATGCAATCCAATGGGACTACGAAATATAAAGGAGTATTTTATGGGTGAATAAAACAGAACATCGCACACCTCTTTTCAGTGCGTAGTATATGAGTCCTATCAAATATAAATGAATTTAAATACGCTACAAACTAAAATTATTTTAACTGACTTTGAAAAAGGTAGTCTTCTTTTGAAAACTGTCTTTTTTTATTAAAAAAATTTTTGGCGTAAAGTGAATCACAAGGTTTTTCGTGTGATATAATGGCTCTGCAAAGCGCAAGTTCACCTTCTTTTCTTGCGACTTTGCGCATTTCTCTTATTGCGCAGTGGTGCTTTATCTGCTATTGTCGCGAGCGGAAAGAGTCGAAAAAGCTCTTATGTCGAGATAAAGAAACGGTAAGAGCAATATATCGCGGAGTATGGCATAGCCGTGGTTAAATTTGTTTTGGCTGTTTCTCACACTTGTCCCCGGAACAAATTTTGCAAGTTCAAATCTTGCCTCCGCGTCAAGAGGTCGGGTCGCACCCGAATGATGTGAGAGTTATGCGCGACACCTTACAGAGAATGACAAAAATTAAGCGCCATTGCGGAATAGAGTAAATGGTAACTCGGTCGGCTCATGCCCGATTGATTGTGGTCCGAGTCCACATTCCGCTACCAAGGCAGACTGCGATGTACAGCAATGTATATGTGTGCCACCGTCAATGTTCGTGGAGCAGTAGAACAGACCACGCTATGGTGTAAAAGCGCGGAGGACGTAAAGTCGTTTCAATAAAAAGCGGCAAGATTGGTCGGCCACATAGGTGGACTACAACGAGAACCATACACCCGACATGGATAGTGCAGATTTGTGAGTGGTAACGTGAGTTATCCAAAATGGGTTTGATTCCCATACTGTCCGCCATTGGACTTGCCGTGTAAAACGAGGGTTCGTTTTGAAACCAGAGAAACGTAAGAAACTCGGAAGTCGTATCGGAAGTCCTGACAAACAAAGCCGTGTCGCCTCAACGGATATAAAAAGAGGAAGTCAAGTGCTACAAGAGCTTTTCCGCCAATACTTTTTCGCCCATAACTGCTGGGCTTTGCGGAAAATACAGCCGGCCTCGCGGAGTAGCTAACCGCCGAACAGCGAGATAGGGTAGGCTCGCTTGGGAAAAGGGTTGCAGCTTGGCGACAACGTTGTTACATCTCACCTACCAAGTTGTACTTTCGCTTACGTATAAACGGAATACTTCCGGGCGGTGTACAACGCTTAAAGGTATGACTTTAAGGTGGACAGCAACCTTTGCGCCGAATGGCTCACGCAAGCACTTTCTTGTTAATGGAGATATAAATTCGGCGCCTATCTGATTGGTGCAGGTTTGCAGATGACAACAATGGTTGTCGGAAGCGGGTTCGATTCTCGCGCCATTCTCCAGACTGATTCCGAAATGCTTGCGGGGCTTCGGAACGGGTTTAACGGCTTTCCTAACTTGCGGACGCGCAAAACAAAAACCGTTTTTTGTGAATAACTCTTTCGGAGCATAAAATATATGACAACAAAAAGACAGCTTGAGAAAAAGCAAGAAGAACTCGACGCTATCAAGTGGTGTGATAGTGAATTGAGTAGGGATACTTGCGGTACATATAATTATTGTGTCAAATGCGATAAGACAAAGGAATATCCGTGTGCAACCGCATATTACGCTTTTAACAGCACGGCTGCGGAATCAAAAGGCGAGCTTAAAGTAAATGTGGAACTTTCTGCTCTCGCATTAAGATTGCAGGCGCTACGAATAGCTAAAAATCTTTCGATAAAGCAAGCTGCAAGTCGGTGCAAAATTTCCGAGAAGAAACTCTTTGAATATGAAAACGACAAGGATGTTCCGACCGAAGATACACTAAAACGCATACTCTCTGTGTTGGAAAAGCGATAAAACATTTTTTGGGTACGATTTGGGTACGGCTGGTTTTAACAAAAAAGCAAAATTCAGCAGGAAACTGATTTTTAAGGTTTTTGTAGGCGTTTGAGCAAAATTTTTCGTAAAATGTGTAAAAATGCTTGCAATATCCAGTAAAATATGATACCCTATGACCACTTGCCGGAGTAGCTCAATCGGTAGAGCAACTGACTTGTAATCAGTAGGTTGCGGGTTCAAGTCCCATCTTCGGCTCCA
>JAFLRZ010000013.1 GCA_022511225.1 Eubacterium sp.
TAAAATCCCTCGGTGGCAACACCGTACCGGTTCAAGTCCGGTCACCAGCACCAAAGGGTGTAGTAGCTAAATCTACTACACCCTTATAAATAAATGCCGGCGTGATGGAATTGGCAGACGTGCTGGACTCAAAATCCAGTCCTGGCAACAGGGTGCGGGTTCGACCCCCGCCGCCGGCACCATAAGGAGCATTGATTAATTATCAATGCTCTTGTTTTTTAATTTTTGATATATTTCCACTATTTTGAATTTTGGCGAATAACCGCTTTCGATTATTTTCATTTCATCGTCATTCAGGTACTCTTCCAATGATTTACTGCAGGAAGATAAGCATACTGACGGGAATATTATGCACCACCAATTATGCCCTCTCCCCTCACCTATTTCAAGCCTTAGTGAATTATATATTCCTGCAGGCAGAGTGAAGTCATCATACACTCGTGTATCAAAATATTCTTCGGTAACTTCAATCTGTACACTATCGTTGCAACCGATAGATTTTAGGTACTTTTCACAATTAATTTTAAGTACATCAAGATTATCTTTAGCAATTAATACGTTCTCATCTAATGTATCTGCATTAAATAAATCCTGAGTAGATATAAGAATAAAATCTCTTAGTTTAAGTTTGGTACTTTGATCCTCAGCACTATCTGAGTTTGCAACGATGTGAAGCCTGAAAACTTTATCAGTAATACTTTGTGAATTTTCTATAATAGGCTGAATGATGCTCGATACTAAGGTGAAAACTAAGAATAACGGAATAAATATTTTTATAAATTTCAAAAGATAAAACCTGCCTTTCAATTAATGATTGGCAGGTTTTTACAATTTTATACTTTATCAAATTTTTCTCCGATTTCTTCAAGACTGTATTTGCCGTTGCTAAGCTCAGTAAGCTTGGCAGATAGAATATCAACAAAATCAGCCTTGATGCTGAATTTTACAGTAACAACATCAGAAAAATCAGAGCTTTCAATATTAGCAGAAAAGTCATTCAGGAGTATATTGAGTCGTTCATAAAAGCTATATTCGACCTCGGTTTTAAGCACCTTACAAGGCGCCATAGTAATTATATTGCCTGAAGCTACTGCAAGCTTTGATGCATGTGAATAAGCTCTTATTAAGCCTCCTGCGCCGAGCAAAACACCACCAAAGTATCTTGTAACAACTACACAGACGTCAACAAGATTTTCTTTAAGCAGTACGTCAAGCACGGGAACTCCGGCTGTACCACTCGGCTCTCCGTCATCAGATGAGCGCTGAATATTATTATCTCGAAGGACATATGCTGATACGTTGTGTGATGCATCCCAGTGCTTTGATTTGATTGAATTGATAAATTCAGATGCTTCATCCTGAGTTTTTACAGGCTTAACATATCCAATAAATCTTGATTTCTTTTCGATAAATTCATCTTGCGACTCAAATTCTACAGTTTTATATTCCTTCATACATTCACCGATAAAAAAACAAGGCAACGATATAAACCGTTGCCGTTGAGTTTTGATTAGCCATTTCTGCCGTATCTCTTGTTGAATCTGTCAACACGTCCACCGGTATCAACAAGCTTCTGCTTACCTGTGAAGAATGGATGACACTTAGAACAAATATCTACCTTTAATTCGCTCTTTGTGCTCTTTGTTTCAAAAGTATTACCGCAAGCACATCTAACAGTGCAGGTATCATAATTTGGATGAATTCCGTCTTTCATTAACTTTCACCTCTTTACAAGTTATGTAATTCGCTTGATTATATTATCACAAGTGACAATAAAATGCAAGTGTTTTTTTAAATTATTTATAATAACAAGGTTTATTAAGATAAAAGGAATACAAAACTGCCTCTTTAACACGTTTACCAAGTGTTTTTTCAACAGCACTTTTATAAAACATTATCTGTTTTTTATATCTGCTCAGCAGCTCCTCATCACTGTTTACCCTATCCGTTTTATAGTCAACGAGCACAAGCTCTCCGTCTTCCTCAAAAACGCAGTCGGCAATACCCTGAATTAATATTTTTTCTTTTGAATATGTGTCGTAAATCATATCAGCACTCACAAAGCTTGTAAGCTTAAGCTCACGATAAATTTTATCCGAGCCAAACATTCTTTTAGCTATAGAGCTTGAGAAGAATGATGAAAGCCGTTCTCTGTCAAGTGCCTCAGCCTGTTCAGTGCTTAGATGTGAATTTATAACTAAGCTTTCAATTTCATCGCTAAGTGCACGCTTAGCATTGTCATAATTACAATACTGCATAAAGGTATGCATTGCAGTACCGCGCTCGGCAGGTGTCAAGCCGTTCTTATTCATAAACGCAGGCTTTGATGATGTTATATAACTGTAGTCATTGTCAGTAGCATCAAGCTCGGAAGCCGTCAGTTTTAACGATAAAAATTCAAGCTCTTTGTCTTTATAAGTAAACTCAAGTTTATTCTTGATTTCACTTGTAATTTTCTCATCATATTCTACAAAATCATATTCTTCTTCAGGCTTTTCATATTCAGCAGATTCAATAATATTAATACTCAGCTTATAATCAGAAGTTTCTGTATCTATCGGACATGAGCCAAGCTCTCTAAGCTTACTGCCTCCTTGATGCATAATGGCACAAAGAAGAAGCAGATTACCGTCACTTGTAATCCTTGAGCAACAATACGGAGAAATAATACCATTATCTAAATACTCAGCCGAAAGCTCCGATAGCTTCTTTTCTGCCTTATCAAAGCTTACGAAAGTAATGAATTGTTCTTTAGCCCTCGTCATAGCAACATAGAGCACACGCAGATTTTCGCTCATTAATTCATTAGCGCATTTTCTTCTTATGACAGCATAAGGCAAAGTAGAATACTGACAGAATTGCTCTTCGTTATGAATTTTCATTCCTATTCCGAATTCGTTGTTTATCAAAAGCTTTGATGAAAGCTCTCTTTTATTGTATATTTTTGCAGAGCCTGCAAGTATACATATCGGAAATTCAAGACCCTTAGACTTATGAATAGTCATTATTGTTACGGCATCATTAAAAGTACCCGAAATAGATGCTGAATCAATATTTTTATCTGACTGAGCAATTTTATCAATGTATCTCAAAAACGAGGTTAGTCCAACGTTTGACCCGTTATCAAAACTTTTGGCAAATGATATAAGCTTAAGAATATTCTGATAACGCTGTTCTCCGTTGCCCATAGCATTTACGTATGAAATAAAGCCTTTATCTTCAATAAGATACCTGATGAATCCCGCTACAGACATTGTGACACTGATTTTTTTCAAATTTGATAAATCTTCAATAAATGATTTGCATTTATCCGACTCGCTGAGCAAAAGAGATTTATAAAGGTTTTTTCCTTTTGCGTTAATTTTTGCCTCGGCAAGATTATCAGGAGTAAAAGCGTATATTGGCGACATCAGAGTAGCAAGAAGCGGTATGTCCTGAGTAGGATTGTCGATTGCTCTTAGTAAAGACAACAACATTCTTATTTCATTATTCTCAAAAAGATTTGTTGAGTTTTCGCTTACAACGGGAACTCCTAATTCAGTAAGCACTCTTGAATAATCGTTAACACTGCTCTTAAGATTTCGCATTAAGATTGCAAAATCGCCAAATCTTACAGGTCTTTGTGTATCACCATCCTGAATAAGCTCGCCACTGTTCACTTTACTTAAAATAAGCTTCGCAATTTCGGATGCTTCTCTTAGACTGATATCCTCCCCTTTTGACCCTGTAATAATATTAATCTGTGCAGAAGGAATGTCGGTGTCGGGATATTCTCTACCGTTATTTAAGTATTCCTCTTCTGTATAATCAAGCTCGCCTGTTTCCTCGCTCATAGTGTTTGAAAAGACGTTATTTACGTATGAGCAAATTTCTTTACGGCTTCTGAAATTCTTATCAAGAATTATTTTAGAGCTTGTTTCATTGTCAGTTTCGTCATAATACTTATACTTTTTCTTTCTTGAATTAAATATATTAGGCATTGAAAGTCTGAATCTGTAAATACTTTGCTTAATATCGCCAACAGTAAATAGATTTTTACCGTTAGAAAGGTAAGTAAAAAGTAAATCTTGAGCTTCGTTTGTGTCCTGATACTCGTCAACGAGAATTTCATTGTATTGCTTTGACATCTGCTCAGCAAGAGGTTTTTTTATAATATTTCCACTCTCGTCATAGTCAAATAAAAGCTTAATGGCAAAATGCTCAATATCGCTGAAGGAATAAGCATTTCGCTCTTTTTTCTCATCGTAAAGTCTTTTGTCAACTTCCTTTACTATCTCAACGAGCGCTTTAACGCTGCTATAAATTATTTTTGCATCATCCTTATATTCTTCTTCGGTTGAAATAAGAAGTGACGAAATATCGTCTGTAATGATGTTTTTATAGCTTTCACGATTTGCTTTGATATTAAAATAAGCCTGCTTATCTACCTTTTTTGAATACGGTACACGGTCAAACGAAGCAGTAAGACCAATCAAACTATCCCAAGATGAACAAAATGCCTTAAGATATTTCTGATAAACCGACAAGTCATTATTAACAACTGCAGCAAATTTATCTGTTACCTTATCATCCTCAGGGCAGATTCTTTCAACCAAGGCAATATTATCCTTAACAAGACTTAGTCCGTATTCAAGAAGCTTTTTAACCTCACTGAGAGCATATTTGTACCATACGGTTTCGGTAAAAGGTGTATCAGGATTATATTTTTCTACAGACTTATCAAGCCATTTGTCAGGAAACGGCAGAGCGTAAATAAATTTAAGAATTTTCTTGATTGCTTCAATAAATGATTTGTCTGATGATGGAGTTGTAAAAGTTTCAATAAGTCTTAAATACTCCTTGTCACCTGACTTAAAAAAGTCGTTTATAGTGTCAGAAATAATTGCATTCTCTAATATTTCGAGCTCGCTTTCCTCAAGCGTAGTGAAATCTTGAGAAATATCAAGCTCATAGAAATATTCACGCACTAAATTTGAGCAAAATGAGTCAATCGTGCAAATTTTTGCGCTCGACAATAGAGAAAGCTGACTTCTGTAATAACTGTCATTTGGATTTTCTTTTAGACATTCATTAAGAGCTTTTGAAATTCTTGATTTCATCTCTGCAGCAGCGGCATTTGTAAATGTTACGATGAGAAGACTGTCAAGCGGAACGCGGTTATTCTTATCTGTAACAATATTTTTTACTCGCTCAACAAGAACTGCCGTTTTTCCCGAGCCTGCAGCAGCGCTGACGAGGATATTACGATTTCTGACATCAATTGCGTTTTGCTGCTCATTAGTCCACTTTACCATCAGTCGCATACTCCTCTGCTAATGATTCTTTCACCTGTGCATCGCTAAGCTCTTCGGTTACACGATACTCGATATTTCGCTTTGTTGCACAAACATCCTTGTAGTCGCAAAATTCACACGTTTTTTTATGAGATGAATTTTTAACCGGATTTTTTGGAATCAGTCCGTTATGCAGATTCACACCCATATTTTTAATGTGCTCATTTACTTTTCTTTGAAGGTAACCAAATTCAGCTAACGAAGCAAGATTTCCTGATAAATCCCCATTTTTTTTATACTTAACAGGAATATATCTGCCGTTAAGATCATGCTCCATAGCGATTGCGATTTCTCCGTTAAGTTCGTTAATAACGAGTCCCTTCATCTTAAACGAAGAATTCTCTTTTTGCTCCATATCCTTGTCTATACGGCTTTTTGCGTCGAAGGAATATAAATCCCTTGCTGCGTGCATATAAAGCACTCCTGCCGGTACTCCGTTGAGCTTTGCGTTTTTATCCTCACAAAGTGAAAAGAGATAAACAAACATCTGGAGATTAAGACCGTAAATTATGTCTGAAAGCTTAAATGTTTTGTTTCCTGATTTATAATCAACTACTCTTATGTAGCTTACGCCGTCCTTTGTGTATGAATCGACTCTGTCTATAGAGCCTCTGATTTGTATTGTTCCGCCGTCATCAAGAGTGAGTATCTGTGGTTTCACTGAGCCGTCCTTATCTATATCAAGCTCAAATGCCTGTGCTTCAAAATCACTGTTTTTGAATTCTTCTGCAAGATGATATACCACACTGTATATAAGTCTTGAAAGGCGCTTAAAATTATAATCAAATCTTACCTCAAAATCAGTTGCATTATTTAGATTTGCAGAAATATATTCTTCAATAAGCTCATCAACAATGCTCATAATTTGTGGTTTTTGCATTTCTGACAGTTTTTTGCTTCCGTATCTTGCAAGTATATTTTCAAGGACGTAGTGAATCAATGTGCCTCTCTGCATTGGATCAATCTCAGCCTTTGTTCTTGGTCTTGCATTTAGACCAAACTTGCAGAAATATCTGAACGGGCAGTTATAATAGTCTTCAATTCTTGATGCCGAGACATTCATATCATAGCTAAATAGCTTTTTTGCAAGGTCCTTATTATTAATACTTACATCCTTATTTTCAGCAAGATTTTTAACTGCAATAAATCTTTCATCATCTTCAAAATACTTTTTAAGCGACGAGTAAAAGACAGTATTCTTGTGATATCTTTCGCTCATCAGCTCAAAAGCGTTGGTTTTAGTTTCTATCAAGTCAATGTCATCAAGAGA
Source organism: Eubacterium sp. (assembly GCA_022511225.1). GTDB lineage: Bacteria > Bacillota > Clostridia > Oscillospirales > Acutalibacteraceae > Eubacterium_R. The sequence goes on from JAFLRZ010000013.1 coordinate 6,604, forward strand.
TATGTAGTTTTTTTCCGAAATATCAACTACATTCTTTATGCTTGTAATAATTTCTGACGGTGCATTCTGCTTGCTGTTTGATGTATACGAAATAAAAAGCTTTTCGCTGGGTGCAGTGCATGCCATATATGCAAAATATTTTTCCTGAATATCAAGAAGCTCTGCATATGAGTATAGTTTAAAATCCTTTTCAAGAAGAATTCTTCTGTCCTTTTCGGATAAAAGTCCACCACCGCTTACTGCCTGCGGAAATTCACCTTCGTTAGCACCAAGAATAAAAACGGCTTTTGGATTATTAGTTCTTATTCTATCTGCCTGACCAAGCTGAACGTTATCAAGTCCTGCGGGAATTGCACCCATATCTTCGGCAGAAATCACAAGATTGAAAAGCTTTGCAAATTCTTTTAATGAGATTTTGCTATCAGGCAGAGTTTTAGGCAGGTAATCAAGAACGGACATAACAATATCCCATACTCTTCCCTGCTCGTTTGCAAGTATAGGTTTATTAAGTCTGTTAAGCTCTATTGCATATTCTCTTATTCTTTTATCAACACCAAACTTGATAAGCATATTATAAATCTGCTCGCAAATTTGAATCGGTGTGCCATCTTTAACATCATTTCTAAAAGATAAAATGGGCGCAATTATTCGTTCCCTTGTAGCATTGATACTATCAAGAGAATTTCTGTCCTTATCGGTTATTATGCCAACTAAACCTTTAGTAGATTTATCAAACGGTTTTTTCCATTTAGAGCCGTTAATATTCCATAAATATACGTAATTTTCAAGCTCGTTTATATCTTCGTTATCAATGTCGGTAAGCTCCGTTTTAAGTAAGCTTAATATATCGTCACTCTGATAAGAGAAATTGATGCACCTGAACAGATACATAATAAATACTACAAGCGGCTGGTTCACAATCGGCTGTCTTTCGTCGTAATAATACGGAATTTCATACTTTCTGAACGAATAGCCGATTTCTTCATTATACGTGTCAAGATTACGGCAGATTATGGCAATATCCTTTGCACGATAGCCATTTCTCATAAGAGTTCTTATCTGTCTTGAAAGCTGGAAGCATTCATCACTGATATTTTGTGCAGCGTAAATTTCAACAGAATTATTCTTTACTGCATTTTCTGTTTCCTTAAAGAAGCTTTTTTCAATAGTTATAAGCGTTTCGTCATTTGTTCTGTGATTTTTCTCAAGAAAAGTATTTTGGATTTGAATATCTGCTTTATTTGCAATTTTTTCAATAATCTTTACAGTATTGTTTACGTACGAGAATAAAGAATAGCTGTCATCAATGTTTTTGCCATCAGTGCAAAGCGTAATAATGACGCTTTTGGCTTCGCTTATAATCAGCTCGAGAAGCTTGTATTCCTGCGCCACAAAGCCGTTAAATCCGTCAATAAAAACGTTTTTATCCTTAAAGAATTTCTTATCCTTGATTTTATTATAAAGCCTTGTAAGGTCATCAGCACTATCGAGATATCTGTCCTTAATGATGCTGTCATACGCTGACATTATAGCTGAAATATCTCTCATTTTATTATAAAGAGCAACGTTATCAATATTCTTGCACATCGAGGAAATCTGCTCACCGTCAAGGTTGCAGGATTTCATTTCATCGTAAACCTTCAACATTGAGTTAACAAAACCGAAGGTGTCAATGTTCTTATTAAACAGCAGAAAATCAGGACTGCAAATTTTTATCGCCTGAATCATAATAACTGCTCTGCCGCCTTTTGAAAGAGTTGGAAGCATTTCCCTGCCATAGAGATTATTCACTTCATCAGCAAGCCTTGAAAATGAAGAATTATTGACTCTTGTAATATCAGCCTCACCGAGCAGCTCAAGCAGCTTTCTCTCCGCAACAAGAGAGTACTGCTCAGGAGTAATGAGCAGTACGTCTTCATTATCATCACTTACGGTTTTCTTAACCATATTGAAAACATATTCAGTTTTACCGTATCCGGATCTTCCGAAAACAAAATTCAGCATTAAGTATCACCACGTTATCTGACGTAATCCTCTGGCTTTATGAGTCCTTGATTCATCATACCTTCATACGCTTCAATAAAAAATTCGTACATAGGTCTTGCAATGTCAAACGCAAGTCTGAGTTCATCAATAAGCTTCGGAGTATTGATTCTTGACATATCGTCACTGTAGTAGCAAAAGGACATATTTTTCGCCTTAAGATACGGCTTAAGCTCTTCAGGAGCATCCGGATACAGGTCTTTTTTATAAAAATCACTGCAGTCATAAGTAAATCCTGCATCCTCGCAAGCCTTCACTGCATCAAGCCATCTGTCAGGATGCTTAATAATCATTTTGTGAACTTCCTTGAAAAATGCTGGTCTGTAGAGCCAAAAAACTAATCCGTAACCAAATCTGTCAGGAAAGAACTCAAAAAAATAAAACGGTGCACCGGGATATTCATTTTTATATCTTCTAAAAAACATCCAGATGTTTTCTCTGTATTTGATTTTATTTCTGTTACCTCTTGTGTCACGATAAATTCTTGCAACCGACCTTACAGGATCAGTCATCATCATTCCGTCTATATCATACATAAGATCACTTAAATCAAGCATAATCTGCCTCATAGGAATAGTAATTCCCTGCTTAAGCTCTTCCTTGTGTTCGTTATAAAATTCTCGCGAATCGTTAAATCTGTTTAAGCACAAAAGCTCTATACTCTCCGGCTTTATTCCCTGAAAGTTGTAATCATTCATTTTAATAATCCTTTGTCCTCCATTTTTTGTGCAGCAAGCTTAGCGCATATTTTTGCACTATGAAAATTTAGTCCTCCCTGAATCCAAGCATAATACGGCTCACGGATAGGTGCATCAGCAGAAAGCTCAATAGATGAGCCTAAAGTAAACGCTCCCGCTGCCATAACTACCTTACTGTCGTAACCAGGCATGTCCCATGGTTCAGGCAAAACGAAGCTGTCAATCGGACTTCCGCTTTGTATTCCCTGACAAAAAGCAACGAGGCTTTCAGGATTTTCAAGTCCTATTGACTGTACGATATCATGCCTGATTTCATTATATTTCGGTGTAACACTGTAACCAAAATGCTCAAAAAGGGCAGAAATATATACTGCAGATTTTACTGCCTCGCCTACAGTGTGAGGAGCGTAAAACAGCCCCATATAAAGCTCTCTGTTCATATTAAGGGTTGCTCCAACCTCTTTACCAAGACCGGGTGTTGTAAGCCTGTATGCACACTTTTCGACAAGCTTATGCTTACCTGCTATATATCCTCCTGTTGTAGCAATTCCTCCGCCTGCATTCTTAATAAGAGAGCCTGCAATCAAATCTGTTCCAACCTCGGTCGGCTCAAGTTTCTCAACAAATTCACCGTAGCAGTTATCAACCATAACGATAACGTCAGGATTCTTAGCCTTTGCTATTTTGCAAACCTTTTCAATTTCTGCTATAGACAGACTCGGTCGAAGCTCATAACCGCGGCTTCGCTGAATATATACCATAGTTACCGAACTGTCAACAGCTATTTCAATTGCTTCATAATCAAGTCTGTCATTCTTAAGAGGTATTTCGTCGTACTCAATACCAAACTCCTTAAGAGAGCCCATACCTTCGCCCGAAATACCGATAACATTATGTATGGTATCATACGGCGTGCCTGTAACGCAAAGCATCTTGTCATTAGGACGAAGTACACCAAAAAGAGCCGTCGCAAGCGTATGAGTACCGCAAGTGAAATTGTGCCTTACAAGTGCATCCTCAGCACCGAAAACCTGCGCCCACACCTTGTCAAGAGTTTCTCTTCCTCTGTCGCCGTATCCATACCCCGTGCTTGAAACAAAGTGCGATTCGGAAATACCGTTATCAATAAATGCTTTTTGCACTTTAAGTTGATTGTATTCGGTTATTTCGTCAATCAGCTGAAATTGCTCGCTGCATAAATTTAATGCAATTTTATCAGCATTCTCTATTCTTTCACTAATATTAAAAAAAGGATTCATTTATATAATCTCCATTTACCTGAATTTTCAAATCCTAACTTTTTGTAAAAATCTTCATTTCTGTTCACGTCACGCATAAGAAAAACCGTGCCTTTTATGTCGCAATGCATATAGCTTATAAGCGAGCTTGCATAACCCATTCTTCTGTACGATGGCTCTGTCTTGACGGCAGAAAGCACAGCATCGTTATTATAGATAGATGAATAAACGGCACTTGAAATAATTTCGTCATTAATACAAAGTGTATAAGCCTTTGCACAGCCGTGTCTTATTCTATGACTGATATCAACATACCAGCTTTCAAAATCCGACTTATCATAATCAGCAAAATTGAATAAATCCATTAGCCGCGGATATTCATTTATAACCGCACTCTGCGAAAAGATTTCAGGCTTTTTGAGTCCGCTCATAACGATACCTTCAGTAAAATCAAAGTTAAAATGTAGCTTACTGTCGCAAAGAACAGAGCTAAAGCCTAAAGCTGAAAGGAATTCTTCAATTTCGCTTACATCAGAATTATCAAGCGCAGAAATCGTATAATCACCGTCAAGCTTAGAAATAATAGCCGTTATCTCATTATTAATGTATTGACAATAAAATGCTGCAAAATCGTACTTTGTGCCATATGCCAAAAGAAGTGACTTGATTCTGACAGAATATAAATCATTCAAACAGAAATCATAAATATCATCATAATTATCTTTTATCAGCTTAATCATATATCTTTGTAAGAAGCAGTGAAATCAGCCTTCTTGTTTCCTTTATATCACTGATTTTAACAACGCTTGCAGCACTGTGAATGTATCTGCAAGGCAGAGAAACGGCGAGAACTCTGCTCCCTTTACCGCTTGTTTGTATTGCTCCGGCGTCGTTTCCGCCTGCGATAGCCGTTTTTGTCTGAATTTTTACACCGTTTGCTTTCGCTATGTCAAAAGCAAGGCTATATAGCTCTTTATCGTATATTGTTCTTCTATCCATAAACGAAACTACGGGGCCGTCACCAAGAGCACATACTCTTTCTCCCCCGCTGACACCACACAAATCGCCGGCTGTAGTGGCTTCAAGAACAATAGAAATATCAGCACCAACAGAATAAGAGGTGCAGGATGCACCACGAAGTCCAACCTCTTCCTGAACATTGAAACAAAAATAAGTATCATACTCAAGGTCAGATTTAATAAGCTCAATTAAAAGCATACAGCCTATTCTGTCATCAAGAGCTTTTGACTTTATAAAGCCGTTACCAAATTCATAATACTCAGATGAAAAGTATGCATAATCTCCTAAATCTACAAGAGCTTCAGCCTGTTCTCTGTTTTCAGCACCAATGTCAATATAAAGCTTTGAAAATTCAGGAGTTGAATCTTTCTCGGATTCAGTAAGCTGATGCACAGGCTTTACTCCGATAACTCCCTTTACGCCGTTAATTTCAATAACTCTGTCAAGACATACCTTTGAATCGATACCGCCAACGGGAGAAAATTTAAGATAACCGTCATCAGTAATTGAGGTAATTATAAAGCCGACCTCATCCATATGAGCACAAAGCATAACCTTTTTTGAAGGAGTTTTAGCTCCCTTTTTAAGTGCTATTATTGAGCCTAAGTTATCAACTGTATACTCACAATATCCATTAATCTGATTAATAATATAATCTCTGACTTTGCTCTCATCGCCTGAGGTGCCGTTGAGTAAGCATAATTCTTTAAGCATTTAGCTCACCTACCCTTTCACTGATATATGCGCATATAAGGTCTGATACTGCCTTAATATCGTTTGTATCAACAACCTCAACACACTGATGCATATATTTTTCAGGAATGGAAATAAGTGCAGTTTTTATACCACTCTCACTAATTGAAATTACGTCGGCATTTGTTCCGGTTCTACCGGACATAATTTCCTGCTGGTATAGTATATCGTGCTTCTTTGCAGTATCAACAAGCTTTTTAGAAATTTCTTTGTTAAGTATAGGCGAAAATCCTATCATTGCACCCTTTCCGATTTCACCACATTCGTTCTTGTCGCAGCCATTTATATAGGCGAAGGAAACGTCAACTGAAATTGCTTCATCAACGTCATTTGCATATGCGCCTGTTTTAGCACCGCGAGTTCCTACCTCTTCCTGACTTGAGAACAACACAGTAACTTTGCAAGGAAGTTTTTTTAATCTGTCAAGGCTCATCAGTATTGATGCAACGCCACATCTGTCATCAAGGCAAGAAGCAGAAATTTGAGAATTCAGAAGCTTTGTAAAATTTCTTCTGAACACAACTCTGTCACCAAGCGAAATTTTATCAATAATCTCTACTTTTGTAAAACCTGTATCAATTGATAAATCAAAAATTTTCGGTGCTTTTTTCTCTTCATCTGCAGATTGAAGATGAGGCGGCTTAGTACTGATTATACCGCCTATTATTTCCTTACCGAGAATAGTGACCTCGAAAGCCGGAAGTATTCTCGTATCAATACCTCCGATATTAGAAAATTTAACAAAACCGTCGTCAGTAATATCAGTAACAACAAATCCTATTTCATCAAGATGCGCATCTAAAAGAAAATGATAGCCCTCACCGAACGTACATATTACGTTATTCATTGAATCAATCCGAACATCTCCGTATTCAGAAAGCTTATTTGCTAATAAGGAGCAAATCTCACCCTCAGTACCCGAAACACCGTATGCAGATGTTAGCTCCTCTAATAATTCGATAATATTATCCATCATTCACCAAATCCGTTAACTAATTCTTTGAATTTTCTGCCCCTGTATTCAAAGGTCTTAAACTGATCAAACGCAGGGCAGGCAGGACAGAGAGATACAACATCTCCGTTTGTTGAAACATCTTTTGCCATATCAACAGCCTGTTCAAGATTATCAACGCAAATTAATTCAATACCTGATGATTTGTAATCAGGTGAAGCAGTAACGGCATCGTATATTTTTTGTGCTGTTGCGCCGTTTAATATAAGTGTTTTAACGTACTTAAGAATATACGGCACCATTTCACTCATATCGTTGCCTTTATCGGAGCCTCCCATAATTACGTTAATCTTTCTGCCAAACGCTTTAAGACCGCTTATAACTCTTGACGGTGAGGTTGCAATAGAATCATTATAATATCTGACGCCGTTAAATTCTCTTACAAATTCAATTCTGTGCTCAACGCCGCCAAAGGTTTTAGCTACATTCAGAATGTTCTCTATATCAACCATTCCCCACACAGCGCAAATTGCAGTACAGTAATTTTCTATATTATGGCTACCAGGGATAATAATATCATCCTTAGACATAATGTATGTTTCAGTACATCCGTCGGTATAAACAATGTCCTCGTTTTCTTTCATATAAGCGCCCTTATCTACAGAATGTTTAATTGAAAACTGAGAAAGCTCTCCTCGCACGTCGTAGCGCATATCATGATACACTCTGTTGCCAATACTGTAGTCACAGTCTGCATTAAGGACTGTTTTGCAGTTTTCATTCTGATAGATAAGAATATTTCTCTTTGCATCAACGTATTCATCAAGACTTATGTGATGATCCTGATGCGTACATTCAATATTCGTTACAACTGCAACGTCAGGAGAATTTACAAGATTACCCATTGTAAGAAGCTGGAACGAAGAAAGCTCTACAACAGCAATATCATTTTGATTTATTGTTGCAAGCTCAGGCATAAGCGCCTTGCCGATATTGCCGCCGAGATAAACATTGTAGCCCTGTTCTGACAGCATTTTAGAAATAAGAGTTGTCGTAGTTGTTTTACCGTTAGAGCCCGTAATTGCAAATATCTTCGCAGGGCATAGCTTGAAGAATACCTCCATTTCTGTAGTAACGGTCTGTCCTCTGCCGATACATTCTCCAATCCAAGAATTTTGAAAAGGTAAAATGCCATGTGAGCGGAAAACCAAATCCATTTCGGGCAATATGTCAAGATATTTTTCACCAAGAGAAAATTTTACGCCGAGCTTTTCAAGTTCTTCGCAAATTTCTGTGCCGATATATTCTCTATCTCTTTTGTCGCATGCATAGACGTTTACACCAAGCTGAGCAAGAAATTTTGCGCAAGGCACGTTCGCAACACCCATTCCCACGAATGCAACGTTTTTGCCCTTTAGATTATCAAAATATTTTTTTGCTTTATCGTTCATAATGACTCCCTTTAATGAATATAAAACTTTCCTGAATTATAATCAGTAAGACTAAAGCCTTCCATTTTTTCAGCAAGCTTATGCTGATACGGAAGCTTGTCCTTATGTATATACGTTTCCTTTATCGGCAAATCGCAGTTCATTACAAAATTTGCAATCATTTTAGAGCATTTTGACTGAACATTTCCGAGAAAATAAGTATTCTTTGTTGTCGGCTCTACGATAGCTACGCCAACCTTAAGCTGACCTTTTTTGCCTACAGGTGTAATCATCTTAGAAAGTTCTATTGCACTTTCCTGAGCCTTGTCTGTAACAAAGCAGATTACTGCATTTCCTTTTCTTTTGAGATTGTTTACAACAATGTCGTTTATAACCGAATCTATATATGCTACGACATCATTTTTATCAAGGTCACCAATCGAAACCATATAAAAGAATTCTTTTCGCTTAACGGCTTTGAAATCCACGTCAAAATCGCCCAATGAATAATCAGTATTTATTGAGTATCCTGAATTTTTAATATCATTTTTTACAATGTCAATGTATTCTTCAGCAGTGCTTTCTAATCTTGAAGATATATAGTAGCCATAATCATTAATCTCATTTTCAACTGATGTCAGGAATGAATCTATCTTTCCGTATTTAGAATAATACATAAAGACAAGAATCATTACGATAATTACAAGAGCATCGCAAAAATATGCAAAAACAGTAGCAAGCGTAGTGTTAAAATCAGCAACATACGGCTTTACACCTATATAAACAAATAGAAATACTGCTCCGAAAATGATAAAAAACTTCATTATACTATATAAAGCCTTTTGCTTTTTTCTGAATTTTGTCATTTTATCATACCCATAAATTCTTCTTCTGAAATTATTGTTATGCCGAGAGAATTTGCTTTATCAAGCTTTGAACCTGCTTCCTCACCTGCTAAAACAAAGGTCGTTTTCTTTGATACAGAGGAGGATGTTTTTCCTCCGAAGGATTCAATGATTTTTGAAGCTTCGTTTCTCTTAAGTGTCGGCAGTGTTCCTGTCAATACAAAGGTCATTCCTGCAAATCTGTCATCATTAATCTCGGTTGTACTGCAGAGATTAACTCCATAATTGCGAATTTTATCAATAAGCTCTTTTGCAGATTCCTTTGAAAAATATTCAACCACACTTTCAGCCATAATCTGTCCGAAACCTTCAATCTTCAAAATATCTTCAACAGACGCATTTATTATATTAGCCATCGTTCTGAAATGGTCTGAAAGCTGTTTTCCTGCCTTTGCACCGATATGGCGGATACCGAGAGCGAATATAAGCTTGCCCAAATCATTTGACTTTGATTTTTCTACTGATGTTTTTATATTATTCGCGCTTGTTTCCTTAAAGCCGTCGAGTGATGCAATCTTGTCGTAATCGAGATTATAAATATCTGCAATGTTACTGATAAAACCGTTATCAACAAAGGTTTCTATTATTGCAGGTCCAAGACCTTCAATATCCATTGCATCTCGTGAGCAGTAATGAATAAGATTTCTAAGAAGCTGAGCGGGACATTCGGGATTAATACATCTTATTGCCGCCTCGTCATTTTCTTTAACAACTAACTCATTGCAGGATGGACAATGCGTTGGAAATTCGTATACACTATCACTATTATGCTCGTTTACACAAAGTATTTCAGGAATTATATCGCCTGCCTTGCGTACAGTTACAATATCCCCTATCTGAATACCCTTTTCTCTAATAAAATCCTGATTATGAAGTGTTGCTCTGCTGACAGTAGTACCTGCAAGATGTACACTTTCAAGAATAGCAGTCGGAGTAAGCACGCCTGTTCTGCCAACAGCAATTTCAATATCAATAAGCTTAGTCTGCTTTTCCTCAGGCGGATATTTGAAGGCTACTGCCCATTTAGGAAATTTTGATGTTGAGCCTAATAATTCTCTTTGTGAAAAATCGTCAACCTTAACAACTGCTCCGTCAATATCAAACTCAAGATTTCCTCGTTCCTCACCGATTCTGTCAATCTCTGTAAGAGCATCTTCAATATTGCTGACTTTTTTATAAAACGGTACGGTATTAAAGCCGAGAGTTTTAAGATAATCAAGAGATTCCTTATGTGATGTTAGCTCCTTACCCTCAATCTGCTGAATGTTGAATATAAATATATCAAGTCCTCTTGTAGCAGTTACACTGCTGTCCTTTTGCCTGAGTGAGCCTGCAGCAGCATTGCGGGGATTTTTAAAAGGCTTTTCGCCGTTAATCTGCTGTCTGTCAACAATTTTCCCGAAGCTCTTTTTAGGCATATACACCTCGCCTCTCACTTCAATGAAAGGTATAGGCTCATTAAGCTTCAAAGGAATGTTGTGTATAACCCTCAGATTACCGCTTACATCTTCTCCGATGTTACCATCGCCACGAGTTGAACCCCTAACAAAAACTCCGTTTCTGTATTCAAGGCTTACAGAAAGTCCGTCAATTTTAGGCTCAACAACAAAATTTGGAGCTTTAACTATCTCTGTTACGCGATTTTCAAAATCTCGTATTTCGTCCTTACTGAATGCATCCTGCAGGCTCTCCATACGAACAGTATGAACGACGCTGTCAAAGGAATTATCAGCCTTGCCGCCGACCTTTTTAGTTGGAGAATCGGGAGCATCAAATTGAGGATACTCCTCTTCAAGCTTTTTAAGCTCGCGCATCATCATATCGTACTCGTAGTCCTCTATTTCAGGCGCATCATCGTTATAATATCTGTCGCTGTGATAGCGAAGCTGAGCTCTTAAAACTTCAATTATCTTTTCAATATTTTTCATAAACTCACATCCGTGCAAAGTTGTTAATATTATAACATCATTATTAGTATTCTTCAACAAAATTATAATAAAATAATGCCCACAGTCCAAAAATGTTCCGTGAGCATTAAATGCTATTTACCTATAATAATTGTATGAAGTGCTTTCTTCTGATTTTCTTTTGGCGGTATTAATTTACCACTTTCAACTAATTCATTAAGACAGTGAACTGTAAAGGCTGAATCAGAATAAAAATGATATCGAAGAAAATACTTTTGCATCTTTTGCAAGTGTTTTGGTGTTTCTGCTAAGATTTTATTTATACATGGCTTTTTTAGCTTATTAAAATAATTCCAATATTTTTCTTTCAGCTTGTCACCTATTGCAAGCAATTCATTTTTTGTATCTTCATTAATATAAACACATTGGAATGATGCTTTGAACAAATCATTTACACTGCCTAAGCAAGTAAGATAACCCTGCTCTGATAAGTATGCATATTCCTCGTCAGTTAATAAGACATCATTTAAGTAATTTTTTAGTAAACGCAAATGCTTATCAACTATAGAAACATTGTTAGTATCAATTCTTTTACCTGACCAAAGCGTATCAGTACGGCAGATTGTCAGTCTGTCATTACTATTCATCCAAGGACCGAAAAATTCTTTACAGTTCTTATCATATTCATTTATATCGACTTGTGAATTCATAACCGTTGCAGTACAGATGTTATAGCTTCCGTCAGGTCTGTATGTTGCAACCTCGTCAAAAGAAATAGACTTATCAACAAGATTTTCACCACTAAAAGATATTATGTAAGGGAGCAATGCCCACATTATGAAATTCTTATCTTTTTCATCATTATCAAAATGACCACCGTAAATTTTCTTCCAAATATCTGAATTGTACAAATTGTCAAAAAGCTCTTTAGAAAAATTCTCAGAAGCTTTTTTGTACATTTCATCAGTCATTTTAATAAATTCATTTGTCGGCTCTTCAAGCAAAACATTGCAAAGAAACTTGTTGTTGTTTTTAACAATAAAGCCACAATCAAGTAGAACCTCAACTTCACTTTCAACATATACAGGTGATACGCCTAAATCATCTGCAATTTCGTTAATGCTTTTCTCTTCTTTCCATACTGAATAAACAATGTTTTGAGATAAAGCAGACTTAAAATGTGTATAGCTAAAATTGCTTATGCTCCCTGAAAAACCGTAACTTAAAAATTTGATTGGATTAAATTTAAGCTCACTGCTGTTTCTCATCTTTTCCATCCCCTTTTTTAATTCTTTTTTTGCTTCAAACAAATGCCATTTTACAGTGCCGAGGGGAATATTAAGTTCACTTGCAATATCTGCCTGCATTTTATTTTCATAATAATAAGCAATTACAATGTGCCTCTGCAGCTTGGATAAATAAGCAATTTCACTACGCATTTTTTCAAAGGTTTCGTGCATAATGAAATCAGACTCTAAGTCTGTTTTATCGTCTGCAAGAGTATTGACAATCGCGTCAATCGGTGAATTTAAAAAGTAATTTTTATTGTCACGATAGTAATTACAAAGAGCATTGTGGGCAATTCTCCAAATAAGATTATCAATATTGTCAATATCGTTATTCCTAAGAAGAAACTTATACACCTTTACTGCAATTTCCTGCGATAAATCCTCAGCATCCTGAAGATTTTTGCAGTGCTTTACAGCGTAGCCGTAAATTAATTTCAAGTGCTCTGTGATTACTTTGTCTGCCTGATACTTATTCATTTAATATTCCCCTCGCGAAAGATCTTTCGTTAGTATAGACACAGCTAAATAAAAAAGGTTTGAAAAATCAGCAAATAATCTGTAAAGTTTTTCGGGTTCATTTTTTATTTGTAAGCTTATCCATAAACTCAACAAATAATTTAGCAGGCAAAAAGACATAATCTCCAGCCTTGCAGTATGCCGATAAGATTGCATCAAATATTTTTCTCATATTCAGCTATCCTTTTGCGATAATGAAACAATTATACAAACTATAACTATGAATAGAATAAAAAATCTTATCACTATATCAATCATCGTTATTGTATAATTCATTTAGCTTTTTTCGTATTTTTTGCAGTCGTGTACGTGTCGCCGAGGGAGTTATTCCTAAAGACTTACTTATTTCATTACTGTTATATCCCTGCAGTGATAACAGCAGTAAATTCTGCTCTTTTGGGGACAACTTGTCAACAAGCATTTTGCACTCAATAACTTCATAATAATTTTCATTATCACGAACATCAAATTCTTCGGGCAATAGTTCTTCAAGTGTCTGAGCATTTTTACGAAACCTGTCAAGTTTAACATTCTTGGCAATACGATAAATCAATGCTTTAGGATTTTTTATAGCATAGCTGCTTGGAATCCATGCCCAAAGCTGCATAAATGTCTGTTGTGTCAAATCCTCTGAATCCTCAGTACCAAAATCTTTACTGAAATATCTGAGTATTTTATTATAATACTTTTCATAAATTTCATTAAAAATAACAACTGCATTATCACTATTCGTTGAATACATATTTTGAACCTACAGTTGATTTTATTTGAACAGCACTTTTTATCTGCTTATTGCAAATAATGTTTTTGCCTGCAACAAAATAAATATTTTTAGAAAAAAGCACCTCTTCAGTAATATCATTATCAAAGTAAATATCCTTACCTCCAACAATTACAGTATCGTCAATCAGCTCAATAAAGTGTTTATCTAAATATGCATCCTTTTGAAAATTTTTAGACTTAGTGTACTCAAAGTCAAGCTCAACAGAAATACCGCTTTTGTTAATGAAATTTATATTTGTAAATTTATCATAAACAAGTATTCCGCTTGCCATCACATTAACTGGTCTATCATTATTGAGATTTTTTATGAGCGAAACACCACTGACAGTATAGATAGCATCATAATCGATATTGTTTTCGTTAAGTTCAGTCATACCACTGATGTTATATATTTTCTTATTTGAATCAACTGATATTTCTGCAGCTATATTCTTAACACCGATATTGCTATACGCTTCCATAAACTCGTTTGTAGGATTTTCAGGCAGCAAAACTAATGCCGCATTTATTACCCCCAGATTATTTAGCGCCTCGGGGGAATAATTGCGCAAATCTACAGTTGCTGCATTAATTAACCTCTTTTTTCTGATACCGAATAGTGACATAATACTTAATTCCTTTCCTTTTGATTGAGAGCTCTCAATTATACAGACGAAAAAAATCTTCGTCTGTCTGCAAATTTTTACGAATTTTAAAAATAAAAGACGAATTATTGCTAATCCGTCTTTCAATAATATTATCCAACTATGAATTTATGGAACATTTTTTTGCCCTTTTTGATAATGACGTCGTCTGAAAAGCTATCAGAAGAAAGCGAAGCATAAGCATCAGTTACCTTTTCATCATTGACACTGACTCCGCCCTGATCAATAAGTCGTCTGCCCTCGCCCTTTGACTTAATCATACCTGCTTTAAGCATCATATCGAGAACAAGGATTTTGCCATCAGTAAAATCATCATCAGTAATAGTTGTAGTAGGCATATTTGAATTATCAGCACCGCCTGCAAAAAGTGCTTTTGCGGCAGACTGTGCGTTCGTTGCCTCTTCCTCGCCGTGAATCATCTTTGTAAGCTCAAAGGCAAGTACTTCCTTGACCTGATTAAGCTCGGCACCTTCAAGCTTTTCATATTCTCTAATCTGCTCCATAGGGATAAACGTAAGAAGCTTCATACATTTGATAACGTCATCGTCGCCTACGTTTCTCCAGTACTGATAGAATTCATATGGCGATGTTTTTTCTGCATCAAGCCATACTGCACCCTTTTCGGTTTTGCCCATCTTCTTACCCTCTGAGTTTGTAAGAAGAGTAATAGTCATAGCGTTGGCATTGCCTGAAAGCTTTCTTCTGATAAGCTCCATACCGCCAATCATATTTGACCACTGATCGTCACCGCCGAACTGAAGATTACATCCATACTTCTTGTAAAGAGTATAGAAGTCATAGCTCTGCATAATCATATAGTTAAACTCAAGGAAGGAAAGTCCCCTCTCCATTCTCTGCTTATAGCACTCAAAGCTGAGCATTCTGTTTACGCTGAAGCAAGCACCAACCTCACGAAGCACCTCAATATAATTAAGGTCAAGAAGCCAGTCGGCATTATTAACCATAAGTGCCTTATCGTCACTAAAGTCAATAAATTTTGACATCTGCTTTTTGAAGCAATCGCAGTTGTGCTGTATTGTTTCAACAGTCATCATTTTGCGCATATCGGTTTTTCCGCTTGGATCACCTATCATACCGGTACCACCGCCGATAAGTGCGATTGGCTTGTTTCCTGCCATTTGAAGCCTTTTCATAAGGCAGAGCGCCATAAAGTGACCAACGTGCAGGCTGTCTGCCGTAGGGTCAAAGCCGATATAGAACACAGCCTTACCTGAGTTGACTAAATCCCTAATTTCATTTTCATCTGTTACCTGAGCTATGAGACCTCTTTCCTGTAGCTCCTCGTATACTCCCATAGTTTATATCCTCCTAAATTGTATCTAATTTCTTAAGAGCTCTTCTGCGCTTTTAAGAAGTGTATCTGTAATTTCCAAACCGCCCATAATTCTTGCAAGCTCATATTTTCTTCCATCAAAATCAAGCTGAGTAACCTTTGTATAAGTTTTGTTATCAGCGTAGTCCTTTTTGATAAGAAAATGTGAATCTGCATTTGAAGCAATCTGTGCAGAATGAGTGACGCATATTACCTGAGTGCTTTTTGATACAGACTTAAGCTTAAGGCCAATTTTTTGACTTGCTCTGCCGCTGACTCCCGTATCAATTTCATCAAATATTAATGTGTCGATTGTATCATTGTAAGCCAAAAGATTCTTAATTGCAAGCATTATTCTTGAAAGCTCACCGCCTGACGCAATTTTTGAGAGCGGTTTAGGCGGCTCACCGGGGTTAGTTGAAATGAGAAATTCGATAACATCGTATCCGTTTGAAGTGAGCTTTCCCTTACTGAATTGAACAGAAAATTGCAGCTTCGGCATATCGAGAAATTCAAGCTCTTTCTTTACGTTAATTTCAAATTGCTCAGCTGTTTGTTTTCTTATCTCTGAAAGCTTGTCTGCAAGAGCAACTGTCTTTTCAAGAAGCAGGTCGTAATCGTTATTTAGTCTTTCAAGCTCCTCGTCATTAACAATAATCGAATTCCTCTTGGACTTAGCCTCTTCAAGATATGCGAGCATCTGCTCTTCGTCAGCACCGTATTTTCCTGAAAAGCTATATAGCAAATCAAGTCGCTCTTCTATTTTCTCAAGCTCATTCGGGTCGAAATCAATTTGAGAAAGTATATCCTCAATTAAGCTTCTGCTTTCTTCAATACTGTCTCCGGCTGCAAGCAATGAGTCGCTTATGTTCTTAATCTCGTCAAATGATGAAGTGTCGTTATATGCACTCTTTATAAGAGAAGCTGCTCCCATATTTTCATCATCACCGATAATTGCCGATAATGCACAGTTCAGTGCAGTTATAAGCGATTCACTTTTTTGAATAAGATTTCTTCTCTTAAGCAGCTCCTCACGCTCGCCTACCCTTATGTCAGCCTGCTCAAGCTCATTTATCTGAAAGTCAAGAAGTTC
Organism: Eubacterium sp.; assembly: GCA_022511225.1. Taxonomy (GTDB): domain Bacteria; phylum Bacillota; class Clostridia; order Oscillospirales; family Acutalibacteraceae; genus Eubacterium_R. Next base: position 23,208 of record JAFLRZ010000013.1, read on the forward strand.
AAATTTTCGTGCCTTATCATCCTCGTCAGTAGTCAATGCCTTAAGCTTTCTTCTAACAGTTATAAGCTCTTTGAAGGAAGCCTTGTAATCATCAATGATGCTATCTTCTGAGATAAGCATATCAATAAATTTGAAATGATAATCAGGATTAAGAAGCTCTTGACTATCGTGCTGACCGTGAATATTGACAAGAAGCGAGCCGATTTCTTTAAGCAGAGAAACAGTTGCACTTTTTCCATTAACTTTGCAAATTGACTTGCCGTTTGAGCTGATTTTTCTTGTAAGAAGCAGAGAATTATCATCTTCATTATCAAAGTTAAGCTCACGAAGCTTGTCTATAACGGGTTTTGCTATATCTTCAAAATATGCACTTACAAATGCATTGTCAGCACCGTTACGTACAAGCTCTTTTGAAGTACGCTCACCGAGAATTGCGTTTATCGAGTCAACGACAATTGATTTACCTGCACCGGTTTCACCTGTAAGAACATTGAGCCCGTCTGAAAAATCAACAGTAGTCTTTTCAATTACAGCAATATTTTCAATATCAAGTGTTCTTAACATTTAATATCTTCTCCATATTCATCGTGAAAATCTTTGCAAATTCCTCAGTCTTACAAAGTACAAATATTGTATCATCGCCGGAAATTGTACCTACTACACCCGTCCAGTCCATAGAGTCTATCGCTGTACATACTGCAACTGCCATACCGGGAAAGCATTTAATGCAAACAGTATTAAGAGCAAAATCAACACGTACAATAGAATCGGCAAATATTCCGCCTCTTCTTTTAATAACGTCTGATGCCGATTTCTTGCCTGTTGAATAAATATATCTTCCATTGTCGGAAAGCTCTTTAACAAGGCGAAGCTCCTTAATATCTCGTGAAATCGTTGCCTGAGTTACTTCAAATCCGTTCTTGTAAAGAAAATTCTGAAGCTCCTCCTGTGTTTCAATATCATTTGAGTTAATAAGCTCAAGTATTCTTGCGTGTCTTCTCTTTTTCATTATGCTCTCCTCTCAATGAGTTTTCGGTTGAGTATTTCGTAAAAATTATCAGGTTTAAGCTTAATCAGTTTAGCTTTAATGGGAGAAGCAGACACTCTGACTTTATATCCCTCTTCAAGATCAAAGCCCTCCTGACCGTCAACAGTCAGAACAGATTTATTGTTAAGATCACTGCTGATTTCGACTATTAGTTCTTTGTCATCGGAAAAAATTATGCTTCTGTCCATAAGTGAATGCGGACATATCGGTGTAGCTAAAATACACTCAGCCTCAGGACTTACTACAGGTCCTCCCGCCGCCATAGAATAAGCAGTTGAGCCTGTAGGAGTGGATATAATTACTCCGTCTGCCCTTAAGTTCATAACCTCTCGGTTGTCACATTGAATGTTTATATCAATAAGTCTTGCAAAATTTCCTCTTGAAATAACTGCATCATTAAGGCAATCGCTTGTAAATACAACTTTATCTTTATCTATTACCTCAGCCTTAAGCATACTTCTTGTGTCTATCTGATAATCACCGACTACAAGCTTTTCAAGAAGATTAAGCTCATTCTTTTCAAGACCGCTCATAAACCCAAGCCTACCGGCGTTAATACCCAAAACCGGTACAGATTTAGGGCACATAGCAGCACTTTTTGCTACATTCAGCGTAGTTCCGTCACCGCCTATAGCAATAGCAATATCACACATAGCGATAATGCTGTCATCTGCTTCTGGAATAGCGTTACTATCTGTAAAAACTTCAGCATATTTTTCACTGATGTAAACAGTAGTACCTAATGAAGATAGTGAAAAAATTACTTCTTTAGTAAGCTCCTTTACACCCTTATTATTCAAATTTGGAAATATTGAAATAATCATAATAATTCCTCATGTGATTGATTGACTAAATTCCTTGCATCTACAGCTTCATCAACAATTGGAGTTGTTGATTTAATCAAATAAACAAGATATTCGATGTTACCTTCCGGACCTTTTACGGGAGAAAACTCAAGTCCCATTACTGAAAATCCGTTTTCAATGGCAAGATTGATTACGTTTTCACAAACCTCTATATGCGTAGAAAGCTCTCTTACAACACCTTTTTTGCCAACCTTTTCCTTACCTGCCTCAAACTGAGGCTTGATCAGACATACTGCCTGTCCGTCATCAGAAAGTAAATTATATAAGTTCGGCAAAATATGTTTCAATGAAATAAACGACACATCAACAGAAGCGAAGTCAATCGGCTCTGTAACCTGTTCACTGCTAACGTATCTGAAATTTGTACGCTCAAGGTTTACTACTCGCTCGTCAGTGCGAAGCTTCCACGCAAGCTGCCCGTAGCCGACATCTATTGCATAAACTTTTGATGCCCCGTTCATAAGCATACAATCAGTAAATCCACCGGTTGAAGCACCGACATCCATACATATTTTATTATTAAGCGTAATCGGAAAGCATTTCATTGCCTTTTCAAGCTTAAGTCCGCCACGGCTGACGTATTTCAAGGTGCTTCCTCTTACCTCAATTACATCGTCATCTTTAACTTCTCTGCCAGCCTTGTCAGACTTCTGATTGTTAACAAAGACGATACCTGCCATAATAATTGCCTTTGCCTTTTCCCTGCTTGGCGCAAGACCTTTTTCGCAAAGAGCAACATCAAGTCTTGTTTTATTTACCTTTGGCATTTTCAACCTCTTCAATCATAGACTGAGTATCAAGCCTGTAAGTTCTTAATTGCTCCGAAACAGAAGCCTGCTTTACAAACTCATCATCAACGCAAATATGAATGAATTTACCTTTATAGCCTGTAATTGCAAGCTCTTCAGCAAAGCTTTGACCTATTCCGCCTGATTTGACAGCCTCTTCTGCAAAAATTATTGTGTCGCATTTCATAGCAGATTTAACTGCATCTTTATCAATAGGTTTTATTTTGTTCAGTTTAATAAGCTTTGTATTTTTAAGTACGTCAAGTGCCTGTGCACAATTTGAAAATTCCCTGCCATATGTCACAACGCAGACAGAGGAATCTTCATCGCCAAGGGTGTCATAATTTTTGTGTTCGTAGTTATATCCGTCAGGCTTGTACGATTCGGTGCCCCTTGGATAACGGATAGCAACTGCACCCTCAGTTTTATATATACCGTCATAAAACATCGCTTCAAGCTCATCATAATAAGACGGCGCGTACATCGTGAAGCCTACAACGGAATTAACGTATGATGTATCAAAAACACCCTGATGACTTTCACCGTCCTCACCGACAAAACCTGCACGGTCAATTGCAAGAATCACCTTAATATTCTGCATAGCAATATCGTGAATAAGCTGGTCATATGAGCGTTGTAAAAAAGTAGAATAGACTGCAAATACGGGCACCATTCCATTCTTTGCCAAACCGCTGCAAAAAGTAAGAGCGTGCTGTTCAGCAATTCCTACGTCAAAAAGCCTTTTAGGATACAGGTTAGAAAATTCAACTAATCCGGTGCCCTCAGCCATTGCTGCAGTAACACAGCAAATACGGCTGTCCTTCTTTGCAAACCTGCACATAGTTTTGCCGAATGCTGATGAAAAGTTATTTGCCGACACAAGTGTTTTTCCACTGATAGCATCAAATTTACCGATTCCGTGAAAAAGTGTAGGATTTTTTTCAGCTGGCTCGTAGCCCTTACCCTTTACAGTGTTGATATGAATAAGAACTGAGTGATTATGTGCTTTAGCAGCGTTCAGAACATCAATCAGTGCATCAATATCGTGGCCGTCAATCGGTCCGTAATATCTGAAACCGAGATCTTCAAAAAAAGTTGAATTATACACACGCTTACGAATCTTAGTATTTATCAGCGTGAACATACGGTTGAGATGACTGCCAATCTTTGGTAATTTTGCAAGACCTCTCTGAATTTTTGACTTAAATGTTACGTATTTCGGTGATGTTCTTATAGTCGTAAGATTTTTAGCCATAGAGCCTACGTTAGCACTTATAGACATATTGTTGTCATTAAGTATTACTATAAGATTGCTGTTATCATTACCGGAGTTATTAAGCGCTTCATAAGCAAGACCGCCTGTTAATGCACCGTCACCGATTACAGCGATTACTTTGCCTTTGTCACCTTTAAGCTGTTTTGCTTTGGCAAGACCTATACATTCTGATATAGACGTTGAGCTGTGACCTGATGAAAAAATATCGTGCTCGCTCTCCGGAGGTCTTGTAAATCCGCTAATGCCGTCTTTTTGACGCAGTGTATTAAATTTATCTTTTCTTCCTGTAAGGATTTTATGAGTATAGCACTGATGACCAACATCAAATACAATCTGATCTGCAGGACTGTTAAAAACCTTGTGCAGTGCAACCGTAAGCTCAACAACACCGAGGTTTGATGCAAGATGACCGCCTGTAGATGAAACTGATGAAACCATAAATTCTCTGATTTCACTGCAGAGCTGTTCAAGTTCGTTAATGCTAAGCTTTTTGATATCCTTAGGAGAATTAACATTATCAAGTATAGACATATTTTTCTCTCTTAATTTTCTCTGTTAACAAGACTCAGTGCAAGCTCTTTGAGAAATTCGCTGTCATCAAAGGGCTCAAGTGCACTTATTGCCATTTCAGTAAGCTTTGCAACATCGTTTTTTGCTTTTTCAATACCTACGAGAGTAGCGTAAGTTGTTTTATTATTATAAGCGTCCGATCCGACAGGCTTTCCGAGCTTAGCTTCATCTCCAACAATATCAAGAATATCATCCTGAATTTGAAATGCAGTTCCCAAGGCGAGTGCATATTTAGATGCTGCTGCAATCTTTTCGTCATCAGCGCCTGCGCATATACAACCCATTATACAGGCGGCTGATATAAGAGCTCCTGTTTTGAGGTTATACATTTTCAGCAGGTTTTTGACAGTAGGATTTCCGTTTTCAAAAAGTATATCAATAACCTGACCGCCAATCATTCCGTTAACACCGCTGTTTTGGGCAAGAAGGCTTATTGCGAGCACTTTTTTATCATTATCGATGTCACATTCAGAAATGATACTGAATGCGTGTGTAAGAAGTGCATCGCCTGCTAAAAGTGCAGTAGCTTCATCAAATTGCTTATGACAGCTTGGTTTTCCTCTTCTCATATCATCATTATCCATACATGGTAAATCGTCATGAATAAGACTGTAAGTGTGTATAAATTCAACTGCACACGCAAGCGGAATACAAGCATGTCTGTCACCGCCACAGGATTTTGCAAATTCCAGTGCAAGCACGGGTCTGATTCTCTTACCACCATTTGAAATGCTATACTCAATGGCATTTACGACGCTCTCTTGTCCGTCGAGAGCATCAGGAAGAAAAGAAAGAATATTTCTTTCAATCAGCTTTATGTCATTATTTAATGTGTTTTCGAAAGTAGTCTTGTCCATAATTATTCCTTTGTAAGTTCAGTGATTTTAAGCTGAGCCTTATTAAGCAAATCACTGCAATAAGCAGTTAGCCTTGTGCCTTCTTCATATAGCTTAATGCTTTCTTCAAGTGAAAGCTCATTTTTTTCCATTTCTTCAACTATTTCTTCAAGTCTTGAAATAGCCTTTTCATACGTCAGGTTATTCATAATTCACCTCATTGACGGTACATTTAGCAGTTCCGTCACAAAAAGTTAATGTAACATTCTCACCAACTGATACCGTATTAACAGACTTAATTGGATTATCGCTATCATCTTTGACTGTACAAAAGCCTCGTTTAAGAATATTAAGAGGACTTAAATCGATAATTTTATTTGTAATTGATGAGAGTTCTGATTTTCTTTTATCAAGTTTATCGGTAAAACGTTGAGTTATTTGACTACTTAAGGCATTTAAGCTGACAAATTTATTTTTAATATAAGCATCAGGTTCAAACAATACGCTGTTAAGCACCTTATCAAACCTGATAAGATCATATTCAAGTCTTCTGTTCAAAGATAAATTAAGTGAAGATTCTGCATTAAATATCTGCCTTAACAATACGTTTATATCAGGTACTGCAAGTTCTGCTGCGGCACTCGGAGTCGGTGCTCTCAAATCAGCAACAAAATCACAGATAGTAAAATCAGTTTCGTGACCGACAGCAGAAATAATCGGTTTCTTTGAATTATATACTGCTCTTGCTACGCCTTCGTCATTAAATGCCCACAAATCCTCAGCCGAGCCACCTCCGCGAGCGACGATAATAAGGTCAATATCGTCAATAGAGTCAAGAATACTGATTGAATTTATAATATCTGACGGAGCGTTACTGCCCTGAACAACGGTAGGTATAATGACAAGCTCACATAATGGATATCTTCTTGAAATGATATTCTTAATATCCTCTACGGCAGCACCTACATTCGAGGTCGCTACTCCAATTTTATCAGGGAATTTAGGCAATGACTTTTTGTGTAAACTATCAAAAAGCCCTTCCTTTTGAAGTTTTTCCTTAAGCTGTTCATAAGCAAGATTAAGAGCTCCGATGCCATCAGGCTGAACGTCCTCAATATAAAGCTGATAAATACCATCTCTTTCATAGCAGGATATTCTGCCACGGCATATAACCTTCATTCCGTCTTGAAGCGAAAACTTAAGCCGTGAAGCATATGCTGAAAACATAACTGCTTTAAGCTGGCTGGTATCATCTTTTAGCGTTAGATAAATATGTCCGCTTTTTCTGTAATAAACGTAATTGCTGATTTCACCTGTAACGTAAATATTTGGAAGTATTTTGTCACCATCAAGAATAGATTTGATGTAAGTATTCACTTGTGATACAGTTACAGCATTCATAATTATCTATCCTTAAGGTATGCGTAAATTGCAGTGCCTGCAGCGTTGTCACAGCTAAATTCAGGAGAAGCAAAGTATGCGTTATATATTGATTTTATATCTTTTTTTATAAGTGTGTTAGACATTACACCACCTGCAAAAACAAGTGGCATATCAGAGTATTCATCTATTATTCTCTTAGTCATTTCAATAAGTGATAAAGAAATATAGCTTAGAACGAATTTTGAAATATCTTCCTTAGTCTCGCCATTTTCATACATCTTCCTCGCTTTGTTTTCAACACCTGAAAGCGAGCAATTAAGACCATTCATTGACGGCTTTATTTTATACTCCTGATTTGAAAGAAGAGATAATCGGTCAAGCTCCTTACCGCAAGGAAATTTAAGACCCATCATAACCCCTGCTCTGTCGATAGCCTGTCCTGCTTTAAGATCGGTACTGCAGGCAACCGTAGTCGCTTTAATAATTTCTTCATCGTCAGGCTCAACCAAGAGTGCTTCTGTAGTTCCTCCGCTTACGTGAAAAGCGATAAAACGCTCATTTATTAAATCAAGCTTATCGCAGGAATATAAAGCAGCAAGAACGTGTCCTATCTGGTGTGAGGTTTCATAAAGCGGAACATTTGAAAATCGGCTTACAGAAGAAGCATTAGCCTTTCCGACAAGGAAGCACGGCATATAGCTTCCGTCAACATTTCTTGGTCTTGTGCTGACTCCGACAGCTTTTATATTTATATCATTCTGCGGCAACTCCGAAAGAAGCTCAGGAATATTAACAGTGTGCTGAAATACGGCATCACTTTGCCTTAGTCCCCTTTCACCTGACTTAACATTAAGAAGCCTTTTAACCTGAGTTGCCTTTTTTCCGTCGAACAGGGCTACCGAAGTGGTGTAATTACTTGTGTCAAAACCAAGATACATTATGACTTGCTCCTGTAACATGCTCCGAGAATGCCGTTTATGTATGAGGCGTCGCTTTTTGATGCAAACTTTTTGGCAAGCTCAATTGCCTCGTTGATTGCGACGTTGTCGGGAACGGTATCGACATACTCAATCTCATAAAGAGCAACGAAAAGGATTGCAACTGTTACTTTTGGAAGTCTGCTAACCTTCCACGATTTAGAAAGCTTATTTATTATATCTGTAAATTCATTTTTATGAAGGCAGATTCCGGCAAAAGATTCTCTTGCATAATCGCAGACCTCTTCGACGTTATCGTTATAAAGCTCTACAAGATCATCTATATCGTCACCGTTAAAAAGCATTTCAAAGGTTAGATAAAATGTCTGCTCCCTCATTTCACTTCTTTTCATATTTTATACTCCTAAAAAAAGCCGACAAAGAATTAATTTGTCGGCATATTATAATTACTCTTCAGTTTCACAAGGTTCAGCAGAGCTTTTCGGCTCCTTAAAATCAATTCCTGCAACAATAACATTAACCTTATTTACTCGTTTGCCTGTCATATTCTGGACAGCGTCCTTAACGGCGCCCTGAACTGCTGTAGCAACCGTCTGAAAATTAACATTCGGCTTAAGATTAATGTAAATACTAATGCTGAAATCTTCACCGTCAGTAATTATTCTTACAGGGCTCATAACTTTGAAGTTGCCCTGCTTTATTGTGCTGACTACGTCAACAGGACCTGAGTGAAAGCTTGACACACCGTCAATGTCTTTAGCAGCATTTATGGAAATAGAAGAAATAACTTCATCCGAAATAACAAGCTCTCCCATAGAGCTTTTTTTGATAATCTCCATATTTTTGCCTCCTTGTTTTTAGACATTATAACATATAATGAATAAATATACAAGACTAATTTGACTGAATTATTGTTATGTCACTATAATCGCATTTAAGCTGAGCTACTGCAATTTCTTTAATCTGAAGTATCACTGTATCGGTCAGCTCCTCGCAGTCAACAATAATGTCAACCTTTGTAGAATCATCATTAATAATTGCAATACAGTTATTAACTCCCTTTGCAGTTACAAGGGTTTCAATTTTATTTTCTTTAGATATTGCGTCCGATATTACTTCTATTTTTTTAGAGGCTTCTTTTTTTGACTCATTATCGGCGTTTTGTGAATCAACTATGCTTTGCAGCTTTTCAATAGCTTCATCTCTTTTACTCTGCCTCTCAACTCTTGCCTGAGAAAAATATTGATTTTCAACATATGGCTCAGTTGTTGCATCCACATATGTTGCTTCGCCTAATATTTTTTCTTTAGCTGCAGAAATAGAACTTACCTTTGCAGAAATGTCGCTGTTTTCCCAATACCAATTACCGAGCACACCAACAGCAAGAAGGAGCGTAAAGAAGGAAATGGCAATTTTAGTTTTTCTTGCTGATTTTCTTTTTTTAAGCTCTGCCTCTGATATAACTTCAAGCTCTTTATTTTCTCTGCTGAATTCACTTTTATTTTTTCTCATATTATCACCTTTATGATTTTATTTTTGATACAGATACTCTGTTAGTAGGTATGTTGAATAAAGCCGTAACACTTTCTATGACTTTTTCCTTAACCTCAATATTTTCGCCACCGCTGCATACAATTGACACCCCCATTACCTTAGGCATATATTCTTTTATCAGAACAGGTGTTTCACCGCTGTCTGCATCATAAATTACATACTCATCCTTTTGATTAACCGAGTCATCATTATTTTTGAATTCGGAATTTGTTGCATACACACTTTCATATGAATTTTCAAGTGTTATCATTACTTCACATTCACCGACACCCGATATACTCGAAATAATATTGCTGAGCTTATTTTCAAGCTCTTGAGTATATGCTTCGTAGCTTAACTGCTCCTTTTCGGCGGTATTAGTATTACTTTTATTTCCGCCTGTAAATCCTGAGAGCAAGATCAAAGCGATACCTAATGCACCGATTATTGTTATTATTTTAATTTTTTTATCATCACTTTTAATAAACGAAGTGATTCTGTCTTTTATACTACTGACCAATATACTTCACCTGCGCTACGAATCCCAGATTATCATAAATCATATTTTTTACTTCATCTGCGTTATATTCATCTGTTATTGAAACAGTAATTTCTTTTATTTCAATTTCATTATCTTCGCTTATTTTCAGCTTACAGCTTATATCGGCTGAATTTATGTTGCTTTCTTTGAGAACATTATCTACTTGTGCTGTAATTAACTTTTTATATGTATCATCATTTGTACTTTCTTCACCAAAAAGGTCACTGACACCGCTGAAGTTTATTTCATCAAAATCAAATTCTGTAATCGGAAGTAACAGCGATAGTGTGATAAATAATGCAATTATTATTTTGAGATACTTACCCATATTACCTTTTGGAGTCAGTAGTGAAAAGATAACGGCAATTACCAACGTGGCGCTGACATTCAAACTCCAATCTTTTACGTAATCCATAATTTTATACCCCTGTTTTTGCTGCAATCAGTATTCCTATTGATATTATTGTCGTCACCATGCTGAGTATAAGAATGACGTTAATAATCAGTAGCATATCGGTAAAGCAGTTAATAACCTTGCTTGATGCTTCATCATCAAACACTCCGGCACAAAGCCCTGCAACGAACAATGCACCGCGCCACAGTACCACCTCGATCAGAGCAGGCAGAAAAATCAGTGCAACAGCAATAATTCCGACAACTCCAACGCTTGTTTTTATTAATCCTGAGTAGCTTTGTATTGAAAGAAGCCCTTCACTGATTGAATTGCCGATGACAGGCACAACAGTGTTAATTGCAAATCTTATTGATCTTAATCCGAGTGCATCTGTTCTTGAAGCAACAGCAGTCTTTAGTGTCAGGACCGAAACAAACATAGCAGACAAAACTGAAATAGACATTGTAATTATCTTTTTGAAAAAGGTAACGACACCGTTCAGATTTAATTCATTTCTCAAAGACGAACAGATGCTAACTGCAAGAAATGAATTAGAAGCAGGAATAAAAACAATCTGACTTATTGCATTTAATCCTTGTGCAAGTGATAAAAGCATAGTGTTTACCGAAATAGAGGTTAATGCACCTCCTCCTGTTGCAACTATCACGCAGAACACAGGAAAGAATGCAAAGGCAAAATTTGCACAAAGCTCTATCGTACTGCAGCATATACTAATACAATCGGTCAGCCTTGTAACAAGAAAAATTGCTATAATAAGTGTAGTAATCGTTGAGTAAAATGACGAGTCATTTCTATATAGCTCGTTACTAAAAGCCTTGAAAAAGGAAGATAATATTACGAAGCAGATTATCATTATTCCGCTTTTAAGCGGACCGTTTGCTCTGTTTACAATAACGTTATAAATATGTTCAAAGATTGAGCCGAGAGAAATATCACTTATACTTTCGTAATCAAAATCAGCAATTCCAAGGTCCTCCAAAAGATGGGTAGCTTCATCAGGAAGCTCGGAAAACGCTGATAAATCAAAGCTTTCTATGTAACTATCATATTCTTCATCTGCATATGCAGAGAATGGCACTATGACTAAGCACAGTAAAACAATTAAAAATCTTTTCATTTTAGTAGTCCCGTTACAATATTCATCATTGTTTCAAATAGCGGAAGAGTCATAACAAGTATTGCTATTTTTGAAAACATTTCAGTTTGATTGGCGAGTGCATTTTCTCCCGAATCCCTGCATAAATCCGCAGTAAACTGTGCAGCAAGCGTGATTCCGAGAATTTTCATTAGCAGCGTAAGATAACTGCCCATATAGTCATAATCTTCCGCAATATTTCTCAGCTTTTCAAAAACAGCGCTTACACTATCTAACGAAAATGAAAAAACAAGAATAATTACGCATATTGTTACTATTAACGCAAAATGCTTGCTCTGCTCTTTAAGGATTATGATTGCTATGAGTGAAATAATTACAATTCCTAAAACTTTTATCATAATTGAAACAACGACTTCATTGTGGAGAATAAATCACTTATTTGCGGAATAATCAGCATAAGCACAACGATTACACCGGCTAACGTAGTAAGCATCGCCTGATCCTCTCGTCCGCTTCTGATGAGCACAGTATTAAGAATTGCAACAATAATACCTATAGCCGCAATTTTGAATATAAAATCTACATCCATAAATATCACCTAAATGATTATTAGCGAAAGCATTAGTCCTGAGAGTATACCAAACGATATATTAAGGCGATAATGCTTATCGTATTCCTGCTGATATTTTTCCTTTAGAAGTCCGCATTCACTGCTCAGCCCCTTAGCAAGCTTTATCTGGGAGTGTGAATCATATTTTCCGATTGAGTCAAAAAAATTTTTTATTTTCTCACTGAAAGCCTTATCCTCAATCTGTATTGAATTAAGAGTAAAATCAAAATCTTTAAGGCTTGGGTCTGCTTTAAGAGAGCTGATTATTTCATCCGTATCGGGCATTGAATGCTCAAGCATTATGCAAATTTTGTTACAAATTACAATCAGCATATTAAAGTAATCTATCTGCTTTTTCATATAACTATTCAAAGAAATCCCCAAAAAGCCCGAGCAAGCCGTTATCATTAAAATTCCTGCTATTTTCACTTGCTTCTCCTTTTAAGTTATAAATTTTATAGGCGTCTGTGTAATGTTCAAGAATAATCAGGTAATCAAAGCAGCGACACTGAATAAGATTAAAAAGTATGCTGTCTTCCCTGATACTCTCAACACTGTCCGTATGTACTGATACTGCAAAGTGCACACCGGATGAAAAACCGAATTTTATCTTATTAAGCTCTTTAACAGTTCCAATTTCGTCACAGACAATAATTTCAGGCGACATTGTGCGTATTGCCATTTCAATGGCGTCAGCCTTTGGATAATTGCTGATAACGTCAGTGTTTATTCCTACGTCAAAATCCCCTGCTATCTCGCCTCTCTCGTCGATTATGCAGACCTTTCTGTATTTGCCGTAGTATCCACTGCTTACAAGTCTTGCAAGGTCACGCAAAAAAGTTGTCTTACCCATTGATGGAAGTGCTGCTACAATAATGCTTGGTATTGAATCGCGGTAAATTTCGTTTAATATCTGTCTTGCACAATTTTTATATTCATGCGGAATCCTGATATTAATTGAAGTAATATCTTTCACGCTTGTAAGCTCTCCTTTGGAATACACTGCTTTGGAGCAAACACCTATTCTTATTCCTGATTTTGTAATTATGTAGCCTTTTTTTAACGTTTCAATATTTGTATGAAAGGAATTATTGCAAAGCTTGTTTATAATAGCTTCAAATTCTTCATTATGCGTAACAAGGCAGTCACTTGCAGGAACTGATAAATATTCCCCGTTTCTGCCGATAAAATTCGGCTCATCAGTTATATACACAATAACAGGTTTATTAAGCCGTATTCTGATTTCGGTTATGTAGCTAATAAGTAAATGATTTTGAAGTATACTTGATTTTATTTCAAACGAAAGCAAATCAAGAACGCTGTAAATACTATTCAATAAATCACCTCTGTAAAAGCTATGCTTGTCACATTTTATTTATGACTAAAATGATGTTGAACTAAATGGATAATTATGTTATTATAAAGAATAATTATAATGAACAAAATCAGGTGAAAATAATGATAAATTGTCAATCAAAAATATCTGCCAAAACCAATAATATAATTAACGGAGAGTCAGTTTCGTACGGACTCTTTGCTTTAATCTCTCTTTTTTTACTCGTTGCAATAAAACAGGGACTAAAGCTTTTTGCCGGCGTTAATGCAGGAATTGCTTTACTGATTTCTTTTGTGATTTCTGAAATAGCGCTTTATTTATTTGAGAAAAAATTTGTTTTCAGAAAAGATATTTTATCCTCCACAGCAAAGCAATTGATAACGCTCGTATTCAGAGGTGCCGTCAATTTCGGATTTTATAAGCTTTTTGATTTCCTTTTTGGCAGTCTGCTTCATATGGAAAGTTCATTTTGCTATTTTTTTGCAGCCGTTTCAAGTATTGCTTTTAATTACTTCTATGACAGAATAATTTTGTTTGACTGCAACTACAAGGCACGTTCGGTTAAAAATTCAAGAATATACAAATTCTTTTATACTTACAGATATACAGCACTTACTGTTGCTTCTGCTACTGTATTTTTGCTTTGTGTGTATCTTGTGTATACTGCGTTTCCATTTGGTGATAAGACCATAATGAGAATGGATTTATATCATCAGTATGGTCCATTATTTGCAGAGCTTTATGAGCGAGTAGCAAACCATAAAAGCTTTTTGTATTCTTGGTACTCTGCAGGAGGAAGCAGCTTTCTCGGCAATTATTTTAATTATCTTTCAAGTCCGCTTTCTGCACTCATATTTCTATTTGATAAAAAGGATATAGCTACGGCAATTACTTTTCTTGTATTCGTAAAGCTTGTGCTCACTGCAGGAAGCTTCAGTCTTTACCTTAAACTGTCACAAAACAAAGGCAATATTATGACTGTTGCTTTAAGCCTGTTTTATGCTTCAAGCGCATATATGCTCGCATATTACTGGAATATAATGTGGATTGATGCTATGATTCTTCTTCCGATAATTGCACTTGGTATTGAAAGAATTATCAACGGTAAAAAAACGATAGTTTATATTGTTTCACTTGCTGTTTTACTATTCTCAAGCTACTATATGGGCTTTATGTGCTGTATATTTGCAGTTATTTATTTCGTATTTTACTTTGCCGTTACATCGAATATTACTGATAAAATTTGTCCAAATGCAACATATAGAAAAAAATATACCTTAAAAGAGTTTTACAATAATAAGCTGATTAATACAGGAGTTAAATTCGCAGTATCAAGCATTGTTGCTGCTGCTATAACTGCTTTTTCACTTGTTCCTGTATTTATGATTTTACGCTCATCTTCTGCAACCTCGGACAATTTCCCTCAAAGCTTCACTGCGTATTTTGATATTTTTGATTTTATAACTTCTCACCTAGCAGGACTTGAAACGACTATCAGAAGCAGCGGAGAGGATGTCCTGCCAAATATATATTCAGGTATAATTACAATTATTCTTGGACCTCTGTTTATAATCAATAAAAAAATCTCACTCAAGGAAAAAGCTTGCTATATTGTTGCTCTGATAGTGTTGCTATTCAGCTTCAACAACAACTGTATGAATTTTATCTGGCATGCTTTTCATTTCCCGAATGACTTGCCGTTCAGATTTTCATATATATATTCGTTTATGTTGCTGACAATGGCATCAAAATGCTTAAGCAAATTTGATGGTATCAAGGCAAAGGATATATGCTACGTAGGTATTTTATGGATATTCTTTATAATTCTTGCACAGAAAATGCCTACAGAAAAAATATCTTCACTAACAATTTATTTAAGCCTTGCACTTGTCGTATTATGGAGCGGATTTCTCTATATGATAAGAGAAAAAAAGGCAACAAAATTTATTTCTTTTTCTCTTTGTCTTGTTTTAATTTTCGGAGAATTTTGCATTTCTATAGCAAACGGAATAAACTTCACTTATGATAACGCTGACTATAGCCAGAATTTTAACAGCTATTCATCAGCAATTAACAAAATCCATTCTCTTGATGACGGAATGTACAGAGAAGAGCTTTGCTATTTAGAAACACGTATGGACCCCTCATACTATGGATATAATGGTATGTCTGTCTTTTCATCAATGGCTGACGAGGATTACTCTCAGCTTCAGTACAGCCTCGGTATGTTCGGCAATCGTATAAACAGCTATACGTATAACACCCAAACTCCTGTATATAATTTGATGTTTAATATCAAATACCTTATTTACTCGGGAATTGGCTCTGAGCCTGATGAAACTCTTTATAAGCTTAGCTTTGAAAATGATGACAAAACAACTGTTTATGAAAATAAATATCATCTTCCTATTGCCTATGCTGTTAATACAGCAATTGATATCTGGGAAACAGACGAAGGTAATCCGTTTGAGCTTCAGGCAGACTTTTTGAACCTTGCTGCAGGGTACGGAAACGTATTTGAAGAGCCTGAATATATTAGCACCGAGTTTGATTCAATCAGCGGAGATGAGGTAACATCAAACGGAACATATTTCTTGGATGACAGCAATATCAATGATGAATACGGCAGTGCTTATATCACTCTTAAAACCAAGAGAGACGGCAATGTATATCTCTATATAACTTCGCCTGATATTAAAAACATCAGCGTTTCGGGAGACGATAAATTTGAAGTTGATCAGAATATAGATGAGCCGTATATTCTTGATTTAGGCTATTATGATGCTGATAAGGAAATTATTGTTACGCTCGACTGCTCAAACATTGAAAGCGAAAATGTTTATTACGAAATATACTGCTATTCATTAAATCAGGACGTACTTGATAACAGCTATAACAGATTAAAAGAAAATTCAATAAACCTTACCTCTCACACTGAAACTTCATTTGAAGGAACTATCAGTGTAGAAAATGATAGCTATCTATACACTTCCCTGCCGTATGATAAGGGTTGGACTGTTGAAATTGACGGACAAAGAGTTGAAACGTTGGAAATTGCCGATGCGATGCTTGCTACGATGATAAAGCAGGGAGATCATACAGTACGATTCTCTTATATGCCACAGGGTTTACGAATTGGTATTGCAATATCGGCTGTCTCATTTATCGGAAGTTTATTATATTTTTCCTGTCCTTATATTTCTAAAAAATTAAAAAAGCGAGAAAATGATTAGCTGGATATTAAACTTCAAGAAAAATAATAAAAATACGATTTATATATTTACTTTACACTGATTATGTTGTAGAATAGTCGTGATAATTTGAGAGGAGATATAATATGCCAAGAAAGACAGCTGAAAACATCAACTCAATTCCAATAGGCCCATTAGGTATTATCGGTATGCCCGGTTGCGAGGAGCTTACTGATAAAATTGATAAATACCTTGTTAAGTGGAGAAAGACACAGGCTCAAGAACATGCCGAAACAATCGCTTTCTACGGTTATCAGAGGGATACCTATAAGGTTGATATTACTGTTCCGAGGTTCGGAAGCGGTGAAGGTAAAGCCGTTATCAACGAAACAGTAAGAGGATATGACATATATATTATTGCAGATGTATTTAACTACAGCTGTACTTATAAAATGTATGGACAAACTGTACCTAAGTCTCCTGATGATCATTTTGCAGATTTGAAAAGAGTAATCCACGCTCTTTCGTCAAAACCTAAAAGAGTATCTGTCATAATGCCAATGCTTTATGAAGGCAGACAGCATAAGAGAAGCACAAGAGAATCACTTGACTGTGCTATGGCTTTACAGGAGCTTGTAAATTTAGGAGTAGATAACATCATCACTTTTGATGCGCATGATCAGAGAGTTCAAAACTCAATTCCTGACGAGTCATTCGAAAATGTAATGCCTACCTACCAGATGATTAAGGCTCTTGTTAATAACGTTGATGATTTGCGTATTGACAAGGATCATCTTATGATTATATCCCCTGATGAAGGTGCAATGCACAGATGTATCTATTTTGCAACACAGCTTGGTGTTAATCTCGGAATGTTTTACAAAAGAAGAGATTACACACGCATTGTAAACGGTAGAAATCCAATTATCGAGCATCAGTACCTCGGTGATTCTGTCGAGGGCAAGGACATAATTATCGTAGACGATATGATTTCATCCGGTGAATCAATGCTTGAGGTTGCAAGCAAGCTTAAGAATCTCGGCTGTAACAGAATATTTGTTTGTACAACCTTTGGATTATTCTGCAATGGTCTTGAGGTGTTTGATAAAGCATATAATGATGGTGTATTCTATAGGGTGTTTACAACAAACGGTGTATACCAGCCTGCAGAGCTGCTTGACAGAGAGTGGTACGTAAGCGTAGAGCTTTCAAAGTACACAGCATATTTTATTGATACGTTAAATCACGATATGTCTGTATCTCTCTTGCTTGATTCTGCAGAAAAAATTAACACCCTTTTGATTAAAAAAGGCTTAAAGGAGGCTGAATAATATCAAAAAGTTATCCAAGAAAGCAATAATTGCAATATCAGCAGTTCTTGCTGTAATCGTAGCTGTATTAGTAGCAGGTGGAATATACAGCGTTGTCACTGAGCAAACTCCGGGAGAGGCAGTTAAAAGTATCATAACGTCGGATGAAGAAAAAATTATAGGAAAATGGCAGAGTCAGGACAATCCAGGCTTGTCAGCATATATCTTTTATGATGATGGACGCTACGATTCTTATATTTCGACAGTGAATTTCTCAGGAAGATATACGATAAAAGGCAATGAGCTTACAATTACAAATCCGAGCACAAATAAGGATATCGTCTTCAAGTACACTGTTAACAATAAAGAGCTTACTCTTTCGGTAATCGAAGAAGACGGCGAAGCACCAGACGAACCTGAAGTACGTAAGTACGACAGAGTTGACGAGTTAAACCAGAAATCTGTTGCCGACTTACTTGGAGAAATTGCTAAGAAAAATCAGGATGCTACTGAAACTGCTAATGAAGCAGAATAATTAAAATAGAACAAGACGGTATTTTTGCCGTCTTGTTCTATTTTTGTGATATGATAAATATACATTACCAAGGCAGGTGATAAAACTTGATTGGTAATGTAGAAAAAAGATGTATAGAGCTTGGGCATTATATTATTGAAACGAACTCAACTGTCAGACAGGCTGCTACTGTTTTCGGAGTAAGCAAATCTACTGTACATAATGATGTAACAAAAAGATTATCTGTTATTAATCCCCTTCTTTGCAAAGAGGTTAAAGAAGTTTTGGATCAAAATAAGGCTGAGAGGCACATCCGCGGCGGAAATGCTACAAAGGAAAAATACAATAAAATGAAAAATATTGATTTTACATAAAAATGGTGCTATTATATTTTCAACAAAATTAAGGAAGTTAAACATATGAAAATTGGATTTATCGGTTGCGGCAATATGGCAACAGCTATCGTTAAAGGAATTGTTAGTTCATCAATTGCACTTGGAAGCGACATAAATGTATTTGATATTAATGTTAGTGCCTATGAAAACCTTGTAAGTGCATATGGTTGTAATAAAATGAACAGTGCCAAGGAGACGGCAAAAAGAAGTGATATTTTATTTCTTGCAGTTAAGCCGAACGTAATTGCATCAGTGCTTGAGGAGATTGACTTTGAGGCGGCTAATAATAACTGTTTGCTTATATCAATAGCTGCCGGAAAAACAATTGATTTTATTGAAAGTAAATTAAATAATGAGCACAGAATTGTAAGAGTAATGCCGAATATTAATGCTATGGTTGGTGAAGCGATTTCAGGATACTGTACTAACAAAAACGTAAGCAAAGATGATTGCGCAATCGTTGAAAAGCTTCTCAATTCATTCGGAAAATGCCTTAAGCTTGATGAAACTTACTTCCCTGTCTTTGGAGTTATCGGTGGCTGCTCACCGGCATTCGCATATATGTTTATCGATGCGCTTGCAAGAGCAGGTGTTAAGAACGGAATGAAAAAGGATGACGCACTTAAAATTGCCGCTCAGGCAGTTTATGGCAGTGCAAAAATGATTTTAGAAACCGACGAGCATCCGTATAAGCTTATTGACAATGTATGCTCTCCCGGAGGGACTACGATTGAGGGAGTTACTTCACTACAAGCAGACAATTTCGAAAGTGCTGTTCATAATGCAGTGAATAAAGCAATTGAAAAAGATAAAAAGTTATGATAAAAAAATGGACTTTCATTCTGAAAGTCCATTTTTTTTATTACAGATATTTTTTTATTTCATCAACCATATCGGTCTTTTCCCAGCTTACGTCGAGGTCTTCTCTGCCCATATGACCGTATGCTGCAACTGCCTGATAGATAGGCTTTCTCAAGTCAAGTTTATCAATTATAGCAGATGGACGAAGGTCAAAAACCTTATTAACAATTTCACTTATTTCTTCGTCACTCCTGATGCCTGTACCAAACGTATCAACCATAATCGAAACAGGCTTTGCTACACCGATTGCATACGCAAGCTCAACCTCGCATTTTTCTGCAAGCCTTGCAGCGACAATATTCTTTGCAACCCATCTTGCAGCATATGCAGCACTTCTGTCAACCTTAGTTGGATCCTTTCCGCTGAAAGCTCCGCCACCGTGACGAGCATAACCGCCATATGTATCAACTATAATTTTTCTGCCGGTCAAGCCTGAATCGCCGTTTGGACCACCAATAACAAATCTTCCCGTAGGATTTACGTAAATCATTGTTTCTTCATCCATAAACTCTGCCGGAACAGTAGTCAAAATGACCTTTTCAATAATATCTTGTCTGAGCTGCTCTATAGTAACGTCTGCACTATGCTGGCTCGATACAACAACTGCAGTAACCTTAACAGGCTTACCATCCTCGTACTCAACAGTAACCTGAGTTTTACCATCGGCATAAAGATATGGAAGTGTACCATTCTCTCTTACCTCAGTAAGCTTAATAGCAAGCTTATGTGCAAGGCTGATTGGAAGAGGCATAAGCTCTTTAGTTTCGTTGCAGGCATAGCCAAACATCATACCCTGATCGCCTGCGCCGTTAAGATTATACTCATCATCCTCAAAATTTTTAAGCTCATAGGATTTATCAACACCCATAGCAATATCAGTTGACTGCTTGTCGATTGCAGTTAAAACAGCACATGTGTTTCCGTTGAAGCCTTTTTTGTCATCGTCATAACCGATATCACACACTGTCTTACGAACAATTGCCGGAATATCAACCTGCGCATTTGTAGTAATTTCACCCATAACAAGTACCTGACCTGTTGTGCACGTAGTTTCACAGGCAACGCGGCTCATAGGATCCTGAGCAATCATAGCATCAAGAATTGCATCTGATATCTGGTCGCATATTTTATCAGGATGACCTTTAGTTACAGATTCACTTGTAAATAATAATTTTGACATATATATACCCTCTTTCATAGCACATTGTTAATTTAATAAAAAAAGCATATGCAATCCAAGCATATGCATAAAACTTCATCACTCGGATTACCGCAGGTATTAGCACCTTACAATAGCAGGTTGCTGTGGCATCATCAGGCCTGTCCTTCAGCCACTCTTGATAAATTAAATATTTATTTCAAATAAATAATACAACATCAGTAGCTTATTGTCAACAATTTTTATTTTGTTTATTATGCACAATAAACAGTAACAATTTTTGTAATAAGTGATATCCCCTTTTTTGTGCACATTGTTGCATTTTATTTATAAATAGTTTATAATTTATAATTGTATAAAATATTTTTTGCTAATAAAGGAGGAACATTTATGGCAAAGAAAACAGTATTCCTTACCGGTGGTACCGGTAATATGGGTTGGGCTGCTGTTCAGGAAATGATTAAGCATCCAAGCGACATCAATTTAAAGATTCTTGCTCGTAAGAGTGCTAAAAATGAAGAGCTTCTCAAACCGCTTATGGCAAAGCCAAATGTAAAGATTGTATGGGGTGACCTTACAGATTACGATTCACTTCTTGAGGGCATAACAGGTTCAGATTACGTACTTCACGTTGGTGGTATGGTATCCCCTGCGGCTGACTGGAAGCCATACAGAACACAGAAGACAAACATCGGTGCAGCAGAGAACATCTGCAAAGCTGTACTTGCTCAACCGGATCCTGATGCAGTTAAGGTTTGCTATATCGGTACTGTTGCAGAAACAGGTGACCGTAACTATCCTATCCACTGGGGTCGTTGTGGTGACCCAATCAAGATTTCTGTCTACGACCACTATGCAGTTTCAAAAACTGTTGCTGAGCGTACATTTGTTGAAAGCGGTATCAAAAACTGGGTAGTTATGCGTCAGTCCGGTATCCTCTATCCTAACATTCTCAAGAATATGGATCCTATTATGTTCCACGTACCAATCAACGGTGTTCTTGAATGGTGTACAGTTGAGGACTCAGGAAGACTTATGTGTAACCTCGTGCTTGAGGATATGAAGGGTAATCTTGGTGCTGATTTCTGGAATCACTTCTTCAATATCGGTTCAGGTAAAGAGTATAGAATTTCTAACTATGAATTCGAGCAGCTTATTCTTGGTACTCTCGGTCTTGCAGGACCTGAAAAGCTGTTTGATGCTAACTGGTTTATCACAAAGAACTTCCACGGTCAGTTCTATGCAGACGGTGACAAGCTTGAGGATTTCCTCCACTTCAGAGAAAATCTTCCTATCAAGGATTATTTCAACAGACTTGCTGATCAGGTTGAATTCTACTTCAAAATACCAAGATACCTTCCAAAGAATCTCGTAGCTGCAGCTGCTAAGCCATTTATGAAGAAGATTGCATCTACTAAGGACTTTGGTACTCTTGACTGGGTTGCAACAAAGAATCCTGAAAGAATTTCTGCATATATCGGTACATATGAGGATTGGGAGAAAATTCCAAAGGATTGGAAAGATTATGAGATAATCAATTTTGATAAGGACAATTCTGCTGCTGAGCAATTTAAGCTTGATCACGGATATGATGAAAGCAAACCTGAGTCAGAGCTTGATATTGAAGATATGAAGCAGGCTGCTAAATTCCGTGGCGGTGAGTGCTTAAGCGAATCAATGACTAAGGGTGATATGGCTACAAAGCTTACTTGGAAGTGTGGCTGCTGCGGTCATGAGTTCGACGCTTCCCCTGCCCTTATTCTTCTCGGTGGTCACTGGTGTCCTGAATGCTATGTTCCTCAGAAGGCTTGGGACTATGACAAAATTGCAAAGACAAATCCATTCTTTGCTCAGGTTTGGTATCCTAACCACTCCAAGGAGGAAAGCAACACTTACAAATTTGATGACTTGTTCCAAGTTGACGGTGTTAAATGGGATGACATAAAGAGATAATTTCAATAATACTAAATCCCACAATTTACTTGTGGGATTTTTTTGGTGGTTTTATGAAGTCAATTAAGAAAATATTATGTGTCTTTTTATCTTTTATACTGATAGCATTGTACGGATGCTCAATGCTCGAGCAAAAGTCAGGCTTTATTAAAATGGAAAATTTAATATTTAATAAATACGAATATGTAATTTCAGTTGATATAAAAGATGATACTGCTTTGATTTTTACTTCTTTTTCAAATGACGATGAAAACTATCAGCACAGAATTATAATTTATAATCTTCGTTTCAATAAGTTGATTAATCAAACAACAATGAATGATGAAAAACTCTCTCTAAGTGAGTTTAGCGCTGAATTAACAGATGATGAATCATTTGCATTATGTGATGTCTGGGAGAAAAAAGCAGATATATATAATTATGATTTTGAGGTTATTCAGGATGGCATTGATTTTAATACAAGTAAAATTTATGATTACTCTGAATATTATTCGGAAAAAATTGAAGCCAACTCGCTTATAGAGGATACCTTTGTAACCCAAGAATCGTTTGCTTATGATATTCTCGGAGATAATAAGATATTAGTATTCTATGATGACAGTAATAATTTTTATGTTCAGTCTTATAGTGAAAATGAATCAATAATTACTTCATCAGGCAGAAAGATTTTCGTCTGCAATGAGAGTCGTGATTCTTTAAAATTCGAGATAAGGGACTACTCCTCTTCTATGATAACTAATACTGCTGAAATCCTCTTGGAAGAGCCTACAGATGAAGATATGACAAGAATACCTTATATAGATGATGTTAGTGAAAAATATCTTGTAGCGCCTATAGTAAGCAATGAAGGCTCACTTGAGTCAATATACTACTGGAATTACACAATAAATCAATCTGAGCAACCATTTGATGATGGTAAGATCAATTATAATTCAATAGATAAATGTATTAATAATGCTGAAGAAAATCTCGAAAATAGTTACGAAATTGATGTTGTATTAAATCCGGATACTATTGATGAAGATAAACCGCTTATACCTGAAAAAAATAAACTGATTTTATATCTATCACTGCTTTACTTAAATGAAACGTTTGAGCAGTTTCCCAAAGGTATGTTTAAGGAAATATATGACTACGAGGATGGATTTGATAGCTTATGTATCTATCTTTGCAATTACATAGATGACAATTTCTCTGATGCATATGCAGCAAATATGAACGGCGTAAATTATATTGTTTATTCTACCCGATCTCTTTCCAAAAGTAACATAGCACACGAGCTGTTGCACGCTATGGAATATCGAATATGGAAGGTGTGCGGTGAAAAATATGATATTCAGTGGGAGAAGCTTAATCCGCCTGATTTTGAGTACGTTGGTTATGATGATTACAACAATTACAATGAATACGATGAAGTGGAAAAATATTTTGCAAGGGATTACGGCAGAGCAACAAATTTAGAAGACAGAGCTGTAACTTTTGAGTATTTATTCAGTTACGGATGCAATAATATATTTCTTGATTGGGAGAAAGACAGTCCTGTTTACAAGAAAGCAGAACTGATTTGTACTTCCCTTAAGGAAGCTTATCCAAGTATAAAAAATTCCGATAATATCATTTGGGAAAAATATCTAACTGAATAAAATGATTAAGCACAGGAACTCGATATTCCTGTGCTTTTTCTTGTTTTGTATAAAGTTTATGCAGGACGTGACTTATGCACCTCTTGTTATATTTTTAATAATTTGAGGAGCAAGAATAATTCACCTTGCCATCAACCTTTCGAGTTAACTTAAAATAATTTCCGCTCTGCGACACACTAAGAGAAACCTTTTTCGGCTTTACGTCTTCGCAGGTATAAAAGCTGCACGAAATTTTTCCGTCTTTAACAGTCATAACTATTTTAATTGCATACTTAGTATTATTCTTCCATTTGAAGTCCTCAACTGTTCCGTAGATAGCAGCATCTCGTCCAAGCGGAACGTAAGCAACACGTTGGCTGTGTTGGTGTCTTTCCACGATTTGAACGTTTGAAAGAAGCGCACAGTTGAACATTGTTGAAGCAACCTGACATATACCTCCACCGATTCCGTCAACAACTCCTCCGTCTGAAAATACGTGAGCGGACTTGTAACCTTTCTGCGCAGTTCTTGGACCTACAACTTCGTTAAATGAGAAAGTCTGACCCGGTTGAACTATCGTTCCCGATATTGCCTTTGATGCAAGTCTAAGATTAGTTGTTCTGTTTGGATTATTCTCATAGTAGGAATAGTAACTTGCATACAGATTACTATAATTAGTGCTCAGATATTGGCTATAAGCACCTATGTATTTTTTATTATTATACGAATAGTATGCTCTTACCTTAACGTAGTAGGTCTTATTATTGTTAACATTTTTAATTGTATAAGACGTTGTGCCTGACTTTTTGATGTCTACAGTTTTAACGTTCTTCTTGAAGTTTTTATCAGTGCTATACGTAATTTGATAGCCGGTACATTTAACCTTGTTCCAAGAAAGTTTTATTTTGCTGCTTCCGCTTTTACCTACTGACTTTAACACGACTTTTTCGGGCTTTGTAGCTGTCTTAAGGATAGAACTATACCCTCCGCGATAAACAGTTTTGTCATCAATATTTTTGTAAGATCTAATCTTAAATTTTTGAGCATAACCGGGCTTTAAGTTGGTAACAGTATATGTATTTTGATTTGATGAAATACGTGCAATTCTTACATACTTTTTCTTGCTTGAATTGTATTGATAAAGCTCGTAACCTGATATTGAGTTCTGCTTAGTCCATTTAAGATTTATCTTTGTTCTCGCAGTTGATGTTGCTTTAAGACCTGTAACCTTTTTAGGTTTAATCTTAAATGTTTTGTTAACAGAATTTGCAAAATTATTGATACCGGTAATTGTTATACTTGCTTTGCCAACGTTAGTATTATGTTTATAGCTGACTTTGTAATCTGAGCCTTGTTTTAACAATGTTTTGGTATCATTGTGAATCCAGTAAATCTTTACCTTTGGAGTCTTTGCGTTACCTGAATATGTTGCCGTCGTATATGAAGTAGTAATGTCAAAAGAACTTGAATTCTTGATTTTAACAGCAGTGATTTTGAATTTACTGCTGACTGTACCTGTGTACCCACCAATACCTGTAATAACAGCAGTAGCGTTACTACCTACGTTGACGTTATTTTTATAGCTTACAGTGTAGTCCTTATTCTGCACGAGTAAAATTTGTTCATTCGTTTCAGGGTTAGTATAAGTAACAGTAACCTTCGGCTTTAATTCTTTAGCATTATAAGTATGACTTGTGTAGCTTAATTCTACTGAAGTATTTTTGCTATCAAGTTCAATAAGAGGTGTATCATCAGCAAGCGCATAAAAGCTAAGTGCTGATATAATAATCATAACAAAAGCTGATATGATTAATGAAATACTTTTTTTCATTTCGAAAATCTCCTCAAATTTATTTTTGACCATAGTAAGCATTCTTTCCGTGCTTGCGCTGATAATGCTTATCAAGAAGATAATCCTCAATTCCAATATCTGCATTATCTGAAAGAGATGCTATAAGCTCAGTTCTGTGAGCCATTTTTGAAACCTGTTCAAGAATCAAAGCGTTCTCAACAGCCTTGTATGAATCCTTGCCCCAAGTGAAAGGTCCATGTCTGTGTATCAAAACAGCAGGACATTCACTCGGCTTAATACCCCTTTTTGCAAATTCTTCAACAATAACCTTGCCGGTATTAAGCTCATATTCACCGGATACTTCTTCCTTAGTAAGTCCCCTTGCGCAAGGAACTGCACCATTGGTAAAATCAGCGTGAGTAGTTCCGTACGGAAGAACGTCTCTTCCTGCTTGTGCCCACGAACAAGCCCATGTTGAGTGTGTATGAACTATACCGCCTATGTCGTCATAAGTTCTGTAAAGCTCAAGGTGAGTAGGAGTATCTGAAGATGGATTTAAATCACCCTCAACCTTGTTTCCGTCAAGATCCATAACGACCATATCGGAAGGCTTCATAGTATTATACGGTACTCCTGACGGTTTTATTACAACTAATCCTGTATCTCTGTCAATCTCGGAGGCATTGCCCCACGTGAGAACTACAAGACCGTATTCAACAAGCTGTAAATTAGCCTTATATACTTTTTCTTTTAATTCTTCAAGCATATTTACTCCTTACATTCCAAGCTTATACGCAACGTCATTATAAAATAATTCTTTCTTAAATTCGTTAATCTCGGTATTCTTATTAATGTGAATAAACTCAATACCCATAATCTCAGCAAAATCTCTCATATGCTCAGCTGTAAGTGTGTAAGAAAGAACAGAATGATGAGCACCGCCTGCATAAATCCAAGCCTCAGCTGATATCTGTAAGCAAGGAAGCGGCTTCCAAAGAACTCCTGCAACAGGAAGCTTTGGCATATCGTTAGTCTGCTCCTTACATTCAACATCATTTACTATCATACGAAGTCTGTCGCCCATATCAACAAGTGTTACAACGATTGCATCGCCTGTCTGTGCCTTGAAAACGAGTCTTGCAGGGTCTTCCCTATCTCCTATTCCAAGAGGATGAACCTGAATCTTAGGCTTGCTCTCTGCGATTGTCGGACACACCTCAAGCATATGTGAGCCTAAGAGCATTTCGTTTTCAGGCTCAAAATGATATGTATAGTCCTCCATAAAGGCTGTACCGCCGTTCATATCCTCAGACATAAGCTTCATAATTCTTGTCATTGCAGCAACCTTCCAGTCGCCCTCAGCACCAAAGCCGTAACCCTGTCTCATAAGATCCTGAGATGCAAGACCTGGAAGCTGCCTTAACTGCTGTAAATCTTCAAAATTTGTGTGGAACGCTCCGAAGTTACCGTCTTCAAGGAATTTCTTGATAGCAACCTCTTCTCTTGCCTGATAGCGGACTGCATCAATATTATCTGTATCCATATCGTAAAGCTGTTCGTATTCTGCCATCTGAGCATCAATCTCATCTTCTGTAACAGCTTCTACGCATCTTATAATATCACCGACACCATAGTGGTCAACCTGCCAGCCAAGCTTAATTTGAGCCTCTATCTTGTCACCATCTGTAACAGCTACATTTCTCATATTATCAGAAATACGAAGCACGCGAAGCTTTCTTGACTCGGCAGCACCTACCGCAGCTCTCATCCATACACCGATTTTAGCCTGTACTTCTTCATCCTTCCAGTAGCCGGCAACAACCTTGACCTTTTTTCTCATTCTTGCGTGAATGTAGCCGTGCTCTCTGTCACCATGAGCTGACTGATTAAGATTCATAAAGTCCATATCAATATCATTCCAAGGAATGTCTCTGTTGTACTGAGTATTGATATGCAAATAAGGCTTATTAAGAGCATTAAGACCTGCAATCCACATTTTTGAAGGTGAGAATGTATGCATCCAAGTAATAACTCCGGCACATTCGGGAGTATTATTTGCTTCCTGCATTACGTTAAGAATTTCAGAAGAAGTCTTAACGCAAGGCTTTGCAACAACCTTACAAGGAAGTTTATCAGACCACTCTGCACATATATCAGCAGAATGAGAGTTGATATCAGCAAAAATTTCCTCACCATAGAGATGCTGTGTTCCTACAACAAACCAAAATTCATAATCCTTAATAGCCATAATTCTTCTCCTTATATATTTTCGCAAGCAGATTTTTCAACTGCTAAGCCTTTTTTGTAAAGTTCAATATAATCAGCAAAACCTTTTACGTCATCAGCATCAGGCTCAATTGTAGAACCCTGATACTTGCTGAACACCTTTTCATTAAGATACTCTTCAAGAGTTTCGCCTGTGTTATCAATCATATATCTTGCAAGAAGTGCGATACCCCATGCACCGCCTTCGCCCGCTGTTTCCATAACAGTGATAGGTGTTGCGAGCGCACCTGCCATCAATTTCTGACCTACAATAGGTGTTTTGAATAGTCCGCCGTGACCTGTCAGGCAATCAATAGCAACGTTCTCTTTATCAAGAATTTCCATTCCGATTTTTAGGGTAGCCATTGTTGAATAAACCTGTGCTCTGAAGAAATTTGCAAGCGTGAAGCTTGAATTTTCTGTTCTTACAAACAATGGTCTTCCCTGCTCACATTTGGTAACAGGCTCACCTGAAAAATAGTTAAAGCTTAAAAGACCGGCGCAGTCAGCACTGCCGTTAAGTGCCTCGTTATAGAGTAAATCATATATCTGCGGTTTGGTAAGATTTGAACCTGAAAGCTTCGCAAATTCACAGAACACGTTTACCCAGTAATCAAGGTCGGTACAGCAGTTGTTGCAGTGAACCATTGCAACAGGCTTGCCTGTCGGAGTAGTTACCATATCAATTTCTTCGTAAACGTTTTTAAGCTGATCTTCGAGAACAACCATTGAAAAAATTGAAGTACCGGCTGAAACGTTACCTGTTCTGTAAGCTACGCTATTAGTTGCTACCATTCCTGTTCCGGCATCACCCTCAGGAGGGCAAAGTGGAATACCTGCATTAAGTGTACCGCTGACGTCAAGCAGCTTGGCACCCTGTTCTGTAAGGCATCCTGCATTATCACCTGCTACAAGAATTTCAGGTAAAATGTCAATCAGCTTCCAATCAAGATTTTTAACATTATCAAGATTATTAAATGCTTCAATCATAATCGGATCATACTGATTAGTCTTGCTGTCAACCGGAAACATTCCTGCAGCTTCACCGATACCGATTACTCGCTTGCCTGTAAGCATCCAGTGAACATATCCCTCAAGAGTTGTCAGAAAGTCAATTTTATTGATATGGTCTTCCTTATTAAGAATTGCCTGATACAAGTGTGCTATGCTCCAGCGCTGAGGAATATTAAAGCTGAACAGCTTTGTAAGCTCTTCTGAAGCCTCTGCAGTGATTGTATTTCTCCACGTACGAAATTCTGCAAGTAAATTTCCGTCCTTGTCAAAAGGAAGATAGCCGTGCATCATGGCAGATATTCCAATTGAAGCAAGATTTTTAATCTTACTGCCGAATTTGTTAATGCAATCATCATTAAGGTTAGAATACGCATCCTGCAAGCCTGACCATATATCATCAATATGATAGGTCCAAATACCGTTTTCGTATCTGTTTTCCCAATTGTGACCGCCGCTTGCTATAGGATTGCAATTTTCATCAATAAGAACTGCCTTAATTCTTGTTGAACCAAATTCAATGCCAAGAGATTCATTACCTGTCAATTTGTAATCAAGCATAATACACCTCATAACTTATATTTACTATATTTTATATTATAATATACAAATTTACAATACAAAAGTTGTTACAAAAATATTACACTTTTCAATGAAAAAATTAGTAAAAAAAGAGACTGTCATAACGACAGTCTCGTTGGAGGCACCACCCAGATTTGAACTGGGGCGTAAAGCTTTTGCAGAGCTCTGCCT
>JAFLRZ010000014.1 GCA_022511225.1 Eubacterium sp.
AAGCAGGTGTTCATTTCGGACACCAGACAAGAAGATGGAACCCTAAAATGGCAGAGTACATCTTCACAGAGCGTAACGGCATCTACATCATCGACCTTCAGAAGACAGTTAAGAAGCTTGATGAGGCTTATATGTTCGTTCGCGATTTAGCAGCAGATGGTGGTTCAATCATCTTCGTTGGTACAAAGAAGCAGGCTCAGGATTCAGTTAAGGAGGAAGCAGCTCGTTGCGCAATGCCTTACGTAAACGCAAGATGGCTCGGCGGTATGCTTACAAACTTCAAGACTATCCGCGGCAGAGTTGCTCGTCTTGCTCAGCTTAAGGCTATGAGAGAGGACGGCACTTTCGATATGCTTCCTAAGAAGGAAGTTGTAGGTCTCGAGCTTGAAATTGAAAAGCTTGAGAAGTACCTCGGCGGTATCACAGAGATGAAGAAGATTCCTAATGCTATGTTCATCGTTGACCCACGCAAGGAGAGAATCGCAGTATCAGAGGCTATGAAGCTCGGTCTTCCAATCGTTGCTATCGTTGATACAAACTGTGATCCTGACGAGATTGATTACGTAATTCCGGGTAACGACGATGCTATTCGTGCAGTAAAGCTTATTGCAGGCGCAATGGCTGATGCTGTTATCGAGGGTCGTGACGGTAAGGATACAGCTGATGAGGCTCCTGCTGAGGAAGCTGAAGAGGCTGCTGAATAATTCAGTATATATAATAATTTAACAGGAGGATAATGTAATGGCATTTACAGCACAGGACGTAAAGGCTCTTCGTGAGAAGACCGGTGTTGGTATGATGGAATGTAAGAAGGCTCTTGTTGAGTCTGACGGTGATATGGAAAAGGCTATTGACTTTCTTCGTGAAAGAGGTCTTGCTGCAGCTGCTAAGAAAGCAACAAGAATTGCTGCAGAGGGTGTAGTTCTCCCTTATTATGACAGCGCTGCAAAGAAGGGTGTTGTTGTAGAGGTTAACTCAGAAACAGACTTCGTTGCAAAGAATGAGAAGTTTATGAACTTTGTTGAAGGCGTAGCTAAGACAATTCTTGCTACAGACCCTGCTGACGTTGAGGCACTTTGCGCTGAGAAGTTTGACGGCACTGATGAAACTGTAACAGACGTTCTCAATCAGCTTGTTCTTTCAATCGGTGAGAATATGAAAATTCGCCGTTTCGAGAGAATGGACGGTATCGTTTCAACATATATCCACGGCGGCGGAGCAGTTGGTGTTATGATCGGCTTTGACGTAGCTGACGAGGCTGTTGCTGATTCAGAAGCATTTGTTGCAATGGGCAAGAACGTTGCTATGCAGATTGCAGCTATGAATCCAAGCTATCTTGATCAGGCATCTGTTCCAGCAGATGTTGTTGAGCACGAAAAGGGCATCCTTGCTGCTCAGATGAAGGAAGATCCTAAGATGGCTTCAAAGCCTGAGGCAGTTCTCGTTAAGATTGCTGAGGGTAAGATGAGCAAGTACTACAAGGAAAACTGCCTTGTAGAGCAGGAGTTCGTTCGCGGCGACTTGTTCCAGGGCTCAGTTAAGGGCTATATCGATTCAGTTGCTAAGGAGCTCGGCACAACAATCAAGGCTAACGGCTTCATCCGTATGATGAAGGGCGACGGACTTGAAAAGAGAGAAGAAAACTTTGCAGAAGAAATCGCAAAGCAGATAAACGGTTAATCAAAACGGCTGTCATTCGACAGCCGTTTTTTTATAGGAGAAGTTATGTGCGACATTTGCAATACTATTGAAAAGTCTTTAAACGGTGATAACCCCTATTTTGTAAAGGAAATGAAAGCAGGTATAGTCGTACTCGGTTGGAATCAGCATTTTTACGGCTACACACTATTTATTTGCAAGAGGCACGCAACTGAACTTTATGAACTAAGGGATGAATTTCAAGCTGAATATTTAAAGGAAATGGTTATCGTAGCTGAAGCTGTTTCAAAAGCATTCGGCGCTGACAAAATGAATTATGAATGTCTTGGTAATGGTGATACCCACTTACATTTTCATTTGTTTCCGAGAAAAAACGGCGATTTAGGCGAGTATGGTAACAATGGCAAAGGTCCTGTATGGTGGCTTCCGCAGGATATAATGTGGTCTGATGATAATATACCCTCAGCTCGGGAGTTAGAAAAAATGAAATATATACTTAACTCTGAACTTGATAAATTATTATAATATATTTGTTGATTGTTTTAATTTTGTGGTTTAACGCAAATGAGTATAGATGAAAGTCTAAAAGTAGGTGATATAATGAGCTTATCAGATGATATATATAATGCAGTGAAAAAGATACCTGCAGGAAAGGTTGCAACATACGGTCAGATTGCAGTGATGTGCGGTAATCCGTATTATGCAAGAGCCGTAGGTAACGCACTGCATAAGAATCCGGACCCTGCCAATATTCCTTGCTTCAGAATAGTAAACAGTAAGGGCGAGCTTGCAAAGTGCTTTGTGTTCGGCGGAATAAGCGTACAGGAAGAGCTATTAAAAGCAGATGGTGTTGAAGTCATTGACGGAAAGGTAGATTTAGAAAAATATCAATATAGAGGAAATGTATAAAAATTAATCATATTCTTGAAAATATTTTGTGTATGTGTTATAGTATCTTTGTATAAATGTATTCGGGAGGGGATTTTATGAAACGCAGGCTGATGTCAATGATTTTAGCTCTTGCCGTTACGGTTTCTGCTCTTTTTTGTTTTAGCATAGATATAGTTTTTGGCGCAACCAGCGGAAATTGCGGTGCCGGCAGCCTCTTACAAACAGGGAATAATGCTACCTTCAACTATAATCAAACAACAAAAACTCTTACGATTTCAGGCACAGGTGCTACTAAGGATTATGGCGAAACGGGGCTTAACAGACCTCCGTGGTATGATTATAAGGCTGAGATTACAACTATCGTTATCAATGAGGGTATCGAAGAAATAGGTATGCTGAATTTTTACAGTTGTACTGCTTTAACTTCTGTTACTCTTCCAAGCACCCTTAAGATTATTGCGGGAGGCACACTCGACTACGGTGCCTTTAAGAATTGTACTGCCCTTGAAAAGATTACCCTTCCGCAAAATCTTACAACAATTGAAGCAATGGCTTTTAACGGTTGCACTGCGCTTAAAAGTATTACCTTCCCAAACTCTTTGACAACACTTGGAGATAATGCATTTAAAGGTTGCACAAGTCTTGAAACAGTTAAGTACGGCACAGGCTTAACGTCTACAGGTTCGTTTGCATTTTACAATGCCGGTGTAAAAAACGTTACGTTTTCATCAACAATAACAAAAATAGACTCCTATACGTTTTACGGCTGTAAAATGACAAGCATTGAAATTCCACAGGAGATTACAAGCATCGGCACACGTGCTTTTGCGAACTGTACCTTCTTAGCTAACGTTACAGTTAATAATCCTAACACTACCTTTGAAGGTGTTGTTAGTGAAGATCCTTTTAGCGGCTCTAATCAGACAATATACTTCTACGGTCATAAGGGCTCTACTACCGAGACGTTTGTTGCTGACCATCCAAACAACGACTATGTATTCGTGTCAATGGATCCCTGCGACCACGAATTAACACACGATGAAATTACTATTGAGCCGACCTGTACTGCAAAGGGAACTTTGTCAAAGATTTGTGATGAATGTGGCTTTGTAGTATCATCGAGTGATATTGCTCCAACGGGTCATAGCTGGGAGATAGTCGAATCATACGATGAAACCGAAAGTAACGGACATATTTTTAGTTCATACGTATGCACAAAATGCAGCGATACAAAAGAAGAAATAGAGCATGTTGCGTTTGTTGAAGGCTTTTATGATTACAAAAACACTTCAACCTGCAAAGCTCCGGGATATGAAACCTATACCTGTTTGATTGAAGGCTGCGGAAAAGTAGAACGTAAGCTTGCACTGCGTCCGAGTCACACCGTTGAAGAATATAGGATTGTCCTTGAGCCTACCTGTACCGCAACCGGTCAGGAGGAAGGAGTATGCTCCTTATGCGGCGAAACAGATACAAAAGAAATTGCCGCATTGGGACATCAGAATGAGTATATAGCTTCTCTTGATAACACAGAAGAGGACGGACATAACTATGATTTGTTCATATGCTCGGTATGCGAAGAGGAAACTATCACGTCACAGCACGTAGAATGGATTGACGGCTATTACGATTCAAGAGTTATTTTTGAACCTCCTACCTGCATCATAGACGGTCAGCGAATTGATACCTGCACAATATGCTCGCAGACAAGACTTGCTGCTATTCCTGCTAACGGTGAGCACGATTGGTATGAAACAACAAGGACTGCGCCTACTTGTACAGCGGTTGGAAATATATATTATGCCTGCACTAAATGTACTTTAACGAAGAGTGACAGAATTGATGCATTAGGTCACGATTACGTTCTGATTGAGGAAAGCACTGTTGCACCTACCTGTACCGAAGCAGGATATAATAGCTGGAAGTGCAACAGATGCAGTAATACTTCGCGAGATGTTGTAAATGCGACGGGTCATACAGCCGATGAGCTTAATTATCAAATTATTTATGACCCTGATTGCGTAAATGACGGCAAGGCTAAGTCTGTCTGCAAGGTATGCGAAAATGAATTTGACATTGCAATCTCGGCACTCGGACATAATTATGAGGATGTTTTAGTTCCCCTTGACAACAAGCCGGGTCACAGCTTGTCTACTCCGACATGCACACGCTGCAATGACAAAAAGAGCGCAACAACGCAACACCTTGAATGGATTGATGGTCAATATAAAACAACGATTGTCACAAAAGGTAGTTGTACAGTTGCAGAAGTATTGGTTGATACTTGTAATATTTGCGGTACTACCAGAACAAATACAACCCCTGCAGAGGGTCATAAATACGTCTATACAGGCGTTGGCAACAGGGGAGTAATGAACTATACTTGTTCTGTCTGTGATGGCGTTACCTATATGCTTCCATCAGCAGCTTTGCGTCTGTGGCATGTAAGATATATTAACACTAAACCTTGGGACACAACAACAGGTTATCTGTTTGAATTAACAGGTGATGAATTCATCAATGCTAAGGATTTCAGCGTTCTTGTAAGACTTAACAAAGCAAGCGCAGAAGCTGATCCCGAAACTGAAACAGAATAATAATTAAGACAAAAGAGCAACTGTTATAGTTGCTCTTAAACTGTTATAGTTGCTCTTTTAGCTAAATAAAAAGATTATAATGAAAAAAGAACTTCAATATTTTAAGGTCGATAATGATTACGGCTTTGATCAGCAGAAATTTTCAAACTTAATAATGAAAATAGGCGGATGTGCTGCTGTTACCGCTTGCGACAGCTTTATATATTTTAAAAAATATATGGGACTTGAAAAGCTTTATCAGGGCAATGAAAAGACTGTGAGCAAAGAAGATTATATTGCCTTTTCAAACATTATAAAGCCTTATTTGCACCCCAGAATCAACGGCATAAATTCGCTCGATATTTATATTAAAGGTGTGAACAGTTATTTATCTGATGTCGGAGAAACAAGGCTTAAACTTGTCACTTTTTCAGGTAACGAAAACACCCAAAACGCTAAAGACTTCATAATTTCTCAGATTAATGACGGCTATCCGATTCCTTCGCTTATTTTAAGACACTCAAATTCTGCTATGAAAGATTTTGTGTGGCACTGGTTTCTAATCACTGGGTACGAAATAATTGACGATGTAACTATGGTTAAGGTCGTTTCGTACGGCGAATATAAGTGGCTGAATTTAAATACTGTCTGGAATACAGGTTATTCACGTAAGGGCGGACTTATTAAATTCAAAATAAACAATTTTGTACGGAGCGATGACCACATCGCTCCGTAGATAACCATATCGCTTCGTGTACGAAAAACCTATATTTTTTAAAATCTGTTTGCATTTTGTTAATTGATTTATTGGATAAAAAGCTGTATTCTTAACATCAGGAGGCAATAAAATGAACAGTATAAAAAGATTTTCAATATTAATTTTATCAGTCCTTATTATTTCTGCTTTTGTCGGTTGCTCAGCAGGTAATAAGACAGAGATGCATGACGATAATTCTACTACTAAAGCACAAGCTCATACGAATATACCTGATGATTCTGATATGTTTACAGAGCGCGATAAGGATACAAATTACGACGAAACTAAGGCGATAAAGATAACTCTTGCAAAAAACAGCATTAAATGCAGTAAAGATAAAGTTAAAATTTCAGGTAATACAGCTACAATTCTTGGTGAGGGAACGTATATAATCAGCGGAAAACTGAACGACGGACAAATAGTTGTAGATGCTGATGACAGCGATAAGCTTCAGTTAGTACTTGACGGTGCAGAAATTAACTGCAATTCAAGTGCTCCGATATACGTCAAGCAGGCAGATAAGGTCTTTGTTACTCTTGCACCAAACTCAAAAAACACTCTTACAAACAACAAAGAATTTGTAGCAGACGGCGATACAAACGTTGATTCTGTAATTTTTTCTAAGGATGACATTACTTTAAACGGAAACGGCTCTCTTGAGATAAATACAACATGCGGTCACGGAATTGTATCAAAGGATGATTTGAAACTTACAAGCGGAACTTTTAATATTAATGCTTCAGGTCACGCCGTTAGAGCTAACGACAGCGTTAGAATTGCTGGCGGCGAGTATACGTTCACTTCGCAAAAGAACGGTATTCACGCTGAAAACAGTAAAGATGCTTCCTTGGGCTTTGTCTATATCTCAGGAGGTAATATAAATATAAAGAGCGACAACGACGGAATAGACTCCTCATCATACACTCAGATTAAAAACGGTAATATTAACATTATTGCAGGCGGCGGTGCTGAAAATGCCGAGGTTAAGCGCGATGAATTTGAAGGATTTCATAACGGAAATTACAGCGATAATGATGAGTCATCTGTAAGTGCTAAAGGGATTAAGGCAGACGCAGAGCTCACAGTTGACGGTGGAACAATAAATATTAATTCAGCAGATGATGCTATCCATTCTAATTCAGACGTCAGTGTAAACGGCGCTGAAATCACTATTTCAACAGGTGATGACGGTATTCACTCAGACAGTAACATAGTAATTTATGACGGCACGATAAATATCTCTCAAAGCTATGAGGGCATTGAAGGCAACACAGTAGAGATTAAAGGCGGTACAATTAGCGTTAAAGCAAGTGATGACGGACTGAACGCTTCAGGCGGAAAAGACAGCAGCGGCTTTGATGGCGGAATGAGAAAAGATGAATTTGCTGCTGATAGCTCAGCATCAATTACTATTTCAGGCGGAAAGCTAACTGTCAATGCCTTTGGCGACGGCATCGATTCAAACGGAAACTTGTATGTATCCGGCGGAGAAACGTATGTCTCTGGTCCTGAAAACGGCGGTAACGGAGCGCTTGACTATAATGGAGAAGCTAATATTACAGGCGGAATTTTTGTTGCAGCAGGTGATAGCGGTATGGCACAGAATTTTGGAGAAAATTCTACTCAAGGCTCAATTCTCTATAACAGTACCAAGTATGGCAAAGAAAAGATAACGTTAAAAGATAAAAAGGGAAATGAAATTTTATCCTTTACCCCTGAAAACTCCTACAATTCTGTAGTAGTCAGCACCCCTGAAATTGAGAAGGGCGAAACGTACATCCTTGAAATGAACGGCGAAAGCTATTCAATCGAAATGAACGATGTTATTTACGGCACCGCGAATGAAATGAAAGGTATGGGCGGAATGGGTCCGGGCAGAGGTGGAGGTATGGGCAGAAAGCCAAAAGGCGATTTCCCTCGATAATGTAAAAATAACCCCTATTAACCGAAAATCCGTAACAGTATGATGTTACGGATTTTGCCTTTATATATCTTTTTGTGCCGGATTATTCAAAACCTCTCCGCTTTCATCAAAGCGTGAGCCGTGGCAAGGACAGTCCCAGCTATGCTCTGCCTTATTCCATTTAAGTGCGCAGCCGAGATGTGAACATCTTTTAGTAGTCGGTGTCAATAAATTTACAATAGATTCGACACTGTTTACTGCAAGCTGAGGCGTAATCATATTCCTTGACGGAGAAAAAAGCTCCTGATATTCGCTTTTTCCGTCAGTAATCAAATCTGCAATAATGCCGGCTGATACCATAGAAGATGTCATACCCCATTTATTAAAACCGCTTGAAACGTATAAATCAGGTGTCATTGCCGAATAATTACCCGAATACATAATGCCGTCAAGCGACATACAGTCCTGAGTTGCCCAGTAAAATTCTTCGCTTGATTCAGGGTAAATTCTTTTAGCCGTTTCCCTCAGCTCACTCCAACCACCGCCGCTCTTACCTGTACGGTGTGAGCCTCCGCCAAGGAGCAAATAATCATTATAGCCCCTGAAAGACAGCCCCTTCTCATCCTCATTGATGTACATTCCGTTAAGCTTTTGCGCATTTTTTAACGCAATTACGTAAGACCTGTCTTGGTATAATTTCATTGAGTAGTTTCCGTGTCTGTTTATAAATGGAAAATGTGTTGCAACCACA
The DNA here is from genome assembly GCA_022511225.1 of Eubacterium sp. Lineage (GTDB taxonomy): Bacteria > Bacillota > Clostridia > Oscillospirales > Acutalibacteraceae > Eubacterium_R. Next base: position 8,538 of record JAFLRZ010000014.1, read on the forward strand.
ATTTTCTTTGCCTTAATAGTTGCTTTTTCAGTTATAATGCTATTGTTTTTAACATTAAGAGCGAATGTGTTTTCGTATATATTAAGACTTTCCGATAGGGGAGCAAGAAGCTTTAACGGATTAAACTGCGCCTGATTTGAAAACTTGATAGCTCCCAATACTTTTATTGGCAGCTCTGTTTTATCGGTAAAATCAAAAGGAATACCTGATTTATTGAGTGCCTCAGCTTCCTTATGAATTTTTGCTTCAAAGTCAGTAGTATAAACGTAATTATCCTTTATCTCAAAATCGCAATCTATCTCCTGAGCAAGAGCACGGTATTTTTCAATCGCTTCCTGATTTGCTTTATAATAAAGCTTTGCTGCCTCCGCACCCTTACTGCTGACAATTTTATTATAAATCAGTCCGTGTTGGGAAGTTATCTTCGCAGTCGTGTTACACGTAACACCTTGAAGAATTCGATTTTTTTCAATAAGAGTACATTCAACACCTCTTTGACTTAATTCATAAGCTGTTAATATTCCGGCAATACCTCCTCCGATTATTAGTACGTCAGTTTTAGCATCTGTATCTAAAGAAGGGAATTGTTTAATATTTATTTCATCATTCCATACTGAAATATGCTTACTCATTTGTACACCCCATCCAATAATTATTTAGTTTTACTTTATGCATTTAATAATTTTTTATTCATAAAATACCATAAAATAACAACAGATAGTGGCTGTTTATAATGTTATATACTACTAAATATTTCGAAAATGTTATAATGTTTACAATTTATTCATAAAAATAGTCGGTTTATGAAGAATTTGTTGTTGAAATTTTATAATGATGATGTTATACTACTATTAGACTTATAAGGGGGTTAATGCCTTGAGTAAAGAAGAAAAAACTGCAAAGAAGCTTGCTAAAAAAGAAACTAAGCAAGCAAAGAAACAAGCTAAGTTTGATAAGGCTTCAGCTAAATATCAGGCTAAAGCTGCAAAAAAGCATCAGAAGGATTACGATAAATTCGTAAAAGAAACTGAAAAGAAAAATGCAAAACTTCAGCAAAAGGCACAAAAAGACGGCAAAGAATTTGTTCCTATTGCAATTCCGGCAGCTGATGTTTATCAGACTAAGAGCGAAATTAAGGCTGCTAAAGCCGGCAAAAAAGCATATGCTTCATATGTAAAGAAGCTCGAGAAGAAGAATGCAAAGGCTGAAAAGAAATCTGCCAAGAAGGGCAAGCCATTTGTTGCAACTCCTATTCCTACAGAAGAGGAATTTCTCGCAGGCAATGCAAATGTGCACAAGACTCGTAACATCATTCTTATGATAATTCTTCTGCTCCTCATTTGCTTCTTGATTTACTTTATCATTATGTATATCAATTATGAGTATACACCACATCTTCCAGAGGAAACAACTGTTACTGAAGATGAAGAGGCTGTTCCTGCAGATTATCCTCCATATGAAAACCCTCACGAGATTACTACTACACCAAACTACAGCATAGCTGATGCTAAGCTTTATCTCAAGCAGGCGTTAAATGATAACTGGGGTGACATTGGATTAAGCCATGATCCATCCGGAAGCGCAATTTCATATAACAACAGAATGGAAACTATTAACGGCGCAGAATGTTATATGTTCACTTGCGATGGAAATACATACGCAGTATCCATTAAGCTTTCAGCAGCTTACTTATGCAAAAATGGCGATTACATACCTGTAGGCTTTAATGATACAAACATTATCTTTGGATAATTAACAAAGACCTCTCACTGAGAGGTCTTTAGATTTTTAAAATAACAAAATTGTATTAAGTAGAATTTCTTTAGGGAGCGATGACCGCATCGCTTCGCGTGCAAGCACCTAATATAAAAGCAAAAAAGCAGAAACTTGGGACGATCTACATAGAGTTTCTGCTTTTTTAATTATTTTTGCATATATTATTAATTCTTAAGACTATGAAGCGGTGCAGGGATTTTACCGCCCCTATTTATAAATTGAGCAGGGGATTTTGTGTTTACAGGCATTACGGGACCGCTGCCAAGGAGTCCGCCGAATTCAAGCTCGTCACCAATCTTTTTGCCTATTGCAGGAATTAGTCTTACCGCAGTCGTTTTGTTGTTTACCATACCGATTGCAGCCTCGTCAGCAATAATTCCGCTGATTACCTCGGGAGAAGTATCTCCGGGAATTACAATCATATCAAGTCCTACCGAGCATACGGCTGTCATAGCCTCTAATTTTTCAATAGAAAGCGAACCTGATTTTGCAGCATCAATCATACCTGCATCCTCAGAAACGGGAATAAACGCACCCGAAAGTCCGCCAACACTTGACGATGCCATAACACCGCCTTTTTTAACGGCATCATTGAGCATTGCAAGGCAAGCTGTAGTACCGGCAGCACCACACTGCTCGAGACCGATTTCCTCTAAGATGTGAGCAACAGAGTCGCCAACTGCAGGAGTAGGAGCAAGTGAGAGATCTACAATTCCAAACGGAATATTAAGCCTTCTTGATGCCTCCACACCAACAAGCTGACCCATACGAGTAACCTTAAATGCAGTTTTCTTTATAAGCTCTGCAATCTCATTAATTGAGTATTCAGGGTGCTTTGATACGGCACTTCTTACAACACCCGGTCCCGAAACTCCGACATTGATAACACAGTCAGGCTCAGAAACACCGTGAAACGCTCCTGCCATAAACGGATTATCCTCGGGTGCATTGCAAAATACTACAAGCTTACCTGCACCAATGCAGTCATCATCCTTTGTAAGCTCAGCAGCCTCTTTAATCTTTTGACCCATAATTTTTACTGCATCAAGATTAATTCCCGCCTTCGTTGAGCCGATATTAACAGAAGAGCAGATGTGCTGAGTTCTTGCAAGAGCTTCGGGAATAGAATTAATAAGCTCTAAATCTCCTGCGGCAAAGCCCTTTTGAACAAGCGCACTGTAGCCGCCTATGAAGTTTACACCGATTGTCTGCGCTGCTTTTTCAAGCGTAAGAGCATATTTTACAGGGTCACCGCCGCTTATTCCTGCAAGCAGAGAAATGGGGGTAACGCTTACTCTTTTATTAATAATTGGTATACCGTACTCAGCCTCAATATTTTCGCCTGTTTCAACAAGCTTTTCAGCCTTTGTGCATATTTTGTCATAGACCTTGGTACAGGCTTTATCAATATCTGAATCAGCACAGCTTAATAATGATATGCCCATTGTAGTTGTGCGGATATCAAGACATTCATCCTGTATCATTCTTATTGTTTCAAGAATATCGTTTGTATTAATCAAGGATTTTCCTCCTAAATTCTATGCATTGAATTAAAAATATCTTCGTGCATTACGTGAATTGAAAGATTGCTGTTCTTGCCGTATTCGCCCAGCTCCTGTGAAAACGTTGTGAATTCAACAGAGCTTTTTGAAATATCAGCCATCATAATCATACAAAACATATCCTCAAGAACTGATTGAGATACCTCTGTAATATTAACGTTGCATTTAGCACAGACGTCAGATACCTTTGCAAGAATACCGACACTGTCTTTGCCGACTACAGTTATAACTGCTCTCATATGATAGTCCTCCATAAATTGTTTGCTAAAATTATAGCAGAGTGTAAAACTTTTTTCAACAAAGTATAGAAATATGTTTAATTTTTTTTCATAATGTGATACAATATACGATATAATTTTGAAAACAGAGAGGCTGACCTTGAAATATACTAATTTCTATGATATGCATACTCACAGCATTCATAGCTTTGACGGCAATGACAAGATAAGCGACTTGTTTGAAAGTGCCGTAAGGCAAAACGCAAAAGGAATTGCAATAACCGATCATTGCGACATTGACGGAGTGCCTGATTATCTTAAGCTTTGCAATGCTCAGAAGCAGGATTTCATTGACACAAGCAAGGAGTATGATAAAAAACTTAATACTATCCTCGGACTCGAGGTCGGGCAGGGTATATACAGAAAATCTCAAAGCGAGGATATATACCAAAATCTCGGATATGATTTTATTTTGGGTTCAATCCATAATCTTGAAAATATGGAGGATTTCTATTTTCTCGATTACAAAAAATTTGATGTAAAAAAGCTTCTTGAAAAGTATTTTACTGATTTGCTTGAGCTTGCGCAGTGGGGATATTTTGACTCCCTTGCTCATATGACGTATCCTCTCAGATACATTGTCGCAAGAGAGCGTATAGACGTTGACATCAGCATATATCAGGAGCTTTTGGATGCAATTTTCGAATCACTTATAAAAAATAAAAAGGCACTTGAAATTAATACTTCGGGACTTTTTATGGACATCAACTCAACGCTTCCCGATTATAATTTGATAAAAAGATACAGACAGCTTGGCGGTGAGTATATCACAGTAGGCTCCGACTCCCATTATGCCGATAAGGTCTTTCAAGGCATAAATGAGGGAATGGATTTAGCACTTAAGGCAGGCTTTGAGAATATAACGATTTATGATAAGCACACACCTATTTTAATTCCTATAAAGTGAGGTAATATTATGAAAAAAGTTCTTGAAATAATCGAAAAAAATCCGAGACTTACAAATGCAGAAATAGCTGTTATGCTCGGTGTAAGTGAAGAAGATATCGAAAAAAAGCTGAAAGCACTCGAGGATGACGGCATTATCAAGGGCTACAGATCTATTATCGATAAGGATAAGGCTGATATTCAAAGCGTAACGGCACTTATCGAAATCAAGGTGCAGCCGAAGTTCGGTCACGGCTTTGACGAGCTTGCAAAACGTATTTCTGAGCTTGAAGAGGTTGAAAGCGTGTACCTTATGAGCGGTGCGTATGATTTGTGCTGCCTTGTTTCCGATAAGACATTTCAGGAGGTTGCAATGTTCGTTGCTAACAGGCTTTCTCCTATGGATAGCGTCGTTTCAACTGCAACCCACTTTATTCTGAAGAAGTATAAGGAGCAGGGAATATTCTTTACTGAAGCACCAAAGGATGACAGGGGGTACATTTCACTTTGATTAACTATGATGAATTCCTTAATCCTGACTTAATGTCCATTAAACCGAGCGGTATAAGAAAATTCTTTTCTATTGCCGAGGAAATGGATAACGTTATATCTCTCGGTGTAGGTGAGCCTGACTTTCTTACACCGTGGCATATAAGGCAAACGGGCATTGATGCTCTTGAAAAAGGCATTACAAGGTATACTGCCAATGCAGGTCTTATTCAGCTTCGCCGTGAAATTGCAGAATTTTATGAGAGAAAATACAATGTTGCTTACGATCCAAAGACGGATATAATCGTCACTGTCGGAGGTTCTGAGGGTATTGATATGTGTATTCGCTCGGTTATATGTTCGGGTGACGAGGTGCTTGTCGTTGAGCCGTCATTCGTATGCTACAAGCCTATTGTAGAAATCTGTGGCGGAGTTGCTGTACCAATTGTAACGACTGATGAAAATAGCTTTCGTCTTACTCCTGAAGCGCTTGAAAACGCAATTACAGACAAGACAAAGCTTCTTATTCTCCCTTATCCTAATAATCCAACAGGTGCGGTTATGCGCAAAGAGGATCTGGCGGCAATTGCCAAGGTAATCAAAAAGCATAATCTTTTAGTCCTTTCTGACGAAATCTACAGCGAGCTTACATACGGTGATCAGCCTCACGTTTCAATAGCATCAATTTCAGGTATGAAAGAAAGAACTATCGTAATCAACGGCTTTTCAAAAACTTATTCAATGACAGGCTGGCGCCTCGGCTACGCTCTCGGTCCCGAGCCTATAATAACGCAGATGACAAAGCTCCATCAGTTTGCCATTATGTCTGCACCGACTAACTCGCAGTATGCTGCTATTGAGGCACTGAGAAACGGCGACAATGATATCGAAAAGATGCGTGATGACTATGATATGCGTCGTCGTTTTACAGTAAATGCATTCAGGAGTATAGGACTTGATTGCTTCGAGCCTGAAGGAGCTTTCTATATTTTTCCTTGTATTAAGTCAACAGGACTTTCATCAGAGGAATTTTGCGAAAGGCTTATTTTAAGCAAGCGTGTTGCGGTCGTTCCCGGCAATGCCTTTGGCGATTCAGGTGAAGGGTATATACGTGTTTCATATTGCTATTCAATTGATAATATTAAGCAAGCAGTTAAAAGAATTGAAGAATTTATAAACGAGCTTGGAGAAAATAATGGAAATTAAAGTTAAGGCATATGCAAAAATTAATCTGCTTCTCGACATAGTTGCAAAAAGGAATGACGGCTATCACGATTTATTTATGATAATGCAGAGCATAGGTCTTTATGACACCGTCACTGTAACACAGAATAAAAGCAAAAAAATTTCAATTACCTGCAATATTGACGATATTCCGCTTGACGAAAGCAATATTGCCCACAAGGCAGCAGCAGCTTTCTTTAAGAGTACAAAAATCAAAAACAGCGGAATTAATATTGATATTCAAAAAAGAATACCACACGCAGCAGGTCTTGCAGGCGGCAGTGCTGACGGCGCAGGTGTGCTTGTTGCACTCAATAAACTTTTTGATGCAAAGCTTTCAGATGATGAGCTGTGCGCTATCGGTGTAAAAATAGGCGCAGACGTTCCGTTTTGCATTAAGGGCGGTACTCTTCTTGCTCAGGGAATAGGTGACGTTCTGAACAAGGTTAAGCCGCTTAGAAGATGCTATATTCTGATTGCAAAGCCGGACTGCTCTGTAAATACAGGATATGCATATAAGCAGTTTGACGAATGCGGAAAGGTGCATACTCCTGATAAATTCGGTATGCTTTGCGCAATGCAGGGCAGAGATCTTGCTGATATTGCAGGAAGAATGGAAAACGTTTTTGAGCAGTTTATATTAGTAGAAAATAAGGTTGAAATTAAAAATATTATGCGTGAAAACGGTGCTCTCGGTGTCTGTATGAGCGGAAGCGGACCGACAGTCTTTGCAATATATGACGACAAGTCAAAGGCTGAAAAGACAGCGAAAGAGCTTAAGCCGTTTGCAAAGGATATAGCTGTTACAACCCCTGTATCAAAAGGTTGTAAAATTATAGGTGAATAGAATGAATTATAACAACTTAAAATTCATTGAAGAGTTTAAGACTAAAATTACCAATATCAATCCCACAAAAATTTTATTTGTATGCAGTAGCGAATACGATAGATACGGATACAGAAAGGCACTTGATGAGCTTGATATAGAATCTGTATCCTTTACTGATTTCGACCCATGCCCCGAGGTTTCATCTGTTCAAATGGGTATTGAGCTTATGAACAAGAACTGCTGTGATTTTATAGTAGCAGTCGGTGGCGGAAGTGCTATTGACGTTGCTAAGGGAATTAAGTATTATTCCAAAAAGGAAATCGAAATTCTTGCAGTTCCCACTACTGCCGGTACGGGTGCGGAGGTTACAAGGTTTTCCGTGCTTTACAGAAATGCGGATAAAGAATCTGTCAGAAGCTACGATATAATTCCTGAATATCAAATTTTTGATTATACTACTCTTAAATCACTGCCTTATGAGCAAAAGGTCGTAACAGGACTTGATGCGTTTGTTCACGCAGTAGAGGCATACTGGTCTGATGACGCTACTGATGAAAGCCGTGGATATTCTCGTGAAGCGCTCAGGCTTTTCAAAAAAAATTACTGCTCTTTTATAAATAATGATGAGCTTTCATATGAGCCTATGATGAAGTGCAGTGAGCTTGCAGGCAGAGCAATTAATATTGCACAGACTACTGCCGCTCACGCTTTCAGCTACAAGCTTCATAAGCTTAAGAATTATTGGCACGGCCACGCTGTTGCAATCTGTCTTGTGTATATCTGGCAGTATATGAACGATAACGGCAGTGATAAGCTTAAGTCTAAACTTCGTGACGTAGAAGAAGCATCAGGATTCACACCTGATTCGCTCAAAGCACTGCTTAAAAAAGTCGGTCGTGCGACAGAGCTTACAATGAGTGAAGAAGAGTTTGATGAAACAGTAAACGGTGTAAATGTTGACAGGCTTAATAATCATCCTATGAAATTCACGTCAGAAGATATTAAGAATATCTATAAATTATTTATAACTGTTTCATAGTGTGCTCATAGAGGTAGAATATATGGCGAGAGAATTAACGTTTGAGCAGCAGGTTGAAAGAAGTATAATCAAAACGTACAGAAATGATATATGGAATCCCTTTGTTGAAGCTTGTAAATGCTATAAGCTGATTGAAGCAGGGGATAAGATTGCAGTTTGCATAAGCGGCGGCAAGGATTCTGTTTTGCTTGCTATGTGCATGAAGCATCTGCATAAATATTCCGACGTACCCTTTGAGCTCGAATTTATATGTATGGATCCCGGTTATAACGAAGCAAACAGAAAGCAGATTGAGTATAACTGCAAAATTTTAAATATACCTATAAAAATATTTAATACTAATATATTTGACGTAACTACATCAGTCGGAGGCTCACCTTGCTATCTCTGTGCCAGAATGAGAAGAGGTCATCTCTATGCTAAGGCTAAAGAGCTTGGATGCAATAAGATTGCACTCGGCCATCATCTCAGCGACGTTATAGAAACTACTGTAATGGGTATGTTCTACGGAGCACAGCTTCAGGCAATGCTCCCTAAGCTCAAAAGCACTAATTTCGAGGGAATGGAGCTTATCAGACCTCTTTACTGCGTTAATGAAGAAAGTGTCATAAAATGGCGCAATTATAATGATTTGACGTTTATCCAGTGCGCCTGCCGTTTTGTCGATGAATACAGTAAAAGCGAGGACGGAATCGGCACGTCAAAAAGGCAGGAAATTAAAAAGCTGATTGCTCACTTAAAACAAATCAATCCCGATATCGAGCATAACATATTCAAATCTATTCATAACGTTAAGCTTGACACGTTTTTAGGTTATAAGCAGAAAGGCACTGAGCACAGCTTTCTTGAGCAGTGGGATTAATAAACTATAAGAATATGTCAGTGCAAATGCATTGATAATAATTAGGTTGGAGTAAATGAAAAAAGCAATTATCGCAATGAGCGGTGGAGTAGATTCCAGCGTTGCCGCTTATTTGATGAAGAAGAACGGCTTTGATTGTATCGGTGCTACAATGAAGCTTTACGATAACGATGATATAAATATCAGCAGAGAAAAGACCTGTTGCTCTCTTGACGATATTGAAGATGCGAGGGCAGTTGCACTAAGACTTTCAATGCCTTACTATGTCTTTAATTTCAAAGAGGAGTTTAAGGAAAAGGTTATAGATAAGTTTATAAGAACTTATGAATGCGGCGGAACACCAAATCCGTGTATTGACTGCAACAGTCAGCTAAAATTCAAAAAGCTTTTCCAAAGAATGAAAGAGCTTGAATTTGATTACGTTATAACAGGCCACTATGCAAGAATAGAGGAAAATAACGGTTGGTTTTATCTCAAAAAGGGTAAGGATATTACCAAGGATCAAAGCTACGTTCTCTACTCACTTACTCAGAATCAGCTTGCCCACATACTTTTTCCTCTCGGTGATTTTTCTAAAACGGAAATCAGAGAAATTGCACAGGAGCAGGGCTTTGTAAATGCTAAAAAAAGAGATAGTCAGGATATTTGTTTTGTACCTGACGGCGACTACACCTCGTTTATTGAAAGCTACACAGGCAAAAAATATCCTCACGGCAATTTTGTAGACACAAACGGCAACGTGCTCGGCACGCACAAAGGTATAATAAGGTACACTAACGGACAGAGAAAGGGTCTTGGTATAGCGCTCGGCAAGCCTGCATACGTTGTCGGCAAGAATATCGAAGAAAACACTGTTGTTTTAGGCTCAAATGATGATTTGTTTTCAAATGAGCTTACAGCTGATGATTTTAACTGGATAATTCCGGATGTCAGCCGTGAGATTAAGTGTAAAGCAAAGGTCAGATACAATATGAAAGAGCAGAACACTACGGCATTTGTTAATGACGACGGCACTGTAAAGGTTGTCTTTGACGAGCTGCAAAGAGCAATCACCAAAGGTCAGGCTGTTGTTTTATATGACGGCGATACAGTTCTCGGCGGAGGAACAATTATATAAATATAAACGCATAAATGCATTTTCATTATTATCTTTTACTTTTGTAGGGGAGGATATTATCCTCCCGTTCAATAAATCAAAAGCCACGAACTAAACGTTCGTGGCTTCTTTCGTTTTCTATAATAAATTTTATAACTCAACCTTAATCGGCACTCCACCCTTTTCTCTTGACTCATCAGCAAGGTAAACGCAAAGATGCCCCGCAACAGAATCAAATATAGACGTACACGCAAGGCTTGGTGCTTCGCCTCTGATGAACTTTACAAAGTCGGCAGTAAGTCTTTCGTCACCGCCTCCGTGTCCACCGTAAGCGCCTACCATATCTCCTGTAACGTTGAGGTTAACCTCTTCAATATCACATTCGCCGTTATTTGCTTCAGGTGACGGATTGATTTTAGAAACATAGAACTTTGATTCCTCAAAATTACCGTAAATTTCACCGAGTGTACCGATAATATGTATCTTACGAAGTGAGCGTGATGAACCACCAACCATATTGTGTGTGCCCGTTGCGCCGCTTGCGAAGTTAACGAGAACCGACTGATGGTCAACAACGTTGTTGTCACACTTGTACATACATCTCGCATAAGGGCTGTCACTCTTCATAAGAGCGATTTTATCCTCAATAGTAGGATTATCAATATGCTCAAGCGCATCCCATACATAAAATGCCCACCTGTCAGGATGATCAATATAAAGTCGTTTTGTCGAGAAATTACAGGTGTCAACAAGAGGGCAGTCCTTCATACAAATAGTGCCTGCACCCTCAGGAGCATTTTCAGGCTTAAACTGATATTTACTTCCAAAAGAGCAGATTTGCACAGGCTTTGTCTCACTCATAAACCACATCATAAGGTCAATATCATGACAGCATTTTGCAAGGAGCATAGATGTGTGGCACTTATCGGAATTTCCCCACTTACCGCGCACGTATGAGGTAGAAAGGTGATGATAAGAAACGTGCTCAGTTGTCTGAATATTTATAATATCACCAATTTCACCGCGTGCAATTCTTTCCTTAATACCGTAATAAAACGGTGTATAGCGAAGCACGTGGCAAATCATTACCTTTGAATTATTCTTCCTTGCACATTCTACAAGCTCTCTCATCTCTGCTTCGTTTACGGCAAAGGGTTTTTCAAGGAGCATATCGTATCCTGCATTAAAAAGCGGAATTGACGTTTCAATATGAGCCTCATCCATTGTACCGTTAATAATTGTATCGGCAAGTCTGCCTTTTTCAGCAAGCTCTTCAGCAGACTCAAAGCACATACTTTCATCAAAGCCGAAGTATTCCATACAGTGCTTTCTTCTTACAGGATTAGGATCAGCAACGCCGACAATTTTAAGCATTTCAGGATTCGTTTTTGCAAGCTCACTGTATACTAATGCTCTGTGACCTGCACCAACGATTATGGCGGTAATAGGCTTTTGTTCCATTTGTATTAACCTCTCAGTTATGTTAGTTAAACATATTATATACTATAAAAAATAATTTTCAACTGTAATATTCTATTTTTATAAATTTATTGACAGTAATTAATAATAAATCTATAATATTTTCATAATATGCAGAAAGGTATACTAAATTGAAGAGTTTATTAATATATCTAAAAAAATATACGCTCCAATCAATACTTGCGCCGCTCTTTAAATTACTTGAAGCAAGCTTTGAGCTTATAGTACCGCTCGTAATTGCGGCAATAATTGATATGGGCATAAAAACCGGTGATAAGTCATACATCCTTTCACGCTGTGGTGTGCTTGTTGTTCTTGCACTTGTCGGTATGACTGCGGCAATTTCTGCACAGTATTTTGCGGCTAAAGCGGCAATAGGCTTCGGCAAGGATTTAAGGCATTCGCTTTTTGAAAAAATACAGTCCCTCTCGTTTAATGAAATTGATAAAATCAGCACGTCAACGCTTATTACAAGAATGACAAATGACGTAAATCAGCTTCAAAACGGTGTGAATCTCGTCCTCCGTCTGTTTTTGCGCTCTCCGTTTATTGTTATCGGCGCAATGGTAATGGCATTTTTTATTGACGTAAAATGTGCAATTATTTTTCTTGCAGCAATTATTCTTTTATCTGTAGTTGTTTTTGGCATTATGGCATATACGATTCCACGATATAAAAACGTTCAGTCGGCAGTTGATAATATTACACTTCTTACAAGAGAAAATCTCTCGGGCGCAAGAGTAATAAGAGCTTTTACAAATGAGGAAAATGAAACACAAAGCTTTAACAAAAAGAACAATTTTCTTTTGTCACTTCAAAAGGGCGTAGGCAGAATATCTGCTCTTATGAATCCCGTAACGTACGTTATAATAAATATCGCAATCGTTGTTCTTGTATATTCAGGCGCAGTTCAGGTAGAAAACAATATACTTAGTCAAGGGCAGGTAGTCGCACTTTATAACTATATGAGCCAGATTCTTGTTGAACTTATAAAACTTGCGAATTTGATTGTAACTGTTACAAAGGCTCTTGCCTCTGCCGACAGAATCAGTAACGTCTTTGAGCAGGAGAATACTCTTGAATCGGTTGATGACACGTCTGAGAGCAGTGAATACATCAGCTTTAATGACGTTTCACTTAAGTACAAAAACGCTTCTAATTATTCTCTTGAAAATATCAGCTTCTCTGCAAATAAGGGCGATGTAATAGGCGTAATCGGAGGAACAGGCTCAGGCAAATCGTCACTCGTATCCCTTATTGCGCATTTCTATGATGCGACTAAGGGTATAGTTTACGTAGACAACATTAACGTCAAATCTCAAAATACAGAGAATCTCAGGGCAAAAATAGGCTTCGTTCATCAAAAGGCAGTACTCTTTAAGGGTACCGTGCGTGACAATATGAAATGGGGCAAGAAAGATGCTACCGATGAAGAAATAATTACTGCATTAACACAGGCACAGATTTACGATACGATTGAGAGCAAGGGCGGACTTGACTATTTTATCGAGCAGAACGGCTCCAATCTTTCAGGTGGTCAGAAGCAAAGGCTTGCTGTTGCAAGAGCACTTGTAAGAAAGCCTGAAATCCTTGTGCTTGACGATTCCTCCTCTGCACTTGATTTTGCAACCGAAGCAAGACTTCGCGAAGCAATTTATAATCTTGATTATCCTGTTACAGTATTTATTGTATCACAGCGTGCTTCATCAGTAATGAGCGCAGATAATATCCTTGTTCTTGATGACGGCAAATGTGTAGGGCAGGGAACACACAGTCAGTTACTTCAAAACTGCAATGTTTATCAGGAAATATATTCCTCTCAGTTCGGAAAGGAGGAATGTGTATGAGCAATAAAGAAGCCTTCAAAAAGGTTTTGCACTATATCGACAGATATAAGTATTATCTGTTTTTATCAATGCTTCTTGCAGTTTTAAGCGTATCATTAGTGCTTTATGCACCGATACTTGTCGGTAACGCAATCGACTGCATTGTTGCCCCCGGAAATGTTGATTTTACCAAAATCGCAAAGATACTTTTAAGATTAGGTATTATAATCGGCATAACGGCTCTTTTGCAGTGGATAATGAATGTCTGCAACAACAAAATCACGTATAACGTATCGCGTGATATGAGAAAGCGTGCATTCGAAAAAATTGAAAAACTCCCATTTTCATATATTGATACACATTCAAACGGTGACATTGTCAGCAGAGTTATAACAGACGTTGATCAGCTTTCCGACGGACTGCTTATGGGCTTTACGCAGTTTTTCACAGGAATAGTTACTATCATCGGAACGCTTTGCTTTATGTTTTCAATAAACGTATGGATAACGATAGTCGTGCTTGTTGTAACACCGTTATCATTTTTTATTGCACAGTTTATTGCAAAAAAGACGTTTAATATGTTCTCGCTTCAGTCAAAGACAAGAGGCGAGCAGACAGCCTTTATTGACGAAATGATAACTAATCAGAAGGTTGCAGACGCATATGGAATGAACGGAGAAAACCTTAAGCGATTTGATGAGATAAATTCAAGGCTTTCCGAATATTCACTTAAAGCCACTTTCTTTTCATCTATCACCAATCCGGCAACAAGATTTGTTAATAGTATCGTCTATGCCTCGGTAGCCTTGTTTGGCGCACTCTTAGCAATTCGGGGCGATGGCACAAGCGGTATTACCGTCGGTATCCTTTCGTGTTTTCTTTCATATGCTAATCAGTATACAAAGCCGTTTAATGAAATTAGCAGCGTTGTTACTGAGCTTCAAAACGCACTTGCTTGTGCAGCAAGAGTGTTTGAACTGATTGAGGAAGAGAGTGTTCCTGATGACAAAGAGAATGCCGTAGTTCTCAACAATCCAAAAGGCAATATAGATATCAGCAATGTTTCCTTCTCTTATTCAAGGGATAAAAAGCTGATTGAAAATCTTAATCTTAATGTTAAATCAGGAATGGTTGTAGCCATCGTGGGTCCGACAGGCTGCGGAAAAACAACTCTTATTAACCTATTGATGCGATTCTACGATGCAGACGTCGGAAGTATAAATATTGACGGCATAAATTCTCTTGACATTACCCGAAAATCATTACGTCAAAGCTTCGGTATGGTTCTTCAGGATACTTGGCTTAAGTCTGCAAGCATCAAGGATAATATTAAGCTTGCCAATCCCGATGCAACAGATGAGGAAGTTGTCAAGGCGGCTAAGCTTGCTCACTCCCATTCATTTATCAAACGCTTATCAAACGGATACGATACAGTGATAGGGGAGGACGGCGGCTCTCTTTCTCAAGGGCAAAGACAGCTTCTTTGTATTACTCGACTTATGCTCTCACCACCGCCTATGCTCATACTTGATGAAGCAACCTCATCAATTGATACAAGAACAGAAATAAAAATTCAAAGTGCATTCAATAAGCTTATGCAAGGCAGAACAACGTTCATTGTCGCTCACAGGCTTTCAACAATCAAAAATGCAGACGTAATTCTCGTAATGAATGACGGGCATATAATAGAGCAGGGTAGTCATAAAGAGCTCTACGCACAAAAAGGCTTCTACTATAATCTCTATAACTCACAGTTCCCTAACAACGTGTAATTATTAAAATCAAACATTAATTGTATTGAATGAAACTTCTGTAGGGGCGATGACCACATCGCCTTGCGTGCGAAGCACCTTATATAAAAGCAAAAATGCGAGAACAAATTGTTCTCGCATTTCTCTTTTTATATTAAATAACATTAATCGTTATTTGCAGATTCCTTTGCGTTCTGCTCTGCAAGTCTGTTTGCACGCTTGTCAGCAAGCTCAACGATCATCTGCTGCTTGAGATCACCATGGATGTTATAAAGAATGAATGATACACCAAACATACCTCTGGCAATAGCAGGAAGGATGCAGAATACTGCCCAGATACCGTTTAAGATTTTAGGGTCAGTCTGCGGAATTGCATTGCCGAGTGAATCGGTAAGAGGAATGTAATTAATCCATGTAAGCACCATACCTGAAAGCCAGCTTGTAACCGATGTAGCAAGCTTTGAGAAATAACCCTGTACGGTTGTAACGAGTGCTTCGTTTCTAAGACCGTGCTTCCACTCCATATAGTCAAGAGCTTCTGCATTAAGAATAGGAATACAAACCTGAAGTATTTTATTAGGAAGACCGCAAATAGTCAGCGCGAAGATAACCCACACTAAGTTGAGTATGTAATTATCGCGGAACGTCTGACCAAACGGATGATAACCAATGAAGAAGGTTGCCATATAAGCGAAGAAGCCGAATAAGCCGGCAGCAATAGCTGTAAGTCTTGCGCCGAATTTCTTAACCATTTTAGCAGCAACCGGAATCATAACATAGTTTGGAATACCGGTAAACAGTCCGCATACAGTACCGTGGATAAGAGAGCCGGTATTATTAAGCCAGAAAATCTGCTCTGAAGAACCGCCTACAGACTTGAAGGAATTAAAGAAGTCTGCAAAGATAATTGCGAAGAGCGGTCTGTTTGTAAAGATGTTCTTTATAGATGAAAGAATAGAAGTTTCCTTCATTTCCTCACGGCTCATAAGTGGTACACGTTCTCGTAAATTAAAGAAACCAAATACAGCAAAGCCCGCTGATAAAATGAGCATAAAGAATGCAAATCCTGTGTAAACTCCGCCCATTGTGAATTTAGTGCTGATTTTAGGAAGCACTGTTACAAGAATAGGAACAAGTGACGGGAGCCATACACCAAACAGCTCAAAGAACTTCGTTGTGGTAATAAGGTTGTTACGCTCATCGGTGTTAGGAGTAACATTGTATATCATAAGTCCCCAAGCACCGAAGTAGCTCATACCGAGACCGTAAACAATTGTTGCAACAAGAGCCCATATAGCCTTTTGAGTTGATGTGTGTATAGCTGAAGGTGCCATAAACATCATCGCTCCGCCGATTAACCATAACGGCAGAGGTAAAATAAAGAATGGTCTGATTCTGCCCCAACGTGTTCTTGTACGGTCAATGATAAGACCTGAAATCGTATCATCAAGCGCATCGTAGATTGATGCAAAAAGGTTTATGTTTGCATATATTGTCGTGTTTATCTTCAGGAACTGAATCATGAAGAATTCTTTGTAAGCACTTACAAACTGACTTAAATTCTTCTGACCGAAGTTGACAAGTACGTAAGCTGCAATCTCTTTAGGCGAAAGATAACGCTTATGAGTATAGGCAAGCTTGTCAAGTTCTTCTACTTCTGCTTGAGTCAAATCTTCAGTAATAATTTCGTCTGCCAAAATATCCCCTCATTTCTTAGGCATAGTAACAAAAGTATATTATCACATTATCAGTTATAAATCAATACTTTTACTTTAATCTTACAAAAGAAATTATTTCTATCCAATACAACCATAATATTTTCAATATGTATTGACAATCGACAAAAATAATTATAAAATACTTTAGTAAGTAACTATACGAAAGGGGTACCACTATGGCAAGTACCTGTCCAAATTGCGGAAAGAAATTACACATTTGGGACGTTAAAGCTGAGTGCTCAAGCTGTGGAGTTTCAATTCCCAATTATAATTGGCAAGAAAGATTAGAAGAAGATAATATCAACGCAGAAAAGAAGTTTGCTGTATTTAATAAAAGCATCAACAGAATAGCATACTCAATCTGGGGTACAAAGCTCAGAATTGCAAGGCTTATACTTACTTTCTTACCTGCAATCGGATTTATTCTTCCATGGGCAGCTCTTAAGAGTGAAGGCACATCTTTTGAATTAGCAATTATATCGCTCTCCGGCAAAAAGGCGTTGATTGAATTTTTCACCAGCTTTTTTGGAAATCTCAATCTCTATATTACAAATATGAAGCTTGAAGGTTTCAGCGGACCTGTTACATTCGGAGTAGTTGGTTTTATACTCTTTGTTCTCAGTGCTCTGCTTATTGTAATTGCATTCTTTATGAATATCATAATGTGCAAGCGACCTAAGACAAAGGTAACAGTTGTATTTGACGTGCTGTCTATTGCAGCAGCTATTGCTTCAGTTGTTGTATACGTTCTCGGCGGTAAGCTCGCAGCTCAGGCAGTTGCATTTAATTTCGGTAATTTTCCTGTAATCAACGGCGCTGCTTCAATCTCTTGGGGCTTTTTTGTAGCTATTGCACTCCTCCTTGTAGCCATGGGCATTAATATTGCAGTTGCAGCTGCTCCTGCAAAGAGTGATGAAACCCTTGAAGAGGAAAGACTTGCTCGTAAGGCTGCTAAAGAAGAAGCAGAGCGCAAAAAGGAAATTGAAAGAGAAAAGGCAAGAGCTGAAGCTGAAAAGAAGGCAGCCGAGGAAAATGCAAGAATAGTAGAGGAAGCAAGGGCAAAGCTTGCTGAAAGTAAAAAGAAAAAGAAGTAAATTTGTTTTATAATAAAAAGGAGTAGATTAATCTGCTCCTTTTTCTTAAAAAATTATTGTTTGGAGTAGTTAAAATGAATGACGATATCAAAAATCCAATAAAAATCAGCAAAAAAGGAATTACTGCAATAGTTGTCGCTGTAGTTCTTCTTGCAGCAATAATAACAACGTCAATTTTTGTTTCGGTTTATAAGGTTAAGTTGTATGCAGATATTGTCTATATATTTATGGACAAGGAAAAGCGTGCTGAAGATGAAACAAACAGATTATATCATATCAGAAAAAATGCAAATTTTGATCCAAAGGACAAAGATGCAACCATCTTAGATGCATTTGAGATATATTTTGAAGACGAAAACGGCGAGATGTGTTACTATAGTGCAGATGATAAATTTACTTATGACGGTAGTGATGAAGCAACAGCCGGTCTGGTAATTTTAATTTTTATTACATCCGGAATTGCCCCTCTTAAGAAAGTTGGCACTGCAGTAGCAATTATAGTACCAATTGTTATTGTTATAGGACTGATAGTCCTTTGGTACAAGCTTTGGTCTAAAAAAGAAGACGAGGAAAGAGCAAAGCGAATTGCTAAATACAACAAAAAGAAAAAATAATTTATTGAATGGTGAAAATATGTTTTCAGCAAGAGATCATTTGAAAGAAAAGCTTGATGCACTTAATGCGAAGGTTACGAATGACCTTGATTTTGATTTCAGTACAGTTGCTAAAAGAATTGACACGTTTGATGAATTTCAGGAGCACATAGTTGATGGCTTCAATTCTGAGAGAAAGCTTTTTTACCGCGGAGAACGCATTAATTCTCCAAAAAGGCGTCTTTTGCCGACAATGCTGCGAAAGCCCGAAGAAATACTCAGGTATAGCGATTTAGGAATCGTTCATATAGATAGTGACTTTTTAGTTAACTATTATAACAGTCTTGGCAGCTTTGCAACGGTTTTTAAGAATACTATGGGTCAGTTTGATAAAGAGCACCTCTATGAGCTTTGTGCCTTCGCACAGCATTACTGCGAGTTTTCACCGCTTATCGACTTTACAAAAAGCATATATCCTGCACTCTCATTTGCAATTAAGAACAGAACTGTATTTGATGAAGACATTATTCTTTTTGTGCTCGAAATTAATGATGCCCGTGATTATACTGATGATATTCACCGTGCTGATGAATGGCTCAAATCAATTAATGTTTATTTCTCCTGCTTTGATGAATTTGATATCAGAAATGCAGTTAAAGAAATTACGTCAAATAAGCAGCTTGATATGACCGCTGAGTTCAAAAAGCATATGCAGAGAATAAGTACCAAACCTGTTCCGACTGCAAAGCTTATTGATGTCCCTACCAATACGAGGATGAAATTTCAGCAGGGAGTATTCCTGTTCCTTAATAATTTTCAGCTTTATAACAAGAGTTATTTGACAAAGCAAATCAGAGAGGACTTCACAATTACTAAATACATTATCAGTAAGGATATATGCCCCGCAATAAAAGAATACATAAACAAGAATGCGCCTTGGTATGCGTATGAGTATTTAACAGATATACAATCAGCCTTCAAAATTGCAGTTGAAGAATAAAAAACAACCATTAAGTCCGTGTGGATTTAATGGTTGTTTCTGTTATATTAAAAAATTACGCCGTCCTTAAAAATTGAAATTTCTCTGTAACCATAGATTTCATTTTTTGTTTGCTTGCCGTTTGCAGTTTCGATAATAAAATTCATCAGCCTATCAGCCTTATCGCCGTCATGGCAGTCAGCCTGAGCATCAAAATCAATCCAGTGAGGCTTCTGTAAAGATAAAGCAGTGTTTGAAGAAATTTTAATCGTCGGTATCGGCGCACCAAGCGGAGTACCTCTGCCTGTAGTAAATAGAATAATGTGGCATCCGGCAGCAGTGAGATTTGTAATTGCTACAACATCATTTCCGGGCCCGTTGAGAAGAGCTAAGCCTGCTTTTTCTACAGTGTCACCGTAATCAAGAATATCTGTAACAATTGCTTTACCGCCCTTTTGAATACAACCGAGTGACTTTTCTTCAAGCGTTGTAATTCCTCCGTCTTTGTTGCCGGGAGAAGGATTTTCACTAATCGGTTGTCCGTTAGAAATAAAGTATTTCTTAAAATTATTAATTAGATTAACTGCCTTGCCGAAAACCTCCTCATCTACACATCGATTAAAGAGGATATGCTCTGCGCCGAACATTTCAGGCACTTCTGTCAGCACCGCACTTCCGCCCGAAGAAGTAATTTTCTCAGTAATTTTTCCTACAAGCGGATTAGCAGTAATGCCCGAAAGTCCGTCACTTCCACCGCATTTCATACCAATCTTAAGCTTTGAAATAGGAACTGAGGTACGCTTGTCACTTTCGGCAAGAGCCTTTAATTCACTTATAATGCCCGATGCTTCTTCAAGCTCGTTCTCACAGTTCTGTATGTTTAAAAAACGGATTCTTTCAGCGTCATAGCTTCCAAGGAATTTTTTTATAACACCTATATTCGTGTTTTCGCAACCGAGACCGAGAACAAGCACTCCGCCCGCATTGGGATGCTTTATAAGACCGCAAAGTATTTTTGCTGTCCTTTCAAAATCTTCACCACTCTGACTGCATCCATATGGGTGAGGAAATGCAAATACGCCATTTTCAGTTGCTATTTTTTCTGCAACATTATTTATACATCCAACAGTGTTAATTACCCATATGTCATTTCTTATACCTATATTTCCGTTTTTCCGCACATACGCATTTATGTGAGTATTCGCGTTTTCATTGAACTCGTTAAAAGCAGGGGAGTAGGTATACTCATTAATACCCGAAAGTTGAGTTTTTAAATTATGAGAGTGAACGTGCTCGCCTTTTTTAATATCAGCCGTTGCAACGCCGATAGGATAGCCGTATTTGATTATTTCTTCTCCATTTTTTATATCACGTCGTGCATACTTGTGTGCGTCTTCTAAATTTACCGATACGTTGTCATCCTCGTGTATAGTTACAAGATGCAATTCAAAGCCTCCCTTATGCCTTTTTCTGAAATACTGTTATAGTTTTCAGCAACAATATTCTTAAGCTCTGATAAGTCAGCGCCCCATAATTCAGCGCTTTCTAAAATTTCGTTTATTGTAGCATTTTTCATAAATTCTTCTGTATCTTCGCTATCATTCGGCGTATCGTTTTTATAGAAATAAATTAATGCCGAGAGTGAAAATATAAGATGGGGAGGGTATTCGCCAAATTTATCTTTGTGCTCAATTATACTCGGAAGAACTCTTACTGCAAATTTGCTGACGCAGTTAAGAACGATTGCACGAAGCTGATGTCTGATGTATGGATTTCTGAATCTGTCCAGTATGTCAATTGCAAATTTTCTGTTTTCATCGTTGTCACCGAGCACAGGGAGAATTTCATCATAAATACACTTGTGAATGAAATCAAAAATTTCTTCATCCTCCATACATTCGCCTACAGTTTCAATTCCTTCAAGAAGTGCAGAGCACACCATAGATGTATGTGCACCGTTAAGAAGCCTTACCTTACGCTTTTTATATGGGGTTACGTCATCGGTCCAAATCACGTTAAATCCGCCATCAACAAGCGGAAGCTCGGCTTCAAAATCATTATCAATTACCCAAAGATGATATATTTCTGCCGTGTTAAGAAGCTTGTCCTCATATCCAATTTCATTCCAAAGCGAAGCAATCTCATCCTTAGGAAATCCGGTAACTATCCTGTCAACAAGTGTGTTGCAAAATGTATTTTCTGTGTCTATCCACTTTATGAAATCCTCACCAAGTCCCCATAGCTCAGCGTACTTAATCACGCAATTCTTAAGCTCATCACCGTTATTGTCAATAAGCTCACATGGCAGAAGAACAAAACCCGAAAGATTATTTTCAAAGCGTCTGTTAAGCAGAAGTGTCAATTTTGCAGGAAAAGATGACGGTGGAGTGTCAGTCATTTTACAGCTTTCATCAAAGACAATTCCTGCCTCAGTCGTATTAGAAATTATGAAACGAAAATCAGGATTTTCAGCCAAAGCGAGGTATTCGTTAAAATTTTCGTACGGACTTAAAATGCGAGAAACAGACGTTATCTTTGTATGCTCGCAAACTTCTTTTTCTTTTTCGATTCCGCGAAGATATAAATTATATTCACAGCGTTGCTCTATAAATTTATCATAGTTGCCTCTATCAGTAGGCTTTACAATAACTATTCTTCCGTCATACAAATTTTGTTCATTTAATTTATGGATAAAATAGTCAACAAATCCTCTTAAAAAATTACCTTCGCCAAACTGAATAATTGTCTCTTTCATTTTATAATCCTCACATAATAATCTTACTTATAATTATATATAAAAGCATAAGTCAATGCAAGAAAAAACTCCCTGAAATCAGGGAGTTTAATAGTTATATTTCAATAATTGTGCAACCCATTTTTTCTGCATCTGCTCTGTCGTGGGTTATAAGGATTACTGCTTTATCTTTCGTTATTTCATTAATAAGCTCGATTGCTCTGTCGGTATTGTAGCTGTCGAGAGATGAAAATGGCTCGTCAAAAATATAAGTATCTGCATCTACGCTTAGTGCCCTTGCTATCGCAACCCGCCTTGCCATACCTCCGCTAAGCTCAGACGGATATTTGTCCTTGCTTTCAGATATTCCAAGCCCTTCAAGGATATAATCAAGGCGGTCACTATTTGAAAACATAACTAAATTTTCATATACCGTCTTAAACGGAAGAAGTCTGTCTTCCTGAAATACTGCAGATATAACAGAGTTTATAGTCAGCTCACCGGAATAATTCTTTTCAAGCCCCAAAACAAGCCTTGTAATAGTAGTTTTGCCGATTCCTGATCTGCCGAAAAGACAAACCCTGTCCTTATCATTAATCATAATATTAAAGTTGTTGAGAATCTTTTTCTCACCGTATGAAAAGGACACATTCTTAAATTCAATCATTTTTTCTGCTCCTTCCATATCAGCTTTAATATGTTTTCTACAAAGTAGCTAAGCAAAACGATTGCAAGCGTTACGGCAAAAACCTCGCTGTAATCAATTGATACCTTTGCAGATGAGAGCATTGCACCGAGAGTTCCTGACGGACTTGCAATAACCTGTGCAGCAACACCTGACTTCCACGCAATTCCGACAGCAGTTAAACAGCCGTTTCTTATGCTCGGTGAAATCATAGGAAGCTTGATTTTAAGCGCAATATCTTTTTCACTCATTCCAAACACTTTTGCCATTTCAACAAGCTTGTAATCAACGGAATTAAGTCCCGTAACAGTATGACTCCACACAATCGGAAGTACCATAAGAAACGATATAAAAGAGGGGAGTGCGTATGACGGAATCCACAGCCAAGCAACTATAATAAGTGCCGCAACAGGAACAGTCCTCACCAAATGAAGTGCAGGAGCAGTGAAAATCCGAAATGCATTGAATTTCCCTGACAACATTCCGAGCACGGTGCCAAGAAATGCACCTATGACAAAGCCGACTAAAATCTGAAAAAGTGATACAAAAACTATTTTCCAAAAGTCAGCTTCGCCTAAGCAATTGATAAATGATTTAACAGCTTCAATGGGATAGGGTATTTTTATAATCAGCCTCTTGTTTGCAAGGTATGCTCCTATTTGCCAAAAGAGTATCCAGAAAATTACCGATCCTGTCGTTAAAGCTGTCTTTTTTATCTTACTTTGCATACCAGAAATTGTCATCTGGCATTGCTCCGCCTATCGAAGTCGGATCAGCATTATAGAGCACCTGTAAATAACCTGTAAGCTTTTCTTTCATTTCATTACCCTTGATGAAACATATGTTGCAGTTAGGGATAGCAGCCTTTGCAATAGGTGCTTTCGCTACAATGCCATACTCCTCGCAAAGAGTTGCAGTTGTTTCAATATCAGCACTTACGGCTTTGATTGATGCTTCGTAGTCAGTGAGAAATGCCTCTACGGCTTCCGGATTAGAATTTAAGAATTCATTTCTTACTATCACGCAGCCCATCATAAGCTCAGATTCAGGGTTAACCTTATTCCATTCATCAGTCAAGTCAATAGCAATTTTTGAACCTTCATACTTAAGTTTGATTGAAGTTGCTACAGGCTGAGGAGCAATAATAACAGCCTCAGGATCAGTTGCCCATACAGGAACTAAGTCTGTACCGTCTGCCTTGAATTCAATCTTCACGTCTTTCTCAGGATTAATGCCGTTTTCGGTGAGAAGATAATCGATTATATACTCAGGATTTGCTCCCTGACCTGTAGTGTAAATAGTTCTGCCCTTAAGATCCTTAAGTGAAGTAATATCTTCACCCTTGAAGTTAAGCACGTTAAGAACACCAAGAGTATTAACTGCAATAATCTTTATGCCGCCGTTTGTTACCTTGTAAAGCTTTGCAGCAAGATTAGTAGCAACTGCTGCAATGTCTGCCTCGCCGTTAGAAATCTTCGATACTATTTCATCAGGGGCAGCAACAACGTTGAATTTATAATTTTCAAGACCTTCACCGTTTTCTGCGGCTTTCATCATATTAACTGCACCAATTCCTGTAGGACCGCTGAGTACGTATGCATTAACGTTTACCTTTTCTTTTGGTGCCTCTGGTTGATTTTTTTCTGTAGAACAAGCAGCAAATGCAAAAATCATAATTACTGCGAGTGCTAAACTGATAACTTTTTTCATAATTTTTCTCCTTATTTGACTATAATTGTTGTACCGCTTTTCTCAATCATTCCGGCTTCTGTAAGCTCGTCAATTGCTCTGTAAAGGCTTGTTCTGCCTATTGAAGTAAGAGCGGCAAGCTTTGACATATTAGCGCCCGTATAGGTATTGTTCTCGTCAGCGTTTTCTGTTAAGAACTGATAAAGCTTTGCAGAAGCAGTTTTTTGAGAATAAAGATTAATTCTCTTATTAAGAAAACGTACTTTCTGTGAAAGAAATTCTATATAGTTTACAGCAGTTTCAGGATATCTCTTGAACAAGTCTTCAAGTATATCCTCGCTGATAAACTGAATTTCAGTGTCGCTTTTAGCAACGATTTTGCTGATATAGCTTTCCTCGTTGCCAAAAAGAGCGGCAGCACCGAAAACGTCACCCTTAACAAAAGACCTTTTGAGAAGTGCTCCATCAATAGCTTCGGCTTTTCCTGAAAGAATAATACCTATTGCTTTGTTGAATTTGCGATGATTATAAATTTCCTCACCCTTGATAAATTTTTGAGGCTTAGGAAGAACAGTGATAATCATAGCAATTTCTTCATTGCTTAAGCCCTTAAACAGAAATAGATTTTCTATACCTTGCAATATGTCACCACCTAAATAAAGTGTTCCAAATGGTACACTTTATTCTATTACAAACATTATAATTTGTCAAGAAAAAATGCATAACCGCAACAAAATTGTATTGAATGAATATTCTATAGGGAACGATGACCACATCGTTCCGTGGACTACCATATTATTTGCGTGCAAATCACCCTCAACACGCAAAAAAAGGATGACTTTCGTCATCCTTTTTATAAGTTTATCAGGTTTAATTCTTATACTTTTCACGAGGAGTATAAGAAGTGTGAAGATCATGGTGAGCCTTGTGACCTCCAAAGCCGTCATACCACTCTTCATAAATCTTCTTAATCATTGGTGATTCGTGTGACATACGAAGCTCCATAGCCTTATCCTGATCATAAAGAGCCTTTGCACGAATTGCCTTAAGATCAACAGTATCGCGAACATACTGTGGCTGAATCGGCTGACCGCCGCCGTTTACACAACCACCGGGGCAACCCATAATCTCAATAAATGTCCATCCGTCAGGATTTCCTGCCTTGAGCTTATCCATTACAACCTTTGCAGCAGCAGCGCCTGATGCAACTGCAACCTTAATATCTGTACCGCCGAGATTTACAGTAGCCTGCTTAAGACCCATTGTACCTCTTACTTCATTAAGCTCAAGAGGCTCTGTAGCACCGTTAAGCCAAGCATTTGCAGTTCTTACTGCAGCCTCCATAACACCGCCTGTAGCACCGAAGATAACTGCAGCACCGGTGTCATCGCCAAGAGGATTGTCAAATTCCTCTTCAGGAAGTGAAGCAAAGTTAAGTCCAAGTCTGTCAAACATCTTTGCAGCCTCTCTTGTTGTAAGAGCAATATCAACGTCAGGAACACCTGCGGCTGACTGATCATCTCTGCCAATTTCAAACTTCTTAGCAGTACAAGGCATAATTGATACAACAACGATGTTCTTAGGATCAAGACCCATCTTTTCAGCATAATATGTCTTTATAACAGCACCTGTCATCTGCTGAGGTGACTTACAGCTTGAAAGGTGAGCAAGAAGCTCAGGATAATAGAACTCACAGAACTTAACCCAACCCGGTGAGCATGAAGTAATCATCGGAAGAGTACCGTTATTCTTAATTCTCTCAACAAGCTCGTTTGCTTCCTCAATGATTGTAAGGTCAGCACCGAAGTCTGTGTCAAATACCTTGTCAAAGCCGATTCTGCGAAGAGCAGCAACCATTTTGCCCTCAACGTTTGTGCCGATAGGCATACCAAAGCATTCACCGATTGTTGCACGGATTGATGGTGCAGTCTGAACTACAACGTACTTGTCAGGGTCAGCAATAGCATCCCATACTTTCTGAGTATCGTCACGCTCTGTAAGTGCACCGGTAGGGCAAACTACTGTACACTGACCGCAGGAAATACAAGGAGTGCTGTTGAGCGGAAGGTTGAACGGCTGACCGATAGAAGTATCCATACCTCTGTCATTTGCGCCGATAACACTTACGTACTGATTTTCGCAAGTAGCAACACATCTTCTGCAAAGAATACATTTGTTGTTATCTCTTACAAGGTGAGGGGTGCTTAAGTCTTTCTCATAAACCGGCTTTTCACCCTCAAACTGTGAATCATCAACACCGTAGTCACGGCAAAGTTTCTGAAGCTCGCAGTTTGTTGAACGAGGACATGAAAGACATTTTTTATCGTGAACAGAAAGTATAAGTTCAAGAGTAGTCTTTCTGTATTTCTGGATTTTCTCAGTGTTAGTAAGAACCTCCATACCCTCAGATACAGGATATACACAAGACGTTACAATTCTGAAGCCTCTGCCTTCATTTGCCTCAACTATACAAATACGGCAGGCACCAATCTCGTTAATATCCTTCATAAAGCATAATGTAGGAATTTCAATACCTGTTTTTCTGGCAGCATCTAAAATAGTAGAGCCTTTTTCAACAGTAACAGGAATGCCGTTAATTTTAAGATTTACCATTTCCATTTTTTTCAGGCTCCTTTCTTATTGTTTTGAAATTGCTTTGAACTTACAATTTGTCATACAAGCACCGCACTTAACGCACTTGTCAGGGATAATTTCGTATGACGGAAGCTTGTGACCGGGTGCAGTGTAATCTGTTTTAACGATTGTATCTACAGGGCAGTTTCTTGCGCACATACCGCAACCGATACATTTTTCCTTGTCAATAGTATATGTAAGAAGGTCTTTACATACACCTGCAGGGCATTTTTTATCCTTTACGTGTGCAATATACTCGTCCTTAAAGAACTTGAGAGTTGCAAGAACAGGGTTCGGTGCAGTCTGACCAAGACCGCAAGCTGAATTTGACTTGATGTAGTAGCAAAGCTCTTCAAGCTTGTCAAGGTCTTCCATTGTTGCCTTACCTGATGTAATTTTATCAAGCATTTCAAGAAGTCTCTTTGTACCAACACGGCATGGTGTACATTTACCGCAGGATTCATCAACTGTAAAATCAAGGAAGAACTTAGCAATATCAACCATACAGGTGTCTTCGTCCATAACGATAAGACCACCTGAACCCATCATACAGCCAATTGCTGTAAGGTTGTCATAGTCAATCTCTGTATCAATAAGAGAAGCAGGAATACATCCGCCTGAAGGTCCACCTGTTTGAGCAGCCTTGAACTTCTTTCCGTTTGGAATGCCTCCGCCGATATCATAGATGATTTCTCTGAGTGTTGTTCCCATAGGAACCTCAACAAGTCCTGTATGCTCGATCTTACCGCCGAGAGCAAATACCTTTGTACCCTTAGATCTTTCAGTGCCCATTGATGCAAACCAGTCTGCACCCTTAAGAAGTATCTGAGGAATGTTAGCAAATGTTTCAACATTGTTTTCAACAGTTGGCTTGCCGAAAAGTCCTTTAACAGCAGGGAATGGCGGACGTGGACGAGGCTCACCTCTGTTACCCTCGATTGAGGTCATAAGAGCTGTTTCCTCACCGCAAACGAATGCACCTGCACCAAGACGGATTTCAAGATCGAAGTCAAATCCTGAACCAAAAATATCTTTGCCAAGAAGACCGTATTCACGAGCTTGATCGATAGCTTTCTGAAGTCTTGCAACAGCAATTGGATATTCAGCACGAACGTATACAAAACCCTTTGTTGCGCCGACAGCATATCCGCAGATAGCCATAGCTTCAATAACGCAGTGCGGATCACCTTCAAGAACCGAACGATCCATAAATGCACCTGGGTCGCCCTCGTCGGCATTACATACAACGTATTTCTGATCTGCCTTATTAGGTGCGCAAAGTGACCATTTAAATCCTGTCGGGAAACCACCGCCGCCGCGGCCTCTGAGTCCTGAGTCAGTTACGCATTTGATAACATCTTCAGGTGTCATTTCGGTAAGAACCTTACCAAGTGCCTCATAACCGTCAACAGCAATGTATTCATCAATGTTTTCAGGGTCAATAACACCGCAGTTACGAAGTGCTACACGGTGCTGAGCCCTGTAGAAGTCTGTATCATTAAGTGAAACCTTGCCGTCAACAAGCTGCTCCTTTGGTGCGCTTGACTCATCATAAACAAGGCGTTCAACGATACGACCCTTAAGAAGATGCTCTTCAACAATCTCCTTTACATCCTCCGGCTGTACCTGACTGTAAAATGTTCCCTCAGGATAAACGATTACAACAGGACCAAGTGCGCAAAGACCGAAACAACCTGTCTGAACAAGCTTAATTTCATTTGCAAGTCCGTATGCATCAATGTGCTCTTTAAAAGCTTCCTGAATAGCTTTACTTCCTGAAGAAGTACAGCCTGTACCGCCACAGATAAGAACTTGTGAACGAATCATAACTTTACCTCCATATTATTATAACTCATCAGTTGAAACTGTATACTCTGTAAGAACCTTGCCCCCCTGGAGGTGGCTTTCAGCTACCTCTCTTGCCTTTTCGGCAGTCATCTTAACGTAAGTAACCTTTTCTTTGCCTGCCTCGAAAACTTCAACAACGGGCTCATACTGGCAGATTCCAATGCAACCGGTCTGTGAAACAGTAACCTTCTCTGAAAGACCAAGGTTATTAACCTCTTCAACAAATGCATTGAGAACGGGACGAGCACCTGCCGCAATTCCGCATGTTGCCATACCGACTACAACACGAATGTCGCCCGAGCCTTCGCGAAGAATAACTCTGTCCTTCATTTTTTCCTTGATTGCTTGGAGTTCAGCTAATGATTTCATAACTTCTCTTCCTTCCTAATTTTCTATAAAAAATATTATTTATAAACTGAAAATTTCATATTGCTCAAGCAAATATTCCTCAGTCCATTTTATAACCTCATAGCTGTTAAGCGGAACATCACCGAGAACTTCTCTGAGCTGCCTTGTATCAAGCTCTACCTTAGCATCTTCATTATTGTGGCAGAAATAAAAGTCTGTATCGGGATGACCCTGAATTAATGTTGTTATAGAAGAAACAACGTCACCTAACGGTGTGAAATCAAGATGATTTTTGAAAAAAACTGCCGTAACACGTGTGCCGTGAGAGTCAGGGGATTCTTCAGCTGTTTTCGACTCAACGCTAAGACTTCCTCCCGTTTGCTCTGCCGCAAGCTTCAAAAGGGGAACACCAAGACCGACCTTTCTTGTCGTTCTCGTTGTGTAAAACGGATCTGTTACCGCATTAACAACCTCCTGTGTCATACCACATCCGTCATCCTTTATTGTAAGAGTAAGGTTATCTCCCTTTTCATCAATAAGAATTTCGGTTAAGCTTGCACCTGCTTTAACTGAATTTTCTGCAACGTCAAGAATGTTGAGCGACAGTTCTTTCATTTATATTCACCTTAATACAGTTCACCTTAACAGTTTAAACAAATTACTTCTGACAAGAGCACTGCTGTACGGCTCATCGTCAATATCAAAATAGTTTTCTTTATCACGCATATCCGTAAGATAATGCGCATCGGAGCTTATTATAACTTTCTTATCCTCCAAGTGATACTTTTTAACGTATTCATCTACCTTTTCCTTTTGGTTGATTTCTATAACATCAAAGCTTGGAGTTTCAGGAAAAGTTCCGAGAACGGAAATAATTCCGTTTGACTGACGGTCAATATGCGCCGGATAGGATATGCCACCAAAGCTTTTCACAAGCTCGGGCACTTCTTCAAGCGAAACAGTTGTCGCATTTGGAAGAAGATATTTTTCCTCCCCGATTATATTGTCCTCACCGTCAAGAATATATTGATTACCGAAAATATCAGTTCGGTTTTCAATTTTTATTCGCCTTTTATCAATTTCACTGTCAAACGCCATAGCATTTTCAAGCTCTTCAAACAGGCAGACGACGTGTATATCTTCCGCCGTTGTAAGCTCCATACCTGCAATGGGTATTATGCCGTAGCGTCTTGCTGCTTCGTAAAAAGCAGGGCAGTTTTTGCAGGTGTTATGGTCAGTAAGAGCAATAATATTCAGCCCGCAAAGTGATGCCATTCCTGCAATATTATTCGGCGTATTGTCATCATCACCACATGGCGAAAGACAAGAGTGAAGATGAAAATCGTAGTAATATCTGTTCATCAGACTTTACCGATAAGCAGGCTTGCCGTTTCATAAGAGGGGAGCTTTGAGGAAAGAACGTTTATTCCTTTTTGAATAGCCGTGTTTTTAAGCTCTTCATCAAGGCTTACTCCCTCGGCAAGAATAACACACGCAACGTCAGAGAGGGAAGCCACGGCAATAACGTTTACGTTTGACATAATCGTTATCCACGCATTATCAGCGTTTGCTCTACCCATAACCCAGCTAAGCAAATCTCCGATGTATGCACCGCTTACCTCGTGCTCTCCGTCAGGAATACAGATTTCTTCAAAACCACAGGAGCTGCACAATTCATTAACTGTCATTGTCAGTCTCCTTTCTTCTTGACCTCTCATTCATAATAAGACAGCCGTCAAAATTTAATTTATTCTTAACGATATCTTCTGCATAGGCTCTGCAGCTCGGAGCACCGCAGGCACCGCAATCGATACCGGGAAGATTGTTCTTAATTTTTTGGATATCAGCCATCATTCTCATTGACTGCGCCATACTGTCGCTGAGCCGCGTTATAGGTTGATATTCAGGAAGCTCGTTAAACAGATAAGATTCCGGAATGTAGTTATCATTACCAATGAAATTCTGTGAAACCGGAAGATATCGTCTTAGCGATTGTAATCGAGCCTTTGCAACAAACGGATTTTCCATAGCCATAACACCGCCAACGCAACCGCCGGGGCAGGCATTAAGCTCTATGAATTCAAGCTGAGGTATATTTCCGTTTTCAATTTGATCAAGAACACGGATAATATTGTCAATACCGTCTGCAGCAAGATAGTTTTCATTGAATATGGCTGTTGCTTCTCCGCCAGAGCTTGCCCAGCCGATACCGATAATACCTGATTCGCAAAGTGCCTTAATATCATTGTCCTGCGACATTTCGCTTATAAGCATAAAGTATATGTCGCTTATCGAAACAACCTCGTCAACCTCGCTTTTGTAATCAGCAAAGCCGTTTTTAACGTAGCTTACTTTAGCAGGGCAGGGGGATATAAAGCAAATTCCTATATCCTCAGCTTTTAGCTCAGGATTCTCTTTAAGTGCCTTTTCTCTTGCAAGCCTTGCCGCAACCTCCATTGGAGGAAGCATATGCAAAATGTTGTCGTTAAGTGACGGGAAACGTAACCCTATAAGCCTTACAACAACAGGACAAGCTGAACTTATTATCGGCTTTTTTATTCCATCGGTTTTAAGATAAAGTCTTGTGTATGCGGAAACAAGCTCTGCAGCCTTTGAGACCTCAAATACTTCATCAAAGCCGATTCTGATAAGTCCGTCAAGAACGTAATCAACGTCGTCAAGATTATCAAACTGACCGTAAAGTGTCGGTGCAGGAAGCGCAATCTTATACTTAAAACGCTTCATATTTTCAAGCTTTGAGAAAACTGCTTTCTTTGCATTGTGAGGGCAAAGACGTATGCACTCTCCGCAGTCGATACATCTCGTCTGGTTAATTGCCGCGTGACCGTCTTTAATTCTGATTGCTTCAGTGGGGCAGTGCTTCAGGCAGGTTGTGCAGCCTGTGCATTTGCTCGCATCAAGCAAAACGGAATGTTCATATGTATGCATATTATCACACTACTTAAATGTTAACTCTCATTGTCACCGTTGTTCCTACCCCTACGGTAGAATCAATTTTCATTGAATCGGTGTAGCGTTTCATATTTGGCAAACCCATTCCTGCGCCGAAGCCCAGTGAACGCGTATCGTCAGAAGCGGTAGAATAACCCTCCTGCATTGCCTGCTCAATATTTTTGATACCGGGACCGCTGTCTGCAAGAATCATTTCTATATAATCTTCACAAACCTTCACGTCAACAGTTCCTCCGTTAGCGTGAATTACCATATTAATTTCTCCCTCATACATAGCGATTGAAACGCGTCTGATTATTTCAGGGGAAATACCAAGTTGCCGTAAATCCTTTTTGATTTGTACTGATGCCTGACCTGCCGAGGTGAAGTCCTCGCCGTCAACATCAAAATGAAAAATAAGTTCTTCGCTCAAGATTTCACCTTATTACCTGCAAGGCCGTTTGAATAAATTATACCGCAAGCCTCATAAAGACGCTTGTCAGTGCACATAACAACAATTCCGTTGTCCCTTGCAAGAGTAACCATTTCCTCTGTCGGAGTTTTTGAGCGAACAAAAACAACACAAACCATATCCATCATTACGGCAGTTCGGATAACTTGTGGATTTATGAGTCCGGTAAGCAGTACAGCCTGATCCTTAACGTATGCTAAAACGTCGCTCATCAAATCGCAGCCGCAAGCAGAGTAAACCTCACGACCGAGATTTTCTTCGCAACATACTATGTTAGCATCAAGCAATTCCTTCATCTCGTTGATTTTCATAAAAATAAGTCCTTTGTGAATTTAAGTTGGCGATAGCTGAAAAATCAATCGTTGTATTTAGCAAGAATACCGGGAATATCATCGGCTGTAAGCTTGCCGTACACTTCATCATTAACGGTTAAAACAGGACCAAGACCGCAAGCACCTATGCAGCGGCATGCTTCCAGTGAGAATTTTCCGTCAGGAGTGCATTCATCAATTCCAATACCCAATTTTTCTGAAAGAGCGTCTAAAAGACTCTGGGAGCCCTTTACGTAGCAGGCAGTACCCATACATACAGATATATTATACTTTCCTTTTGGTGTTAATGAAAATTGAGCATAAAAGGTAGCAACTCCGTAAATCTTTTCAAGCGGAACGTTCATACCTTCAGCAATCATTTTCTGCACTTCAATCGGAAGATAACCGTAAATATCCTGAGCCTCCTGCATAACTGCCATAACACGGCTCTTATCGTGCTTGTTAGCATCAATGATTTCCTTCAACTTCTGCTCCTGTTCGGGCGTACCGTTAAAAGGTAAACTGCTGATTTTTTTCTTCATAGAAAAAACTCCTCTCGTAAGTTTAATTATCATTAGTTTAATAATCAACTTATATTAACACATTTGCTTTTAAATGTGAATACCCAATTTTATGAAATTTGACATTTTTTTAACAATTTTTTTTGAATATATCAAGCATATGAATAGAAAGGCCGACTAACTCCTCTCGTTCGCATATTTCCTCAATAAATTTCATATATAAATCAAACTCTTTTTTGCTCAGTCTGTCAAATTTATTGTTAAAAATATATGAAAGCATATCAACACCAACAAAATGTAATCTCGTAACGTCATAGCGTTTCATCAACTCGTCGATATCTGATTTTGTGTAAAGCTCGAATATCATATCAGGTATTGATTTTGCATGAAAATGCTCGTCTATAAATCCTTTTTCATAATAATCGAGTATACGATGCTTATAAAACATTTTGTACATACAGGTGTAATTGTTGCAATATGCTGAATAAATAATACCGTTCTTCTTTGCAACTCTTATTGCCTCACTCAGTGCTTTGTGCTTATCAGTATCGTTATGCAGATGATACATAGGTCCGAGCAGCAGTACTATATCATAGCTTTCGCTCTCGATAAATGACAGGTCGCAGGCGTTACCGTTGATAATATTAATTTTATGCTTTGCCTTTACTTTCTTCTTCATAATTTCGATATTGTGCTCTACAAGCTCAACTGCCGTTACGTCATATCCCTTTTCAGCGAGAGCAATAGAATATCTGCCTGTACCTGCACCTATTTCAAGTATTTTTGCATTTGATGTTAAGTACTTTTCAATGAATCTCATTGTTGTCAGATATTCTGATTTTCGGCTTTTTCTTGTAAGTCTTTTGTCCTCGTTATAGTTGTTATAATAATCTTCTACAAAACTCATTATTTAATCTCCTTTTCGTAATTGATAATAGTCATTCGTTTGTTAATGATTTTTTCACTGCCTGTTTGCTTATATCCTGATTTTTCATACAGATGGCAGTTGTTTTTTTCTTGCTTAATTGTATCAAGACACCATCGCTGTCGGTCAGAAAAAATCTCTTCTGCCAGCTTAATAGCCTTCGTCGCAATGCCTTGATTCTGATGTTCTTTCAATACAAACAGTCTTGCAAGTCTGCCGGAATCTTCCTTAATATATATCCATATTTGTCCGACCTCAATTGAATCGCAAATAATGAAGTACATAAACATATTTTCGTGATTATAATACTGCTTAATTTTTATATAGTTTTGGAATACGGGATTGTAAAACCAATCTCTATATTTGAGAAATGTGGGCATAAACCCTTTTCTGTGCATTTTGTATGCCTTTTTAAGCTCGTGTTTTTTAATTCTTTTTAACTCAATTTCCATTTAAATTTCCTCCGAAATATAAAAAACCACTGATAAACTTTGTGTTCATCAGTGGTTTTATGTTAATACAATACTCAAATCATAATACCTACCGCCGAACACAACGCAAATAAGCCCATGCATAATACATAGGCTGCTGTGGTGCAGTATAAAGATTTGATACCATTATATTCATAACTTTTACCTCGTTAAATGAATAATATCATTTGCAGAGCAGTTTGTCAATTTATATTTTGTTTCAAATTTTGGCTATATTTTCAAGATGCTTTCTTATTTCTAATTTCTGCGGGCAGACGTGTTCACACTTTCCGCACTTAATGCAATCATTTGCCTTGCCGTTTGCAGATGTTACAGCTTCATATTCGCTTGAAAAATCAAAATCATCTTGAGTTACACTCTTGTTATATGCAGAAAAGATTTTCGGTATAACAATGTTTTTAGGGCAGTCATTTACGCAGTATTCGCAGGCAGTGCAGGGGATAATGCTTTGGTTGCGGAGTATTTTCGTAACCTCTTTTACTGCACTTAGCTCTTCTTCGCTTAATGGCTTAAAGTCCTTCATAAGCTCAATATTTTCTTTCATCTGCTCGGTGTCGTTCATACCCGAAAGCACCATTTTAACATTTTCAAAGCCTGCGGCAAATCTTATTGCAATTCCTGCATTATTAGAGCTTCCAAGCTTATCATATATTTCCTGAGCTACAGAGGGGAGGTTTACAAGGCTTCCGCCCTTAACAGGCTCCATAACTATAACGGGCTTGTTATGCTTAACGCAGACCTCGTAGCACTTTCTGCTTTCAACTCTTTCGTCGTCATAATCAAGGTAATTGAATTGAAGTTGTACAACCTCAATTTCAGGTCTTTCGGTTAAAATCATATCGAGTACCTGAGCATTGTCGTGAAAAGAAATACCCATATGCTTAACCTTACCTTGCTCTTTCAGCTTCAGTACAGTTTCATATGCGTGAAGCCTTTGGTACTTTTCAAAATAGTCTTTATTCTGTGCGTGCATAAGGTAGTAGTCAAAATAATCAACTCCGCAGGCTGCAAGCTGGCTTTCAAATAGGGGAATAATCTCCTCCTCGGTATTAAAAAAGCCTTCTGACAGCTTGTTAGTCAGAATGTAGCTTTCCCTCGGATAACGCTTAACAAGGCACTCTCTTATAGCAATTTCACTTTTGTAATTTATGTAGCCGTGAGCAGTGTCAAAGTAGTTAAAACCGTTTTCCATAAAACAGTCAATCATCGCCTTGAAATTATCGTAATCTATCTCACCGTCTTTTAAAAGATTCAACCTCATACATCCAAAGCCAAAATTCTTTTTTACTCCGTTAAATGTATCTTCAAACATACATATTACTCCTCATACTGTTTGTTATTAAGTACGTCTTGTTGGTTATACCATATTTATTAGAAAATTTCAAAATAAAATGGTACAGATAAAGGCAAATCGATTAATTAAAAATGCAATCATTTAGGCTTTTTTACTTTGTTCAAAATTTCATTAATTTCTAATATCTGCTCTTTGGTAAACATACCGCTTGCCATTGATAAAGCCCTTTTTACGGTAAATCCTTTGCCCATTTCAATCATTGTTTTACCAACAGGCATACCCATTACTGAAATGCCTTTACTCTTTTTGCCTGATTTTTTCTTCTTAGGCTCACTTTTTTTGTCCTTATCCGTGTTTAATGCTGACAGTGCCTTCTTCGCAATGATTAATGCTGCAATTTTACCTCTAAAGGTAGAAAGAATATCACCGATTTTATCATTAACAGAGTAGTATCCAACAGGTGTATTTATCTCAAACCAGTTGATTACTTCGCCTTCGTCTTTCATTACATAGCTAACGTTGAATGTATCTACCTTATTTATTCTGCTCTCGTCGGTTAAATCTCCTGCCTTTGCAGTAATAACGGTTTCGCCCTCATTCTTAACGTCAAAATAGAAGAACGGATATTTGCCCTTTTTTTGCTTGCCTATGCTTTCCCCGTTAGCATAAAGCTCAACCTCGTCCTGATTTGAATAGACAGTAACCTTCGTTACGTCCTCAACTCTGTCAACGTATCTCTTACCGCAGATGTGGAGCATAGGATTTTTCGACAGCCAAGCCTGATAAGCGTAAAAGCTGTCCTTTTTATACTTTCTGTCAAATGTAACAAGACCTTTGTGATTCATACCGTTCTCGCCGCCCTCAGCTCTTGCATCAGCAGCAAAATCAAACATATTCCAAACGTGTGTAGCCCAAAGATACGGTCTGTCGATAATCTGCTTTATTACCTCTTCGTGGTAATATGCCTGATACTCCTCAGTATAATCACCCTGTTCAGGCTCTGATGTATGCCAGTTAAGAGCCTCACAACCGTATTCACTTAGACCTATAGCTTTGTTCGGATATTTTTTGTGGAAATCGTCAAACCACCCACCATACATATTTACGTTTCCGCCGTACCAGCCAAAATAATGATTATAAGAAACAACGTCACTTATGTGTACGTATTCATCTTTGGTACTGCACATTGATATAACGGCAATTGTGGTAGGTCTTGTTTTATCAAGCTTATGTGCTAATTCATTAAGCATTTTATGATTTTTTATCAAATCGGAATTAGAGCCTGCCATAGTAATTTCGTTAGATAGTCCCCATACGATAATGCTCGGATGATTATAATTCTGGCAGATGAGCTCTGTCATTTGCGATTTCGTGTTGTCGAATCCGTTTGGAAGATGCTTCGAAATATACGGAATTTCAGCCCAGACAACAAGTCCCTTTTCATCACATAAATCATAAAAATACTGAGAATGTTGATAGTGAGCAAGACGGATTGTATTTGCACCCATTTCGCATATAAGCTCTATGTCCTCTTCGTGATGCTCAGGAAGGAGAGCATTACCGATTTCCGGTCTGTCCTGATGGCGGGAAACACCTCTCAGAGGATATTCTTTTCCGTTGAGTATAAAGCCTTTCTGCGGGTTAATTTCAAAGCTTCGAATACCAAAGCGTGCCGACACTTCATCAACGGCTTCACCGTTAACAATTAATTCAGCCGTTGCCGTATAGAGATATGGGTCTGCCGTACCGTTCCACAGATGCGGATTTTCAATTTCAAACGTTACGTCACTGCCTGTTAATTCTTTACCGTCAACAGTAACCTTTACCTCTCCGTCGCCCTTAATAAAAGTCTTTACGTTGACCTCAGCCATATTTCCTTTAAGCTCAGGCGTTACCATAATGCCCGGAGCACCAAAGTAATCGAGATCAAAATGATTTTTGTCAACTCCTATAAGCGAAACGTCACGGTAAATACCGCCGTAAAAGGTGAAATCTGCTTGCTGAGGATAAACGAAATCATTTGGACTGTTATCAACCTCAACCCTGATAATATTATTATCCTGAATATTTTTAAGTTCTGCCCTGAAGGTTGAATACCCACCGTTGTGGACAGCTATTTCCTTATCATTGAAATAAACCTTTGAGCTTGAATTTACACCCTCAAACTGAATATATACTTCATCACCATTAGGCATATCAGCTTTAGTCAATTCCTTTTCGTAGGTGCAGATGCCTCTGTAATAATCATTTCCTCCGTCCTGACCGTCAATTCCATTCCATGTATGAGGCAAATCAACTGTATTTCTTTCATTTTCCTTAATAAAGTTCCAGCTCTTATTGATATTAATTATATTTCTCATAATTACTCCTCATTAAAATTACGTTCTTCATTAAATCCTATATTGTAAATGAATTTCATCGACACAACCATTATTGAAAGACCCACAACCAAAAGAATTATGTAAAGATTTTTTATGTTTTTTGAAGCCTCAGCAGTCTGAACGGTAGCGCTTTCAATATAACCAACTGAGCTAAGCGCAAGAGCAACGAGTGCAGAACCGATACCTTGTGCTAACTTGCGAAAGAATGAATAAAGGGCGTAAAGAGAGCCTTCCTCACGAATACCTTTCTTTCTGTAGCTGTTCTCGATACAATCAGCAACAATTGCCCATACGATAATCTGGAACACACAACAGCCTATATTTACAATCATCAGACCGCAAACGTATATTATTATACCCTTCATATCAGGAGTAATTGGTAAAAACAGCATTACTACTCCGGCAATAGCACTTACAAGACCCGAAGCAGTCAGCAATTTCTTTTTACCGATTTTAGCGACGATGCTTGATGCAAACGGCATAAATGCCACAAGAGGAATATACGATGCAATCATTGCAAGAGTTGATTTTCCTGCATCATTAAAATAAAACTGAAAAACAAGATTGTTTACAGACATAGATGAATTGTAAAAAACGACTACAGCAACCGTAGCAATCGTTATACCAACCATTGCACGGTTTGTAAAGAATGATTTTATGGTAGAAATATAGCTTACCTTTTCTACCTTATTTTCACGAACAACTCTTTCGGTAACCATTTTGCGCATAGCAAAAAATACAATATATGCAGCAACAGAAAATACAATAGATACTATAAATAATCTGTTTGCAGAAAGAACATTATTTTCGTAAACAATTTTTGGTAGAATCATAACTAAGACGGCAGGCAGGGCAGCACCTATACTTCTGAAGGTTGAAAGTGTTGTGCGCTGCTTAGGATCATCAGTGATAACAGAATGAAGAGAGCCGTAAGGAACGTTAATCATTGTATACGCAACCGACCATAAGCAATAGGAGAGCAAGCACCAAAGGATTTTACCTATTTCAGAAAAACTGCCGACAGGGGTAAACAGCATAATCGAAAACGCAACGAGTATTACCGAGCCTATGCTGATCCACGGCATAAACTTGCTCTTTTTTCCAATTTGTGTTCTGTCAACCATATTGCCGATAATTATATCGTTTATTGCATCCCACACCTTTGATACAACGATTATCCATGCCCAGTGCTTTGCACTCAGACCGATACATTGTGTGTAAAACAGATACATATATGACGTTACAAGCTGAAACGAGAAATTACATCCCATATCACCGAACGCATATCCGATTTTGTCACTCATACCAAAGGGTTTAAGTCTTTTTTGATTATCCATAGCAGTTTTTCCTTTAATTAATTTTTTTGAGCCTTGTTTACTTGATTATACAATAATATTTTAATTTTTTCAATAAAAGCAAAAAAAGAGGACTTGTCATCTGACAAGTCCTCTCGATTTATATTATTCAAAGTGCATATATCCGTCACTGTCAAAATATAGATTTAAGCTTGCTGACCTAACTGTACCGTCATTAAACTCAACCGTAAATGTAATTGTATCTTTTATCTGCGATAAATCAAAATTCAGATTATCTCCGACTGCACGAGCCAATTCGTCAGACGGATACCAATTAAGACTATATCCGAAATTAAAAGGTTCTTTATATCCTCCGGCATATAAGTTAGCTTCCTGACTTCTGCGAAGCTCATCACCCGTTAACTTGAATTTATGACCTATACCATAAAGATTTCGTGTTTCTTCATCAGTTAAATCCTTATTTTCGTGTTTGGACATTTCAAACAACTTTTCATACTGAGCAAGATATTCAAAATCAATATATCCATATTCAGACTTGTTTTCAACCTGAAAAGTTTTTACGTCAGTATAATCTTGTAAATCCAAAGCAATGTTACCACCAGCGACACCGCGAAGCATTGCTGTTTCATTATTGTCTTTGTCATAGCAAAATTCAGAACCGCCTCCCACTGAAGTCCCGTAGCCTTCCTGCCCTAATTTTTCAGCCTGATCTCTGATTTTGTTATAATCCTCATAATATTTTTTTCGTACTTCTTTTGCCTTTTCTTTATCATTTTCAGGTATAACATATAAAGAATAAAACAAATCCTGCCTGCTTTGAGAACCTATTTTGTAATATTCTCCTGTGGAAGCATAGGCGACAAGTACGCTGAAATCATTTGAATTATTTTTTTTCACAGCACTGTTTACGCCAAATCCACCGCCAATTAATATTGCGAGAACCAATGCGGCAGAGGCAAGCCTTTTTAGCAACAAGCCATGATTATTCTTTTTCTTATCTACTGTCATATCAAAAATCCTTTCAACTGCATCATCCGAGTGACGGACTCCTGACATAGCAGCCTTATATAAATCTCTATTATTCATTTATCCAATCATCTCCTAAAATTGATTTTAAGTGAGTTCTCGCCCTGTAGAGTCTTGTTTTTACTGCTGAAGGATTACTCTTAATTATTTGTGCAATTTCATTAATCTGCAAATCCTCGTAGTAGAACAAGTGTACAACCAAGCGTTCTTTTTTCGGTAATGACATAATCGCATTAAATACGTCGAAGTTCTTAATCGTATCAAAGGTATACAATTCCTTTGCCTCGTCTAATGCGACGTTGTTTTTGAAAAATAATGATTTAAAACGATCTTTACAATTATTAATACAAGTAATAGTTAACCATTTATCCATATGTTCATCATCATTGAAAGCCTTATTTGTTTTCCATAGCTTTAATAGTACGTCCTGCATAACATCTTCTGCTTCGTGATGATTTTGTAAATACGAAAGTGCAATCAAATATAATCTGTTGCTGTTTCGTTTTACGGCATCTATGTATTCATCATCTCTCATTTTTTCACCACCTTATTGAAAGGGCCTTTCACCTATATAGCGATTGAAAGAGTTAAAAGGTTACATTTGATTTTATTTTTTTAAAATTAGGACACTTTCTCCGACACAGGTTCAAATCCTAATAGAACGTAAAAAAGCATCAGCCACAAAAATGACCGATGCTTTTTTGGTGCAGGTAACAGGACTTGAACCTGCACGGTTTCCCACTAGATCCTAAATCTAGCGTGTC
>JAFLRZ010000015.1 GCA_022511225.1 Eubacterium sp.
AAAGCGTGCGTAGTGTAACAGCTACCGGGGGTTCGAATCCCCCTCTCTCCGCCAAGAGCAACCGCTTACGAACCCCGGAAAGAATTGACTATCATTTCTTGCAAGGAGTTCCGATTTTAGCGGTGTATGATGGGTAATATATCATACGCAAAAGGCAGTCCAATACGGACTGTCTTTTTGTATTTATAGATTTTATGCTCGAAGTATAAAAAGAGCTAAAGGAGTGGTATGAAACCGTGCCGCTCCATTTTTTATTGCCGTTTCCGCAGTGTCGGTCCACAGTCCTTGCGGTTGTCAATGAGTTATAGCGACAGTAATCCACGAAAGCAAATTGTCACCGAAACCGTAAATGCAGACAAAAGAATAACGCAACAATTTGTTTCGCAGTGAAACTAACTCATTTAAACAAATAATAAAAGATATCAATAAACATTTGACAATTTAAAAAAAGTAAGCTATAATTTAATTGAGCTCAATCGAATTGAGCTCAATTAAAGTGTTAGGAGATTTCTTATGAATGTTTACGATTTTACGGTAAAGGGGCAGGACGGCTCTGACGTTTCGCTTTCAGATTACAAGGGCAAGGTTCTTCTCATTGTCAACACTGCGACAGGTTGCGGAT
The DNA here is from genome assembly GCA_022511225.1 of Eubacterium sp. Lineage (GTDB taxonomy): Bacteria > Bacillota > Clostridia > Oscillospirales > Acutalibacteraceae > Eubacterium_R. The sequence goes on from JAFLRZ010000015.1 coordinate 623, forward strand.
TTACTCCTCAATACGACGATTTGCAGGACTTGTACGATGCACACCAAAAGGACGGATTGGAAATTTTAGACTTTCCCTGCAATCAGTTTGGTGAACAAGCTCCCGGCAGTGACGAGGAAATTCACTCGTTCTGCACGGGCAGATACGGCATCACATTCCCGCAGTTTGCAAAGATAGACGTATTCGGCGACAATCAAATTCCTCTTTACAAGTGGCTTGAGGAGAACAGCAAGTTTGAGGGATTCAGTGGCTTTATGGGTAAGATTGTTTCGCTTGCGGCAAAAAAGAATGACAAGGATTACAAAAACAACAGCAAAATTAAGTGGAATTTCACGAAGTTTCTCATTGACCGAGAGGGCAACCTTGTAGCGCGTTTTGAGCCGACGACGAACATGAAGGAAGTAAAAAAGCAGGTGGAGGCGCTCCTTTAATGCACTACGAGTATAAGACGGAGAACACCTGTTCCACACTTATAGAAATGGACATCAACGATGGCATCGTGACCAATCTGCATTTTGAGGGCGGGTGCAACGGCAATCTGAAGGCAATCCCTATTCTCGTCGAGGGCATGACGGCAGATGAAATCGCAGCAAAACTCACGGGATTGACCTGTGGCAGACGTCCAACTTCCTGCGGAGATCAGCTTTCAAAAGCGGTGCTTGCCGCAAAAGAAGCTGAAAAAGCAGGTGCGATATAAACGCAAAGAAAGGCAGTTAAATTTTGACATATGGATAAATACGACGCATTAAAACTTGAAAATCAGATTTGCTTTCCGCTTTATGCTTGCGCGAGAGAAATCGTTAAGCTGTATCGTCCTTATCTTGACGAATTCGGCCTCACCTACACGCAGTACATCGCCATGATGGTGTTTTGGGAGAAAAAAACGTGCAGCGCAAAAGAACTCGGAGAAAAGCTCCATCTCGATTCGGGAACGCTCACGCCCGTTTTGAAAAGTCTTGAAAAGAAAGGCTATGTGAAGCGTATTCGCTCCTCTACGGATGAGCGACTGCTACTTGTGAATATCACCGAAGAAGGTGAGGTGCTTAAAGAAAAGGCTGCTGAAATCCCTGCTAAAGTTGCAGGATGTGTGAAGCTTGATCCCGAAGAAACAATGAACCTCTATAACACATTGTATAAAATTCTTGATGGAAAGAAAGCGTAAAAACAGGCGGCACACCGTTACGGTGTGCCGCCTGTTTTTATAATCTAATCGGCGGAAAATTCTTCTGCTGCGAGTTGCCGTTCCGTTGTTTCTTCTGTTGCACTTTGCTGCGCGAGTTCTTCATTTTGCAATTTACCAAGCTTTCTCCAAACCCAAATCATTACGGGAGCGGTTGCGGCAATCGCAATGGCGTCGGCAATCGGGGCTGCCCATGCAACGCCCATAACTCCGAGTCCGAGCGGAACGAGGAAAGCACATACGATGAGCAGAATGTCGCGCAGGAAGGAAAGCGGCGCGGCAATCTTGGCAAGACCCATTGACTGCATGAAGATGGCACAAACCTTTTGAACGCAAGTGAATACGAGGAACATGAGATAAATCCGCAGACACGGAATGGCGAATTGCATATAGAGTTCCGCATTTAATCCTTCTGCGCCGCCACCTGCGCCGAACATGGCGATGAAAGCGCGAGGTATTGCCTCGAATAATACGGTGAAAAACAGACAGGCGCCTGCCGACCACAGCAGAATGAGCTTTAATAACTGTTTTACTCTGCCGTACTGTTTTGCCCCGTAGTTATAGCCGACAATCGGTTGCGCGCCTGCCGCGATTCCGATTGCGATATTGAGAACAATCTGGAACAGCTTCATAATCACGACGAACGCCGCAAGAGGAATGTCCGCGCCGAATTCGCTCATGAGTCCGTAATTGACAAAGAGCACATTGTTGACAATCGTAGTGGCCACGATGCAGAGCTGTGTGAGAAAGCTCGACATACCGAGCGCCATAATTCGCCCCATAATTTTGAAATCGGGAACAAAGCTCGACAGCTTGATTTTGAACGTCTTACTGCGGAACAGATAACAGACGCAGATAACAAAGCTCGCAAATTGACCTATAATCGTCGCCCAAGCCGCACCCTGAATTCCCAGATCGAGCGCGTAAATGGCAATGGGGTCGCCGATGATATTGAGGACGGCGCCGACAATCATAGCAATCATTGCATAGCCGGGTGCTCCGTCCGCACGAATAACCGCGGCAAGGAAGTTTTGCACGAGTGCGAGCGGCATCATAGCAAAGATGATAATGCCGTAGTCATGCGCGAGTCCTACGTTCGCTTCTGTCCCGCCGAGAAGCATAAGCAAGCTGTCGCCCCAAAGATACGCGATAAGAATAACTATTCCGCCCGAAATAAAAGTCGAGAGCATTGCATTTCCTACGCCGCGGTGGATTTTGTCGCTTTTGCCTTCGCCCAAGGAGACGGAAAGCCATGCCGCCGCACCGTCGCCGAAAAACAGCGATAACCCCCAGCCTATGACGGTAATGGGGAAGATGACGCCCGTTGCGGCATTGCCCAAATATCCGACCTTGCTGTTGCCGACGAAAATCTGGTCTACAATGTTGTATAGGCACGAGATGATGAGCGATAGTATGCAGGGAATGGCAAATTTTCTTAGCAATTTGCCGATTTTCTCTTTGCCCAAGTAGTCCGTTTGTTCCATAATTGCCTCCGAGAAAAGCAAAACGACACGCGCAAAACACTCGTGTCGCAATAAAAAAACGACACCTGTTTTTGCTCTGTACCGTAATCAGATTTACGCGCCAAAGCGCCACATGTGTCGTTAAGCTCTATTAAATTGTAGTTAAATTATATCAGAAATTATGCTTAAAGTCAAATTAAATCGGCTAATGTTCGGGAATAAATTTGCATGTTGACAAAGTTCGCCCACGGTGATATAATTTAGTTAAGGATTAAAGGTATGTTCAATATTGCCATAATAGAAGATGATAAAAATTTCTCGGCAATGCTTAATGAAAGCATATTAAAGTTCGGCGCCGAAAAAAATTTGTCGTTCAATATTTCGGTATTCGAGAGCATTGAAAACTTTTTGATACCTCGTCAAGACAGCTTCGACATAGTGTTTTTCGACATTGAATTGCCGGGAATGAACGGCATGGACGGCGCTAAAAAGTTTCGCAGTATGGACACCGACGCCGTTATCATCTTTATCACAAGCCTGTCCAAATATGCAGTAAACGGTTATGAGGTGGACGCTATGGATTACATGGTGAAGCCTATAACCTACAACAACTTTTCTCTCAAGCTGGAAAAGGCGATAAGAAAGACGGAGAGCAGGCAGTATAAAACCATTTATATTCACGCCAAAGACGGCGTCAGAAAGGTGCGGTCGATTGACGTTTACTTCCTTGAAGTAAGAGGACATAACTTGACCGTGCACACAGACAACGGATCTGTCGATGCATCCGGAAGCCTATCCGAATTCGAGGAAGAATTAAGACCGTATAACTTTTCGCGGTGTAATAGCTGTTATCTTGTAAACATGCGTGCAATAGTCAGAATAGACGGCATGTCTATTTGGTTACGCAACGGCGAGGAATTGGCCATAAGCCGTCGCAAGAAAAAGGAGTTCTTGGACGATTTCACGCAGTATATCGGGAATAACCGTTAAAGATTAAAATAATACCGTTTGCGAAAATCACATTGCATAATTAGTACGCATTGACTATTCTGTAAGCGTTAACGGTAGGTGTGTTATGAACATGTATATCGGCATAACCGATAAACTATTATTGATTATCACCATTTACGCGGCGATGTTTTTGTATTCGCCGCGCGTGTCGTGGCGCAAGACAAAATCGTCATGGTGGTTTGTTTTATGTGTTGCCGCATTAGTAGGGTTAAGCTTTTTAAGTGAAAGCACAAAAAATCTGTTGGTCACGGACAAAGTAACGCTTATATTAAAAAACGGAGTAGACATTATTTTAATTTCCGGCAGTATAGCGAGCATGTTGTTTCTTAAAAAATACAGCCGTCCGAGGATATTGTTTGTGGGATGCGCCGCTTATGCGACTGCGTATTTGGCAAATAACATATTTTCGCTGATCGCGTCTCTGTTGGTCGGCCCTTCGGGGGCAATATCGGTTAGCCAAGCTGCCGAAATATCCATACGAGTAGTTATATTTGCCATCATTTACTCCGCACTGTATGCCGTTTGTTGGTTTTTGTGCGTAAAAAAGCAGCACAACGGGTTGGAATATGCCGTTGATAAGTCTGTGTTTGCTATTTTCATTTTGATATTTGCGGTCAATATTTTTACCGGCTCGTATGAGCAAAACGCCACGTTCAATGTTGTTTTGTTTAACAAAGTGCTCTCGTGTGTTTTGATTCTATTCGTGTTGTTTAAGCAATCCAATTATATCAATTCGCGTGAAGAAAACGCCCGTTTGCAATACATAATGGAAAAACAAAAGATACAGTATTCCATTGCCAAAGAAAATATAGATCAAGTAAATGTGCGCGCGCACGACTTAAAGCACTTTGTCGAAATTTTTAAAAGTGCCGGGAGCGTTCCCGACGACGTTCTATCCGAAGTGACGGCCATAGGCAACGAATATGACAGCACTTATGATACGGGCAGCAAAGCGCTCGACATTACGCTCACCGAAAAGTGCGCAGGATTTGCCGCAAATCACATCGCTTTTTCGGTAATAGCCGACGGCTCTTGCCTGTCGTTTATGTCCGATGTCGACATATATGTTCTGTTCGGTAATTTGCTTGAAAACGCAAGGGAAGCGGTGCTTGGGATAGCGGACGCAGATAATCGCATAATAGGCATGCACATCAAAAAGACCGAGCAATTTATTTCTATTCATATTGAAAACACATTTGGACAAAAGCCGATATTCGAGGATGGGTTGCCGCAGACGAGCAAGTCAGACAAGGATAATCACGGCTTCGGAACAAAGAGCATCCAGCTCGTGGTCGAAAAGTACCGCGGCACAATGAAAATGGATTGCGACGACAAATTATTCTCGGTCGACATCGCGTTTTTTGCGCAATGACCACAAGGGAAGAAAAATCAACCTTTTAAGAAAGACGCATTGAAATAAATGCGTCTTTCATTTTATAGTGAATTATCGAAAACAGAAATTGCGAGGTGAAAATGAAGAAGGGTAAATTCAAGATTTTGACGGTTGCCGTTTCCGCGCTTTGCATGGCTGCGCTTGTTACGGCGTGTGGTGGCGACGATACGCCTGCCGCAAAATGCACCGAACACAAATGGAATGACGGCGAGATTGTAACGACTGCCACTTGCGGTGAGCGCGGAATCAAAAAGTTCACCTGCACCGTTTGCAGCGATACCAAAACCGAACGGTACGGCGAGGCTACGGGTGCGCATTCTTATGACGGCAAGGAATGCTCGGTGTGCGGCTATGTGGATATGTCCGATATGACGGCAGGGGCGGCGATAGCGCAGTACGGTTATTATCATGTCGACGCGGACGACAGCCACACGGTCAATACCGGCGATCACATTCATTTCGGCTCCTATCCGCAGGCAGAGGTTAAGGACGGTGAATTGACGGCTACTCTCGCCGGGAAGCTCTCTTCGAGCGGTTGGACTTCGTATGGATATTATGCCGAAGGAGCTTTAAATGACGGACTTATGAGCTATCAAGACGTGACGGACGGCGACGCAAAATACCGCGCAGTCAAGATAGACGGATACAGACCCTTCTATACCGATTTGGCGGCTACGTCTGCCAATTCGATTGTGTATGAAAACGGCTATCGCACGGGAAACATCTATTGGTTTGCCTTCGCGCCGATTGAATGGCGTGTGCTCGATTACGGGAACGGCGAAGCGATGCTGAACACCGCAGACTGCATAGACAGTCAAAGCTACAACAACACGTACGACAAGAACGGTGCGCAGTATTACAATAAGGGAACGGAAATTTTCAGCAACGAGTGGGAGCATTCCGCTATTCGCAGCTATCTTAACGGCACATTCTTTAATACAGCGTTTTCGTCGGCGGAACAAGCCAAGATGGTTCAAAAAACGCTGAGCAACAGCGACACGGGATTTAACGCTACGAGCAATTATTCCGTTTCGCAGAGAGATACAAACGACAAAGTATATCTGCTTTCTTATCAAGATTTACTAAACAAGAGTTACGGTTTTCCCAACGACATGATGCACGATAACAATGACCCCGCCGACTTGAGCGTGTGCAAGCTCGGTACCGATTATGCGCTGTGCCAAGGCGCAAGGACGAGTGTTCAATCGCCGGGTAGCTGGTGGATGCTGCGCTCTGCGGGCGGCAAATCTTTTTCGATTTGCGGCGTAACCAAATACGGCAGCATTACAAATTCGAACACGGCATCATATACTCCGGGCAACAACACCAAAACCGAAGGAATAGCGTTTAATACTTCGGAAGGCGTTTCACCCGTTGTAAATATTAAAATAGGAAAATAAGTATTGGAGGGATATATGAATAAGAACAAATTATTGGCGGTCATGCTTGCCGCAACAATGGTTTGCACAACAGGCATGATGGCGGCGTGCGGAGACGGAAACAAAGACGACGACAAAAAGCCTGCCGGATCCTCGGGTTACAGTATGGACATAACCGAACAGGTGTCGAGCTGGAAAAAGACAACCAAAAACAACGCTACATACTATTCGGCAGAGGGCGTCGTTTACTGCGAAAAACCCACGACAAAAGCCAAGCAGGCGCTCAATATTTATGTTCCTGCCGAATATATGAACGATGACGGCTCGATAAACAGCTCCGGTACTCGCAACGGTTATACTGCCGAGACCGCGCCTATTCTTTATATAAACAGCGTGGGCGCATATCAAGGTAAGGTTCCTTACAAGATAACCGACGCCACGGAGACGCTCGCCATGAAACAAGGTTGGTACTTCGATTATATAAATCAAGGCTTTGTTCTGGCATTTGCGGGAGCGCGGGGCAGAAGCGATTACGACAGCAATTCCGTTGCGCTCGGCAAGGCGCCTGTCGGATTGTCGGACTTGAAAGCCGGAATACGCTTTTTAAAGCACAACGGCGATAAGCTCCCCGGCGATACCGACAAGATAATTTCGAGCGGAATGAGTGCGGGCGGAGCTATGAGTATGCTTATTGCAACGTCCGGCAATTCATCCGAGTTCGACAGCTATTTGCAAGCTATGGGCGCGGTGATGGACGAAACGGACGACGTATATGCTGCGCAAGCATACTGCCCGATTACCGATTTGGACTACGCTGATTTCGCTTACGAATGGATGTTTAAAAATGACAACAACAATACGGCGAACGGGTTGAGCGCGTTCCAAAAGGCGTTGTCTGCCAATTTCTACAACGAGTACATATCGTACTTCAACAGCAAAAATATCAAGGTCGGAGAAGTAACATATCAGCTCGGATCGGACGGCAGAAGCGGGACGTTTTACGATTGGTTGCTCGAGCAGTACGCAATTTCGTACCGAGTGAACGCGGGGGAGAATGCGACTCTTCCGAGTTACTTATCGTCGCTTGATTCCATAGTGACAAATCACAACCATCGTTCCAAGGTGTGTCCTACGTTCGATTCGCTCGATATTTCCACGACGGCAAGCGCCAGTTCGGAAAACGGCGTATTCGGCAATCCCGCCGCGAGCTTAAAGGATGCCGATTTTCAGCGGCACTTCTGCGTAGGTGTGACGGAACAGATAAAAGCGCTTGAATCACAATTCCCCACGGAATATGCCAAATATTATGAGGCATATAAGGCGCAGAGCGATCTTGCGGAAGTTAAAAAGCAAGTCGAGCTGTATAATCCTTACACCTATCTCTACGCCGGCAACACCGACGTCGCGCAAAAAATTCGCATTTGCGTAGGCTCGGCGGATTCGGATACGTCCATTGCGGTAACAGGTCAGCTCACGCTTACATTGCGCTCACTCGGAATAGATACCGAGTACGCAATCATGTGGGGGCAGGGACATACCGATGCCGATCTTGCGGGAGCGTATGAGGCGTGGGTAAACAGCATAAGCAAATAACTTAATATAAGGAGAATAAAAATGAAAGGTAAAAAAATAACAGCGTTACTTTTGACCGCGGCATTTGCATCGGCTGCCGCAATCGGTCTTGCGGCGTGCGGCGGCGATTCGACTCCGACCGGCGGCGGCGACAATTCCGGATTAAAAACAGGCGGGTGGAATGACTTTACTCATACTTACACCGACAACACGGGCGCGGAAGTCAATCTCGCGTACAGCTTGTATGTCCCCACCGTTTACGACGGTAAGAAGGATTTGCCGCTCGTCACATACATTCCCGACGCTACGATAAGCGCCGTCGCAAGGACAAAAACCGCTCAGTGCCCCAAATATTGGAAAGGACACGACAGCTCGCTTATTCTGATCCTTACATCCGACAAGCTCGGCAACGATCCTACGGACACAACCACGCAGGGGGGACAGATTGTTCCCATAATAGACAAGCTTTGTCAGGACTATGCAATAGACAGCAGCAGACTGTATCTTACCGGACAGTCCAAGGGCGGCATATATGATTTTGCACTAAACGAAGCATATCCCACCAAGTTCGCCGCCACCGTGTACGTAAGCTGTCAGATGGGCGGAGACGTAGGTGACGCGCAGTACAACAGAATTTTGCAAGGCGAGACGTGGGCGAATCAGAATTTTGTGTATATCGCGTCCAAACTTGACGAAAAAGCGCCGTATGGGCAAAAAGCCATAATGGATGCGTTAGACGCTAAAGGCACCGATTACGGATACCTTACCGATCTCGACCATAAAGACATTTCGGCAACGAGCGATCTTATCAAAGCGGAGCTTGATAAGGGCAATAAAAACAACATATTCCAATTTAAACAGGTTACCGCGAACGGCGACGGAGCGCAGGAGCATATGCAGGGCTTCCAATACGGATATATGGTCGACAGCATTTACGACTGGCTTATGGCACAGAAAAAGGCATGACCGTTTAGGCAGAAAAACATACCCTATAGGAATTTCAACTTGTATCATTTCAACTATATAATTATCATAAAACTACCAAAATAAATTTTCGGAGGAAAATGTAAAATGAAGAAAGTAAAAAAACTCTTGACAGCCGTAACGGCTCTCGCACTTGCCGGAACCTGCGGCGTCGCGCTCGCAGCGTGCGGCGAAACAAATGCTGCAAACACGGACGCCAAAAAGTCGTATTCCATGACCATTAATTCGTGGTCGGACTACACCGACGAGCACGAGGTTCCTTTCCTCACCGGTCAGAGCGGCGCTATATTCGGCTTTGACAGCTGGATCGTCAGCGGCACCAAGGTCAACTTCGACGACGACGGCAATCCCATAGACTGCTATTGGACGTTCAATCTCGAAGTAGAAGACAGCATAGTCAAGAACCATGTGGACTATGTCATGACATACTACTTCCACGGCGGCGCTTCCGAGCTTTACGACAATCCCATCGATGCGGTTTACAAGTTCTATGGCTTGGGCTACGAGATTAAAGGCGGATATCACCTCTATGTCGCCAACTTCGCGGAAGCGACGATCACGCTTAACTGCGCGGTGGAAACTCCGGGCTGGCCGGAAAACGGCGACACCGGCGAAGGCGAGGGCGTTTTCTCGAGACTTGAAGGTCCCAACGGTACCATTTATTATCATTACTGCAATTCGGATATTCAGGCCGCAGGCGGTCATTACGGCTTCCCGTTCCAAGCCAATCTTACTCAGGGCTTCAGCGAATGCGACGTGCTTGTCTCCGGCTCCAAAATCAGCGGATTTGACAATGTAACCGGCAACAAGGCCGTCGTAGTCGAAGGCGGTTCGAGCAGCAGCGGTGGCCCCGGCGGAGAACTTCCCGGCGGTCCCGAAGGTCCCGGCGGAGAAGAGCCGGCAGCACCTTCGTACATCTACGAGAATGAAATGTGGGCAGGTAGCGCGACAGTGGAAGCGCTCGCAGGTGCTTACACCTATTCCGAAACCGTTGCGGGCATGATGGCAGGTGAGAACTTCGCTTGGAATGTTGAGTTTACGTTTGAAGAAGAGGGCGGCAAGGTTACCGCGCATGCGACAAGCGATGAAGTTCAGTTTGGACCGAAGGATCTTACGTTCGAGGGAACCTACAAGGTATATCATAACAACGACGAAACTCTCATAATAATCAGTGGTCTCGGTGTCAAACCTCAGGATGGCGGCTCTGTTCCCGGTGGAAAGACCGAAGGCGCAGCTCCCTCGGAGTATAACTTTAAACTCACCAATGCAAGCGGCAACACGATTTTGAAGCTTACAGGCACAACCCTTTCGCTTCTCGAAGTGAAATAATATTAAAACAATCAAATATCCCGAAACGGCAGTTAGGCTGTTAATTGCCTAACCGCCGTTTTGATTTTGGGAGGAATGTGTATGAAAAATCAATCCGGAACATTAAGGTTCCCTAAAATACCGGTTATCATCCTGTCGGCGCTCGCGGCGCTGTTCCTTATAGTCGCAATAGTTGCTGACATCGTCATAAACAGTTATTGGGAAATTATCGCCGCGGCTTTTTCGGATACGGAATCGGTTACAAACCAAAACCTCATGGACGAGGCGATAGAAGAAAGCCATGCGGTTAACGTCGAGCTTTTGGAAGAGGGCAGCGTTCTTTTAAAGAACGACGACAACGTTTTGCCCATTCCGTCCTCGACAAAAAAATTAAACGTGTACGGTATAATTTCCGCAAACATTTATCTTAACACCTCCGGTTCGGGCTCTGTAAATAACGACAACGTTACGTCGTTAAAGACTGCGCTGGAAGGCGAGGGATACGAGATAAACAGTGCGCTTTGGAATTTGCTCAAGGCTCAAAAGGTAGAGGGGAATAACCCCGGAATTAACGAAGGCAGCACAATAGAAGACGCTGTCTCGGAAATTAGGCTCGCACAGTACAACAACGCGATGTCTTGGGAAAATGCAAAGACTTATTCCGAGTATGCGATTGTTACGTTTGGCCGCGCCGGCGCCGAAGGATCCGATCTCAGCCGCGGCAGTGCCACTAAGACGAGCATGCTCGAGCTTGGAAGCAGCGAGATAGCTTTGCTCAAACAGCTTCACGACACGGGCTTTAAGGTCGTCACGCTTATAAACAGTTCACACGTAATAGAGTTAGGACCTGTAATACAATACTCGGACGCAATCTTGTGGATTGGCGGCCCCGGACTTTACGGTTTGGAAGGTGTGGCGCATGTGCTTTCCGGCAAGGTCTCCCCGTCAGGCAGACTTGTGGACACATGGATGTACGAGCAGGAAACAAGTTCTACATATTACACCGCACAGCAGTACAATTACAGCGGAGCTTCGGGCGGTTACACCAACTATAACGAAGGTATTTACATAGGATATAAGTGGTACGAAACTGCCGACGCCGAAGGCTACTGGGATAAAGCGCCTTACAGCGGTTATGACAATGTAGTCGCTTACCCGTTCGGTTATGGACTTTCTTACGGCGAATTGACGGAAGAAATAACCGACATTAAGCACGAAAACGGCGTTTTTACGTTTACCGTTAAAGCAACAAACGCGGCAGGTGCGGCGGCAACAAAGGACGTTTTCGAGCTGTATGTCGAAAAGCCCTATACAAACGGCGGCGTGGAAGTGTCCAAGGTCGAACTTGTAGCTTTTGCCAAGAGCGATATAATCACAAGCGGCGGCAGCTATTCCACTACGATAACGGTAAAAGACGAGGATTTGGCGTCCTACGACAGCTCGGCGGCAAACGGCGTGGGCGCTTACGTTCTTGCCGGTGGGGAATACAAGTTCTACATTGCGAGCGGAAAAACGGGCGCACATTGCTGGAAAACCGCCAACGAGAGTAACAGCAAGACGTACACACTTACGGAAGTAGTGTATAGTGGAAATAACGGCAGAAGCAGCGACGCCGTGGCGGCGCAAAATCAGCTCGGCGCGGATCAAAATGACAACGCGCTTGCGATTGATGACAGTAATTCGGGATATAAAGCGTTATCGCGCGCGAATAATTTTGCAAACGCTTCATCTACAATAGGCAGGTCTGCCGTTACCAATAACATTACGGCTTCCGAAAAGGTTAAAAAGCTTTTGACAGATTATACCGACTACGGCAAATATCACGGCGAAATCCTTTCCAATCTTAAAACAGAGCAGAAAAAGAAATACAGCTTTGCCGACTTATACACGACGGACGCGGACGGCAAAGCGTTGTATGAGGCCGTGTTCGATGAGTCGACGGGCGAGCTTGTCGGTAAAAACATTACGGGCTCCGTCGATTACGACGATGCGCGCTGGGATTATCTCATCTCGCAGATGTCGGTTGACGATATGCAAAAGCTCATCGGGCAGGGCGGGTGGATGACCGCCAAGGTCGATTCGATTGACAAAATAAAGGGTGTCGACTACGACGGCCCGAGCGGACTTTCCAACCTCATGCAAAACTCGCTTGGAATTAAAACGCAATGCACTTCTTTTAACAGCGAGCCGGTCACTGCCTCCACATGGAATGTTGAGCTTGCGGATAAGCTCGGTAAAGCGGTGGCAAAGGAAGCGAACGCAAGCGGTCAGTCGGGTTGGTATGCACCGGGCGCGAACATTCACCGCACGCCTTTCGGCGGAAGAAACGCCGAGTATTTTTCGGAGGACGCCTACATTTCGGGAATAATGTGTGCGGCGGAATCGGGCGGAGCGCTGTCGCTTGGACTGTACTGCATGGCAAAGCATTTCGCATTTAACGATATCGAGGCAAATAGGACGTCGCTTGAAAACTGTTATATGAGCGAGCAAACCGCGCGCGAGATTTACTTGAAGGCGTTTGAAATCGGCGTTAAGAGCGGCGATGTTCCCGGGCTTATGTGCTCGTACATGTGGATAAACGGCGAATGGCTTGGCGGCGATTACGCACTGCTCACAAAAATAGTGCGCGACGAGTGGGGCTTTAAAGGCTTGATTACGACCGACAATGCCGGACAAGGCGGCGGATATAAATGGATGTCTCCCGCAAAGATGATATATGCCGGCGGCGATATGGTTCTTGCCAATCCCACGCAGAAATTGCCGAATGAAATCAAAAATTCCGACGAAGGCATTTCGGCGATGAAAACTGCCAGCAAGCACATTCTTTACACGATTGCTTCGGCTTACCTCAACCGTCTTGAAGCGGCAAGAGTTGGCGAGAACAAATTCGAGCCGATCTTTGTTGTGATTAATGTTATCCTTTATGTTGTTGTGGGGCACCTAGTAATAGCGGACGGAGTGTTGCTTATAGTGTACTCCGTACGAAAGAAAAAATCGGCAAATGGCGATGGCGACGATTTGCAAGCAGCCGAACCCGATATAGCGCCGTCAGTTGACAGGCCGCAAGCAGACGATATGGTTGCAGATGAATCACAAACCGCACAAAACGACTAACGGTCTTCAACCTTAGCACTACGGCATTAGCCGACAATAAATCAGTGCAACTTTCTTCATCTTTCCTCCTTTTGTAGCCGACGTGGGTGTTCGATTATCGACGCACACGTCGGTGTTTTTGAAAGGATGAAGATGTTATCGGGAATTAAAGTCGTGTAATAATATTAATTTCAGATATAGAAGATAAATGTTCTTTTAGCATTTTCTTCAGAACCGTTTTCGTTTTCTTGAATATATTCGTCCGTTTTTGCCTGTTACTAACTCGTAACGACTTGGTTGTACCCGGGGTATGATAACAGGCACTCGGTAAACTACTTGTTGCGGGCGTGGAAATAATATCTCGCCAACAGTTGGGTACTTTATTTCCGGAAATGACGAACAAAAACTTTGACTGAATTGTCGAAGAAAAGACCATTGTAATATATGGCGGCTCGTTTTTTGGAACACTAACGGATCAAGATTGTCGAGCTTTATATACACCTTCATAGGTGTTAGTTTGCCGTTAACGTTCAAATCCACTGTATATTCAAGAAAAATATATACACCTTTCGGAATGACGCCTAAATGCTTGATAGCGCGCTTATTCCATTGTAAATCGGTATTACTGCATTGGCAAGGATCTAATGAACCGCCATTAACATTCTTGATATTGTCATTAGCATCGAATATCCATATTAGTTCATAACCGGCAGAGGTATAAAAAAGATTGCGAGCTTGTATTTCCTCGTTACTTATTTGGCTGTGTTGGAACTCAAAAATGACTTTACCCACGCAAACATCGGCTCTGTGTTTTATGCCGTTATGTTCGATAGGAACTTCCCGACATTCAATCGGAAACTGCTCCTGCCACGACCTATGCCATTCCGACATATCATAGTGCCAATCATCGGTACATTTTGTTCCTTGTTTATGAGAAAAGTAAGGCTTAACACAGTTAGAGTTAAACGCCTTGTTTATCAGTGGCTCATCACAATAGGGACAATAGTATGTTGTCTCTCTATCTGCATTCTCAACTGCAACTCTATTTCGATTTTCGTCGTTTGCTATTATCATAAAATTCATCCTTGTATGAGTTTTAACAATAAAGATTTTTAAGATTGGTTATATGTGTTTTGACTGCTTCTGCTGTCGAAGTGGGCGCAACCACTTTTAATAACTCGCCAAACGAACAGCACCAGCCGAAAAATTGCGGACTGATTTGTACTTGAGCGGTAAACGTAAGTTTGCCGTTCTCTTTTGCCGTAAAGTTAATGTTTTCACCGAAACGGTCTATCATAGCATCGAGCAGCTTTGTGTCAATTTCAAAGGTTACTTGTTCGGTTTCGCCCGTGAACATACCGAATACTTCGTTGTAATGCTTAGCCGGATCGAATTGTTTTGCTATGGCAGACGGCGTTATATCTTTGCTTTCCGTATTGACTTTTTCCATACGGTCTATCCTGTAATGAGCTACGCTGTCTTTATGTTTGTCGCTGTAACACACTAAATAATAGTTGTCGTTGGTAAATACCGTCGTTATGGGATTGACGGTATAGCGTTCTCCGTTCTTTCTGTAGTCTCTCTTTCCTTCGGCTGTGTAGTCGAAGTAAATAAAGGAAAGTTGTTTGCCGTTGGTAATTGCGTTGTCAATCTCATTGACGATATACAGTATATCTTCGTTTGTGTGTTTGGTCGTGTTAAACCAGATGTTTCTTTTTAGCAAAGCTGCTCGGTGTGAGCCGCCGAGCTCGGCTATTTTGTCAAGCAAAATTCCCGTTTTCTTCGGCGTAATAAAACTCGCTGCCTGAACAGCGTCCATAAGTATGCGTAGTTCGGGAACGTCAAAGCTGCGGTCGGCTATAAAATACTTTGTACTTAATCCGCTCTCTTTTACTTGTATTATATCGTAGCCGCTTTCTACGAGCCGGGCTATGTCGCTTGCAAGCACCCGTCTGTCGCAGACTATCCCTTGTTCTTTTAGCTTTGAACATAGTTCCGACGTGGAGAGCGGACGGTCTTCGTCCGAGTCTTGCCTTAATATTTCGAGTATCTTCAGTAGTTTGATTTTCGATGCGTTTTCGCGTTTCATAGTACACCGCCTTAATGATATAAAGTATAGCACAAGACCGTCCGGTTGTAAAGTAAGGTTGTCGGCATTTATTGACAACCACGCAATATATTCTTGACTTGTCCTCGCTTCAGTGATATAATATACTTGTCAATAAATGCGGACATGTATAGCGATTATCGCCCCAAACCGTTTGAGGCTGAGGGCGATAATCGCTCAAGCGAAAGTTTAAGGTGGTACCGGAAATGGAAAGTGCTGTTATCTATGCTCGGTTTAGTTCTTACGGTCAGAACGAGCAGAGTATTGAGGCGCAGGTGCGAATCTGCAAGGAATTTGCGGAAAACAGGGGATTGAAAGTTATCAATGTTTATACCGATAAAGCGCGGACGGGAACGAATGATGCGCGTCCGGGTTTTCAGCGCATGATATCCGACTCAAAGAACGGTGCTTTTCGCTACATTATTGTTTATATGTTCGATAGGTTCGCGCGCAATCGTCACGATAGTATTGTATACAAGGAAATGTTGCGCGAGAAGTATAATGTGCGTGTTCTCTCGGCGCTCGAACCTATCGCCGAAGACGAAGGCGGCGAGTTCTATGAAATGTTTTTGGAGTGGAACGCTGAGAAATACAGTAAGCGGCTTTCAAAGCGTGTGCGTGACGGTTTGGACACCAGCGTTGCAAACGGTACGTTTTGCGGCGGTCATCTAATATACGGGTATAGGTTAGAGTTAGAGCCTATCCCCGGCAAAGCGGGTAAATTCATAAAGCGCGTCGTTATAAACGAAGATGAAGCGGAAATACTGCGATACGCATTTCAGCAGTACGATATGGGCGTGAGCAAGAAAGAAATAGCCGAAGCCCTGAACGCAAAGGGATTAAGGTATAACGGCAAGCCGTTCAAAAACCGCACTTTCGATAAATATTTTCTCAATGAAAAATATACGGGCGAGTTCTATTTCGGAGATAGGCTTTGTACCAATATGTATCCCCAAATAATAGATAAAGCTCTGTTTGACAGAGTAAAAGAAAAACTGACTGCCAATAAGTATTATGCCGGCGGTGAAGCGCAGGCGAAAGTGCCGCATCTGTTGACGGGGAAGCTGATATGCGGGCACTGCAAAACTCTTATGCGCTCGGATAAGGGTACTGGTAAATTGGGTAAAGCGTATTACTATTACATATGCCGGAATGTCAGGTCCGGAAAATGCAATAAGCAGCGCGTGTATAAAGATGCGTTGGAAGAATATGTTACGCGTTCGGTCGTGGAATTTCTCGCGGTTAAGTCCAATGTGGCAAGAATTGCAAAGGATACGGTCGCGTTTTACGATAAACGCACGGACGAACAGAATATAAAGGCGATACAGTCAAAAATAGTGAATGTTCGCAAAGAGGTAGAGGAACTGACTACTGCGTATGTTAAAGCTCGGAACGATCTATTACGCGAAACGATAGAAAAGCAGATGGCAGAGTTTGAAATCCTTTTGAACGATCTTCTTGAACAGGAGGCAAAGTTAGAGCTTGAACGAGGTTATAAGTTGACCGAGCAGGATATACTCAATTTCGTTGATATGATAATTCACGGCGAAACTGCCGATAAAGATTTTCAGAAGCGTATAATAGATAATCTGGTGAAATGGATATATGTCTATGACGACCATAAAATAATTCTACTAAACTTTAATAATGATAACACTATTGAGAAATTGACAGATGAAGAAAGAGATGCTATACTTGATGAACTCGAAGGTAGTAGAGATACGGCGTGTAGTAAGGTGTTCGTAAGCGCTCACCATCTGCCCGCCAAGAGCACCCAATTTGAACCCGAAAGTTCGAGGGTGCTTTTTTGTATGTCAAAAATATTTTACCGGTGCCTAAGCATGTTAAGAGAAAGCTAAAATGTGATATTTTGACTTTCTTGATGCCGCTCGGCTTTCGCAGAGTCGGAACAATCGAGAAACCCGATTTTCGTGCTATCAAATCAAGCATATTGACCTTCATGATAAGCTAAATTTAGCGAAAGTCGAGGCCTGCTATCAAATTTAATTTGGACGATAAGATAAAAATTTTGTTGAACAAAATATACACCTCATTTATTCATAACTGAAACGACTAAAAGTAAAATAATGGATTTAATCTTGAGGCAAATATTTTGTCGTTTTTGCGTTGTAATATCTATAACAAGAGCCAAAATATAGAATTTAGTTTTACATGGTACTAAAACTTCTAATTCCCATCTGTGTTACGGCACAGCGTAAATGTGATATGATTTATGTGCAATAGGAATCGCATCACAAGTGAAGACTCAAGCTTGCTTGTCCGTTCAATAAAAGAAAAAAATATTAAGTTGCGGTATAAAAAACGCACATAATTTTGCTATTTATATATAAGCATAAGACAAATAACATTAAGAATGACTTATGCGAAAGTCAAAAATAATCATAGTTGATCGTATGAACGGTAACTATACTAATAAACTCATAGAGGTAAACAAATGAAATTAACAAAGGTAGAAATACGTAATTATAGATTACTGGTAGAGGCGGACTTAACAATAGATGAACATACAACCCTTATTGTGGGGCGTAATAATACCGCAAAAACGTCTTTATTGTTGTTATTATCCAGTGTTCTGAATCATGATAGTTTGAAATACAATGACTATCCTTTGAGTAGAAGAAAGAAATTGTTCGAGTTATTGTTAGGATTATTAACAAAAAAAATAACATATGAACAGTTTTGCAAAGATATTCCAAAGCCTTCTATTAAATTCTATGTTGATTATTCTGATGAGGGTGAGGATAATTACATAAGCGGGCTATCTCCATTTATAATTGATGTAGATGAGGCGGTATCGCAAGCGATTATTTTTGCAGAATATAGTGTAAATATTTCAGAATCTGATATCGGTGTTTTATTTAAAGAAATCTTGTTGCCTGAAGATGGCAATATGGAAAAGTGGGATATTTCTTTAATAAACACGATGAAGGATATATTGGCTTCAAATTTTGGGAAGATTTTTTCATTATCTATAAGTGCAATTAACCCATTACATACCGAATCACGTCAAATAAAAAGCGCACAGGAATTAAAAGCGTTATTTCCGCTGTGTGCCATCCGAGCTGAAAGAAACCTAGATGAGTCTGGCGAAAGTAATAAATCATCGTTGCATTCAATTATAAGTAGTTTTTTTAGTATGGATGAAAATGATTTGGATGAGGAATCAAAAAATAATGTGATAAAATTGAGACAAACAGTAAATGAAGCCAATATTAACATTCAGAAGAATACAGATTCGATTTTAAGTCAACTGGTAAATAAATGTGTTGGTTTTGGTTATCCTAATGCAGATGAATTACAGCTGGGCGTATCAACTAAATTAGCATTACCAGAACAAATTCAAAATAATACAGAATTGACGTATCGTAACGGTGAAAACGAGAGTTTGCCTAGTGAGTATAATGGATTAGGTTATAAAAATCTTATTAAAATTCAGTTTCAGTTAGCGCAATATGCGAGCCAGATTAAACAGCGAGATATAGCGTGTATTCCACTTTTATTTATTGAAGAACCTGAGTCACATATGCATCCCCAAATGCAGCAAGTTTTTATTGCGTATCTAGAGGATTTCCTAAAAGAAATTTCGAATATACATATTCAGGTAATTGTTACTTCTCACTCATCTCATATTACAAATACAGTAGACTTTTCAAAGATACGATATTCCCAAAGAAACAATAATGGGGTTATATACAAGGATTTAAATGATTTTGCTAAAAACAATGGAGATAATGTAGAGTTCATAAGAAAATATATGACAGTCAGCAGGTGTGATTTATTCTTTGCAGATAAAGCGATTATCATCGAGGGTGCTTCTGAAAGATTATTGTTGCCTGATATGATTGGGAAATGTGACGAATTAAATCTCTTTGGTCAGCAACAAAAAAGGTTGCCATATCAATACATTTCACTAATAGAAGTAGGGGGTGCGTATGCTTACAAGTTTATTCCTTTTGTGAATTTCCTGGGGATTCCCAGTCTTATTATTACAGACATAGATTCGGTTGATGAGAATGGGAATAAAACCATTGTGTCGCGAGCAAATGATAGCTCAAATGCAACGATTAAATATTTCATTAGAAACAGAAAAAAGTTGGTAGCATCCGCAAAAATAACTATTGATGAGATTAAAGCTTTAACAAGTGATGAAAAAACATTAGATAAAGTACATTTGGAATTCCAAACCACAGAAAATGGCCTTTGCGGAAGATCACTTGAGGAGTCTATTATAAATGTAAATAGAGAGTTATTTAAAATACTAGAACCAATAAATGAGAATAAAATCGAGTTTAAGGGTAAGAGTAAGACAGAATTCGCATTGAACTTAATACTTGACATAGAAGAATATAATATTCCTAATTATATAAAAGATGGATTGATTTGGTTGAATGAACAAGCTGTTATTATTTAATTTATGGAGGATACTATGTGTAGAAAAACAACAAATCGGGAAAGAGCCGAACAAGAGGCCGATAGAATTGAGGGAATAATAATTCAAACACTTCAAGCGGGTAAGAATTTTCGTGTTGAAGCAGGGGCAGGATCCGGTAAAACATATTCATTGATAAATGTAATTGATTGGATTCAAAAAAATAAATGGGCATACTATCAAAAAAGGAGGCAGAACGTTATTTGTATAACATACACCAATGCTGCAGTTGAAGTCATATCAAAAAGGCTTAAAGACGAGTCATTTATTATTCCTTCTACCATTCACTCTTTTGCGTGGAATGCAATCAAGCAATACCAGAGTTTTTTACTCAGTATTGTTAAAAAAAATGAGAGCTATTATCCCCAAGAAGGTAAAATTGAAGATGTTAAGGAAGTGCAATATGCACTCGGACATCGTTATATAGAAAATGATATTTTATATCTTTATCATGATGATGTAATTGCGCTTTTTTCAGAATTGTTAGATAATAAAAAATTCAGGACCATATTTACAAGCAAATATCCGTTAATTTTAATTGATGAGTATCAAGATTCTTTTAAACGAATTATAGATAAATTTTTGTTATATTTTATTATTCCTAATTATGGTTGTCAATTTGGCTTTTTTGGCGACTCTTGGCAAACTATATATCAGTCACAAGATGCGTGTGGTTTAATAGAGCATGAAAATATCGTAGAAATTAAAAAAGGTGTCAACTTTAGATCTGCACCCGCAATCGTCAACATGTTAAATAAGATTCGCTACGATTTGCCACAAATATCTGCTATAGATGATATGGATGGAGAGGCGATTGTTGTCACTTGTAATGATTACAAAGGCGAAAGAAGAACAGATCGTTATTTTAAAGGAGACTTGCCTATTGAGATATTAAGAGGACGCATAAACAACCTTAATGATATTTTTAAAAAGCAACTACAAGAATGTGAAACAAATAAGACACTCATGATTACTCATAAAGTGTTGGCTACGCAACAAGGGTATGAAATTCTGTTGGACGAACTAGGGGATAAACTTAAAGACAAAGAAGACCCGGTTCTACTTTTTTTTATGAATACAGTTGAACCTATTTATAATGCCTTATTAAACTCTGATATGGTTCTTTTATTTGAAACATTGGGAGTAAAGCAATATCCTATAACAAAAAGAGCTCAAAAGCGACAGTGGCAGCAATTTATGATTGATATGACGGAGTGTAGAAGTAAAGCCGCATATGATGTGCTTAAGATGACAGTGCAAAGCGGTTTAGTTCCTATTCCCAATGAAATAGAAAATGTTTTGCTTAATTATGCGAATAAGCCTAACGAATTGTATAAAAAGAGAACAATAAAAGAGTTTTTAGAAATTCCTTATAATCAATTCTTATCAGCTATTAACTTTCTGTATCCCGAATCAGAGTTCTCTACAGAGCATGGTGTTAAGGGAGAGGAATATGATAATGTAATTTTTTCAATCACGAGAGGATGGACACATTACCAATTCGAAAAATATATGCCTATGATTTTCGATCAAATACCAGAGGATCAAATGGCGTCGTTTATAAGGAATAGAAATCTCTTTTATGTTTGCTGTTCTCGTCCTAGAAAAAGATTAATTATATTTGTTTCAATCTATGTGGATACTAAATTTGAAAATTTTTTAAAATATTTAGTTGGGGAAAAGAATTACTATACCTATAGTGATTTCATCAAAAAAAAATAATGCCAATAATTATTAAGAATATGTAATATCTACAATTTGTTGCCTGGTTTTAAGTCGTCTAAAAAACAAAAGCAAATCATCTTATGTTAAACTATACTAGAGGATAAGAGTTATGGCGAATATCACGTTTATCGACAGTGAAATATCTTTTGAAGGCGGAAGGATTTGCGATTTAGGTGCCGTAAAAGAAACCGGAGAACAGTTTCATTCGCCCAATCAGGCGGAGTTTTCACGCTTTATTTCGGATGCCGAGTTTATCTGTGGACATAATGTTCTTCATCACGATTTGAAATATATTGGTGATTTGTTGAATAAGCAGCAGTCGCCCATAATCATAGATACTCTTTATATTTCCCCGTTGCTCTTTCCGAGAAGGCCGTATCATAAGCTTTTAAAAGACGATAAACTTCAGTCGGAAGAATTAAATAATCCGCTTAACGATTCAATAAAAGTCAGGGATTTATTCTATGATGAAGTAAACGCTTTTCAAGATTTATCTAACAAATTAAAGTGGATTTTTTGTGCTTTATTATTTCAGTTTCCGGAATTCAAAGGCTTCTTTAAATACCTTGGATTTCGGCCCTATCAATTGACGGATTTTGTCGTTAAAACAGAATTTGAAGGCAAAATTTGCTCAAATGCCGATATAGATATGCTTATTAAGCATTATCCCGTTGAGCTAGCGTATGCGCTGGCGATAATAGCGTGTGATGACAAAGATTCCATTACACCTCCGTGGGTGCTTAGAAATTATCCTAAAGTAGAAAATGTTATTAAGTTCTTACGGCATACGCCTTGTAAAGAAGGATGTGCATATTGTAAAGATCGTCTTGATGCTCGTAAACAATTAAAACGAATATTCGGATTTGATGATTTCCGTACATACAATGGGGAACCATTACAAGAAAAAGCTGCGATCGCGGCGGTGGATGGGAAATCATTGCTTGCTGTTTTTCCGACCGGCGGCGGCAAATCAATAACATTTCAGCTACCGGCGCTCATTGCGGGAGAGGCTGAACATGGATTAACAATAGTAATTTCTCCGCTACAGTCTCTTATGAAAGATCAAGTGGATAATTTAGAACAAAAAGGCATTACTGATGCAGTTACGATAAATGGCCTTTTGAGTCCGATTGAGCGAAAAGATGCTATTGAAAGAGTAGCGAGCGGCAAGGCATCGATCTTGTATATTTCGCCTGAACAGTTGCGCTCTAAAACTATAGAAAAGCTACTACTGTCTCGTAATGTTTCACGATTTGTAATTGATGAGGCACATTGCTTTTCGGCTTGGGGACAAGATTTTCGAGTAGATTATCTTTATATCGGAGACTTCATAAAAGGGTTGCAAAAACAAAAACGGTTAAAGACAACCATTCCCGTTTCTTGCTTTACTGCAACGGCAAAACAGAAGGTTATAAGTGATATATGCGATTATTTTAAAAAGAAATTGGATTTGGATTTAGAGCTTTTTGCCACAAATGCCACACGCGAAAACTTACATTATGCAGTATTATTTAAAGAAACAGATGAAGAAAAATATAACACATTACGTTCTTTAATAGAAGCGAGACAATGTCCTACTATCGTATATGTATCTAGAACACGTCGTACATATGAACTGGCGACAAAACTGTCTGCGGACGGTTTTCCAGCTAAACCGTTTAATGGCAAAATGGATGCCGCAGAAAAAATTGCCAATCAAGAGGCATTTATCAACAACGAAGTGCAGGTTATTGTTGCCACTTCTGCATTCGGTATGGGGGTAGATAAAAGGATGTTAGACTTGTAATTCATTACGATATTTCAGACTCTTTGGAAAACTATGTGCAGGAAGCAGGTCGCGCCGGTCGCGATCAAGATTTATCCGCAGAATGTTTTGTACTTTTTAACAATAACGATTTAGATAAGCATTTCATGTATCTTAATCAGAATAAACTTAGTATATGCAATATACAACAAGTATGGAAAGCGATTAAAGATTTAACAAAAACACGGCAAATCATTACTTGTTCACCGTTGGAAATTGCCAGGCAAGCAGGATGGGATGACTCTGTTGCTGAAATAGAAACACGAATTAAAACTGCAATTGCCGCTTTGGAAAATGCAGGTTATATTAAACGTGGACGAAATATGCCGCGAGTTTATGCTACCGGCATTCTTGCTAAGAATATGCAAGAGGCCGCATTTGCTATCGATCGGACTGAAATGCTAAATGATGCACAAAAGCTTACGTCTAAACGTATTATTCAACATTTAATTTCAAGCAGGAGTATTGCCGAAGCAGGTAATGAAGATGCTGAATCGAGAGTTGACTATATTGCCGATTTGTTAGGCATTGATAAAAAAGACGTTATCGAAGCAATTAATATAATGCGCAGTATAGGTTTGCTTGCCGATTCAATGGATATGTCTGCTTATATCCAAAAATCAGAATCGCAAAATAAATCTTTACAAGTTTTGGAAAAGTTTGCAAAGCTCGAAATTTTTTTAATGCAACAATTGTCGGATGAAGGGAATAGCTATAATATTAAGCAATTAAATGATTTAGCTTTAAATAATGGAATTTCTTTTGCATCTGTAAAAAACATTCGCACTATTTTATATTTTTGGAACATAAAAAGCTATATTAAAAAGAGTAATTTTAATACGCAAAATCGAACTGATATTTATCCGAATATAGCCAAAGATCGCTTAATGAACAAGCTTAACAAGCGGATAGACATTTGTCGATTTATAATTGGAGAGCTTTACCGTATTGTATCTGCTAATCAAAACCAATATTCTGACAATATACCCGTCACTTTTTCGCTTGTCGGGCTATATAAAGATTATATTGCAGCGCCGCATTTAGATTTGTACAACGAACCGGCATCTCTAAACGATATAGAGGATGCGTTGCTATACCTTTCCAAAATCGGTTCAGTTAGCTTGCAGGGCGGCTTCCTTGTAATTTATAACGGAATGGAAATTAAACGAATTGTCACAGATAATAAAATTCGCTATAAAAATGAGGACTACCGGATGCTAAGCGAATTTTATAAACAGAAAATACAACAAATTCACATAGTCGGCGAGTATGCTAATCTTATGGTGCGCGATTATAACGCAGCATTGAGTTTTGTCAATGACTATTTTGTCATGGATTTTAGGCGGTTTATAGCAAAGTATTTCAAAGGCGAGCGCGCAGCACAAATCGAACGCAACATAACGCCCGAAAAGTATCATGAATTATTTGGCGAATTATCGGATAAACAATCGGAAATTATTAATGACAACGAGTCTAAATATATAGTAGTTGCTGCAGGACCAGGGAGCGGAAAAACGCGACTTTTAGTGCACAAATTAGCGTCCTTGATGCAGTTAGAGGATGTAAAGCACGAGCAGATGTTGATGGTCACTTTTTCGTGGGCGGCGGCGACAGAATTTAAAAAAAGATTGATAAAATTGATGGGGAATGCTGCTCATTTTATTGAGATCAAAACTTTCCATTCTTACTGCTTTGATCTTCTGGGCAAAATTGGTAATCTTGAAGACTTGGAAGACGTCGTAAAAAATGCGACAGAGATGATTAATAATGGTGATGTAGAATTTGGTCGAATAGCAAAAACTGTTCTTGTAATTGATGAAGCGCAGGATATGGATGAGAACGAGTTTAACCTTGTTCGCGCATTGATGAACCGTAATGATGATATGCGCGTGATTGCTGTGGGTGATGATGATCAAAATATCTATGAATTTAGAGGTTCGGATTCAAAGTATCTTAAAACATTTATTTCAGAGTACGGTGCGCGCAAGTATGAAATGACGGAAAACTACAGAAGCAAATCTAATATAGTGGATTTTGCCAACTATTTTGTAGCTACATTATCTAACCGTATGAAAGAATCGTTAGGACAAGCCATATCGACGGAATTTGGAACTGTTAAGCTAACGCATTATATTGGAAACAACCTTGAGGATCCGGTTGTCAAGCATATTTTAGAGAACGATCCGAATAGAAGCGTGTGTGTGCTTACAAATACCAATGACGAAGCTCTGAGAGTCGTTGGATTATTGACTAAAAACAACCGCCGCGCAAAACTGATTCAATCTATTGACGGATTCATATTGGATAATTTATTAGAAATACGCTATTTCTTGAAAGAAATAGATAAGCGGCTATTATCGCCTGTAATATCCGATGAAATATGGAATGTCGCTAAATCCCAGTTAAAAGCATTTTATAGCAAGAGCGAATGTCTTGATAATTGTTTAAGACTTATAGCGGAATTTGAGGCGGTCAATAGGACAAAATATCGTAGTGACCTTGAGGAGTTTATCAGAGAGTCGAAGTACGAGGATTTTTATGCTTCCGAAAACGGTACGATATTTGTATCTACAATTCATAAAGCAAAGGGCAGGGAGTTTGATTGCGTATATCTATTGCTGAATAATGTATCTTTGAATAACGATGAACAGCGGAGAAAGGTATATGTTGGAATTACTCGTGCTAAAAACGAATTGCATGTTCATTATAATACAAATTTGTTCCCCAATGCTCCGATTGAGATAATAGAAGATAATGAAGCGTATAGCGAGCCGGAAGAATTAACATTGCAGTTAACACATAGAGATGTTTTTCTGGATTTCTTTAAGAATAAAAATTCTTTGATAAAAAGCTTGCGCAGTGGTGACGCTTTACAATATAACGATGGTTGTCTATCTGCTCCGATAAACGGCAAATTATGTGATGTTGTCAAACTGTCAAAAGCGTGTTTAGAAAAAATTCATGCACTTATCGATAGAGGATATGCGCCTATTAGTGCAAAGATATGTTTTGAAGTCTTTTGGAAGGGAAAGGACGAAGAACAAGAAACGGCAATTATTTTGCCGATAATATCCTTTATGAGGAAAGAGCAACCATCATCGAATTAGAAAAATTGAATACATAAAATGTTTATCGACTTACAAACGTGAATGCAGTAAATAATAAATTCATAGTACATATAAAGTAAGGAGGCAAAGCCATGAATCAAATGCCTTACTTATACAATAGAGATACTAGCCATAGTATGCTTATGCATATCACTTTTTTGCGTGTCTAAATAAAAGTCAATATGTAAGGCCGTGTTTGAAGAGAAAAATATATAGATTTGAGTTTATCCTAGAAAATTAGAGTGAATTTTTTAAAATTAAGTGGAAAAAAACAAATAAATTTACTATTTATTAATAAGAGAGTATTAATAGGAGGGCTAGGTCAATTTTATATGGAAACCACGCACAAAAGAAGAAGCAAACTCGTTTCCTTTTTGACGGTTTTAGCGGCACTTATTGCTTGCGTTGTTACCGTTAATTTGGGCGTAAGCTCGCAACCGGCCCGAGCAGAAACCTATTATTCTGCGAATAACTACTGTTCTAACAAGAGTGATGTTGCTCAGGTGAATACGTATGCCGAAGGATCACAAGATAAAGATTTGCATAATCGCACATTAGAACAAAATATTATAATACAGACGGCAGCGGATTTATATAAAATAGTTTTGCCGCAAAATATTGATAAAGATTTTTTTATAATAAATGATATAGATCTTAGTGCTGATACAACATGGCATGAGTTGGTTGATGATTATGAAAAAGGATGGATGCCGATTTTTGCCGGGGACAATACAGGCACCCTTTACGGGAATGGACATAGAATACATAATTTAAAAATCAATAGACCTAATATGGATGAGGTTGGGTTATTTGCAACTTGTTCATTGGACATAGTGGATTTAAATGTAGAAGCCATGTCTGCAAATAATCAAGATGCGATTATTGGGGGCAATATAGTCGGGATAATTTCCGGTAGAATGATTGGCAACTTAACGAATGTAACAGCAAAAGGGAATATCCGTTCTACTGATTTAGCAGGGGGATTAGTGGGAAAGTGTAGTGGCAAAATTTCTATGAGCAATTTTGAAGGTAATATATGTGCTAAAAGAGTCGGTGGTTTGGTTGGCAATTCAGTTTCTGCAACAATTACCAATGCTTATGCATATGCGAATTTGATTGGGAAAATAGTAGGTGGACTGATCGGTATTGCGGACTATGAACAAAGTTCAGGAGGTATACGAAACGGAATAGCGTTTGGAACAGTATCAAACAGTGGAGATAGTGGTTTGACACGAATAGGAAGTTTCATTGGGATTAGATCCGACAAAGTTAATGTTGTCAATGGATATGCTTTAAATGATTATCCTAGCGTTGCACAAGGGTCAGGCGATGGAATTAAAAGTTTATCCAAGTATGCTTTTGTGGT
Source organism: Eubacterium sp. (assembly GCA_022511225.1). Classification (GTDB taxonomy): domain Bacteria; phylum Bacillota; class Clostridia; order Oscillospirales; family Acutalibacteraceae; genus Eubacterium_R. The sequence continues at coordinate 28,565 of JAFLRZ010000015.1, forward strand.
GGAGTCGAATTTCGATTTTGATTTTGATAAAATATGGTATATGGATGATCCTGCGTTATTTCCCCAAATTAGACATATTGTGGTAACTGTAAATACGAACGCAAAGTATATATCAGATAGGCAAGTAATGAATAAATCGTATTATTATAAAGGCGAACATGTTATATTAAATTTTTCATTTGATAATGTAAAATTGGAAAGTTTGCTCATAGACGGCGAAGAAAGCATAGAACGCGTTACAGATAACTCAATACAAATTGATGCTGAGTGTAATATAAAAATCCAAGTACATTTTTCTTTTTTGGTCGAATTAGTTACCAATGTTAGAGGAAAAGGTGTGATTCTAACCGATAAAAAATATTTTCAATCGAATGATGAAATAGCGGTTAATGTATTGGCCGACGATGGGTTTGAGATTGTATCTTTGAACGCACGGTTTAATGATAAAGACGTTGAGCTGGTCAGCTTAAATGATGGGACGTATAGTTACAAAGTAGGAAGCGAAATAGCGGAGGGAGATCAGATAATAATTGCGGCAAAATTTGAAGAGATTCAAAAATCATTTAGTTGGCAAATTTTGGTTATCGTTTTATCTATAGTAGTCGTTCTAGTTGTTTTAGGTATTATTACAACAATGGCTTTAAAGAAAAAACTTATAAAGGAGAAAGAAAATAATGATTAACAAATTCAAATTATTAGGGACAAAAAAGAACAATGTGATTTCTATAGCACTTGTCCTAGTTCTTCTATGCAGTTTGTGTGGGGGCTTGATGGTGTCGTTTTTTCATCGCAATATAGAAAAAAGCGATTCTTTTGTCCCCATGCAGTCAAAGACATCTGAGAATGTTGAACTACTTCGTGATTTACCGCAAGATTTTACTTTTGACATCATGGCGGATGATAGCATAAATCATGAAAATTTATCTGATTATGTTGTTGTCAATGATAGTAAAAATATGCCGGTTCCAGTTCGCGTAGAAAGTCATGAGAATTTTTATACCATTTTGCCGCCTGAGTCTATGTATGAGCAAGGCGAATACTATACTGTAGAGTTGCAAAATGCTAAGTTCCAAGAAAAAAATCTTGCTATGCAAAGCAGGGTTACTTTTGCAATCGGAAAGAATGATATTCTTGAAGTAGATACTAAAACAGAATTGGGTACTATTGCTGATGAGAAAATTGTTTATGTATCTGATGATACAATTGAATTGGTTAAGGAAAAGGACAGGGAATATAATATTGACGATATACTGCTTCTCCCTGATATGGAAGATGGATTGGGAGAAGTTGCATATAAAATTGTTAAAATAAATGCCGATAATGGCAATATAATTTCTTTGGGTGTGGTTCGACCGTCGTTAGACGAAGTTTACGACAAGGTCGAAATTTACGGAGAACAACTGCCGAATCCGGAAGATGTAAGTTTTTATTCTGAAGAGGCGATTGAAGAAGCGTTAGCTAAAAATGAATCCGTAAAAGCAATCGGATATGCTGTCGATGTCATTAACGGAAATCTACCTTCGCCGCTTGCGAAAGGTTTTGATTTTGATGCCAATGTTGACATTACAATCAACTTACCCAAAAAAATAAAGATAAAATTTAAAGACATGAAATTTAGTCCCGTGCAATTTACAGTTGATGTAAGTATTAAATGGGAGTTGACAAAATATGATATCGAAATATATCTCGAAGGTGAAATAAAAAGTCGTGTAGAAAACTTTTCTAATATCGATAGTAACACTAACATATATTCTTCCGGAACCAGAACTATTACCGAGTATTCGTTTGGTGTTAGAATTGAATTTTCGAAAGAGACGGATTTTTCAGAAGAACAAAAAAGACAAATGCTCGAGTTTCTTAATGAGAACAATAAAATACAAAATCCACTTAATCCGGACAAAGAATACGATCCGGCATGGGCAATACAATCCTTAGATTACTATAATAGTGAAAAATATAAAACAGAAAGCAAAAGATATAAAGACTTAATAGACGGGAAAGAAAAAACAGCCATTAATGAGGAGGCGATTATTAATAATTTTATACGCGGAAAGAGTAGCGGAAGTAGCAATATTGGAAGCTATATGAGGGGTACTGAGGAGGCTAGAAAGCAAGTAAAGACATATTTAAATGAATTAGTAAATTGTTATCAAGCCGGAAAAACGGACAACACACCGGAAAATAAAAGTAAGCTGGGAAGCGCGAGGATGGATTCCCAGTTACTTCCTCTTGTAAGTATCGCCATTCCTCTGCCTTATGGATGTTCAATACATATAAGGTTTGGTGTTGAAATAGCAGTGGATTTTAAGGCGGTTTTTGAAGGAAAATTAAAAGTTAAACAAACAAAAGAACAAGTCAATGTAACGACAGAGGCAGGTTCTGAAAACTATGAAAACAATACGACTACTTTTTCGGCAGTAGTAACGTTGAGCGGTTCTTTTGAGGTTCGAGTTGGCGCTGCTATTGAAACCAAATTTACGTTAGCAAAAGTTTTCTATGTTTCTTTAAAAATTGAAGGCGGAGGATATTTAGAAACAAAAGGACTCGGCGCATTTGTTTTTGGAGATATCGAGTGTGCCGACATGTTTGCCTCGGAAAAAACTGATGGTAAGCAAATAGGCGGCGTTAAAGAGCTGTTTGGCAAAGGTGCATGCGCGGGACATATTTCATTAGATATGGGTTTTTACTTCAAAGTAGAAATAAGAGCCGGATTAGTGATTGATCTTAAAATAATCAAAATAGATATTTCCGCCTCTGTTTCTTATGATATTAAAAAGTCGCTTTTCAGCGATAAGAAAAAAGAAACAGAAACCGGTGTAGAAAATCCGGAGTTATATTCGGAGTTAATTTTCGAAGATCAGCTTAAAGGTAAATTCAAAAACGAAATAGCGGCAGGCGAAGTTTTTAAAGACGATATGGAATTTAATGAGGAATTCATTGAGTTTTACGGTGATAATAGCGATGCCGCCATTACAATGAATTACAATGAATACTTCGCAAAGGTTCCTCAAGTTCTGCGTAGAACTATCAATTTAGTAACGCGAGAAGTTACATATGAACCAATTCCTTTTGAAAGATTGCACTATGATTTGGATGAAGGAACGCGCATTGATTCTGCCGGAACGATTATGCAATACGACAGATCCAATCCCGTGATTGATGATTTGGTTTGGATTACAGCCGAAGATAAATACGGGAATTTATATTCCATGGATGAATTTGCAAATTTGTGTATTACAAAGGAGGCTGTTCCTGTAGAAAAAATAGAAATAAACGTACAGTCTAAAGATATTTATCCCGATTCGGAAACCTACATTTACGCAGATATTATACCGGATTATGCGTCTTATAAAACTTTACGTTATGAAGTAGTAGAAGTTAACCATCTAGGAATGAGCATCAAGGACGAGACTCTTGCGTATTTCGCATATTTTGACGAGACTTTTGATGGTACCCGAGGTAAACTAATTACTACCGACAAGTTATCGATAGGCGATACGGTAATTGTACGGTGCACGGCGATACATGATAACGTCGATAGCCCCACACTCTCATTAACGGTAGTGCGGCGTCCTGTCGAGCGTATTTCGTTGATTACACAGAATAGACAAACGACCGTAGTGGTGGGGCAAGAACTACCGATAGAAGTACTGGTCTACCCGTTGAATGCAACTTATGTACTCGAGGGTGGAAATCCGACAATTACAACCGACGACCCTGATTTAGCTACGGTGGTAGAGGTAGAAGGGCAACTCGTTCTTAAAGTTTCCGATAACCCGGACGCTTTCGGAAAAGCAATCGGAATTAACATTCATGTCAACGATGATGGAAACATAGTTGAGTTAAACTATGCGATGATGATAATACAAGTCCCTATCGATAGATTGTTAGTTACCGATGAAAATTTGATTGAGTTGAGTAATCGTACAATTTTAAATCAGGGTCAAGAATTTAATCTAGTAGCCGTTGCGGAACCTTTTGATGCAACCGTTTTAAATCGCATTCAAATTTTAAAAAGCGTCGGAAACGAATACGTTACAATCAATCAAAACGGAATGCTGCAAGTCGCGAACAATGCCCCTATCGGATATGAGTTTACCGTATCGGCCAAATACGACAACGTCAACTCTAAAAATTATCATTTCGTAGTTGAAAAAATTGCAACGACAAGTGTTAGGTTGTTCGAAAAAGAAAATAACTACGATGTTGCGCCCAACCAACAAGTTTTGTTGAGAACCGCTATTGAGCCGATTAACGCAACATATTTTACTCCTAAATTTATTATTGAATCCGGTTCGGAATGGGCATCAGTTACATACACGGGCTTATTAACCATACAAGAAAACGCGCCTATAGGAGCTAGGATTCGTGTATACGCTATTGTCGACGACGTTATCAGCAATACTGTTGAATTTAAGATTCCTCCGGTCAAAATTGACGTAATATCGCCTAAAACCGAATTAAAAGTAGGGGAAGCGGTTGTGTTAGGCTACGATGTGGCGCCTACCAATAATATTTTGTCTCCTATAACATATTGGATAGAAGAAGGGGAAGAGTACGCGACCCTTACGCCGGGCGGTATATTAACAATAAATAATGACGTTAACGTCCCTCATGCTTTAGTAGGCGTGGTTGCGGAAATCGAAGGTGTTTGTAGCCCTGTATTCTATATAAATATTAAAGTACCGGTATCTTCTGTAGAATTATATACAACAATGTCTTCCGGCAATGTCGAACTGGGCGGCTCAATACTTTTATATACAACGATATATCCCGAATTTGCGTCATGTCAAGATGTTGAATTTAATGTTGATAACGAGGATTTAGCGACGATAAAAGACGGGTGGCTTACCGTAACGGACGATAAAAATGCTATTGATAACATTGTTAACGTTACGGCATCCGTAGATGGCGTTATAAGCAATATATTGCAAATACGCATTTCCAAAGTGGCGGTATTAGCTGTTGAGTTTTCGGAAAATGATCTTGAGTGCAACGTCAATATCGGCGGTAGCAGAAAGCTGTATGCAACGACTATCCCCGGCAATGCAACATATAATCACGTATCTTACAGAATAGTTTCCGGCATGGAACACGGAACTATTGAAGGGGATGTTCTTACCGTAAACAGCGAGGCGCCGTTAGGGAGTCGTATAGAAATTATAGCAAGCGCTGATGGAGTAGATTCGGACGAGTCTTTGGTTGTAATTGTTAAAAAAATCGACGTTGAAAGGGTCGATATTGCGGTGGAAGATAATATCACCGCCATTGCACCCATGGGGATTGCGAAATTCAGTGCTTCGATATATCCGGCTAATGCAACCGAGTCGATTATTACGTACTCGCTAATTGGAGAAGGAAGAAACATTGCGATTATAGATACTGTTAGCGGAGAATTGACCGTAGGTCCCGAGCAGCTCGTTACAAGGGGCGATATGGTAATACAAGTTGTAGCAATAGCTGACGGCGTAAGCAGTGAGCCTATTTGCCTACGCGTCATTGTGCCGGTTACCTATATTACGATGGTCAGTACAGATATTACGGCAGAGCGTGGTAACGACGTTCGATTGTTGGCCGAAACGAACTACAATGCTACTAATAAAGACGTAGAATATCATTTTTGGGACGGTGCAAATATTACCGACAGTAATCCGTATGGAACAATAGACGGGGATATCCTGCACATAAAAGAAAATATACTAATTCCCAATGCTGAATTCATGGTAGTCGCCATTCCTTGCGGCGCGGAGAGTACGGAAATAGTATCGAACCCTTGTTTTGTTAGGGTTAATATTCCGGTAGAATCGGTTTCGTTAATGTCCAACAAAACATCGATTATTCTAGGAGAAAGCGCGATACTTAATACAACGATATTCCCTGTTTTTGCGTCGAATCGAACCATAAAATACAAATTTGTTGATAATTCGGGCAATGTAATAGTTGAACCTTGGGGAATTACACTGGTTGAGAATACGGTTAATGTACTTGACGATACGGCTGTATTAACAAGCACGCCTCGCTTTATGATTTGTGCATTTGTAGGCGGGATAGCTTCTAATATATGGCGTTTTGACGTTGTTGAGCGACCTGTAACAGTATTATCGTTTGACGTAGACTCTTTGCAAGAACTTTATTGTTCGGATACCAATACTTATGAAGTGCATCCTGTTTTTGATTATGGGTTTATAATTAAAGCGGCGGTTAACAGTGACGCCTCGTTTAAAGGAATTGCGTTCAGTGTGCCGACAGGCAGCGCTAATATAGTCAGTATCAACAATGCGGATAATCAGCGTTTTGACGGATTGTATTATTGCGTGCATTTGAAAATAAATAAGGACGCTATCGTGGGCGAAGTGATTACGATACTTGCTCAATCACAGCGCAATCCACAAATAAGGGCTGAACTGAAGTTCACAATAACCGGCAATTATGCCGATGAGATTGTCGGCGCAAATATAAGCGCTAACAATACGACGATTCTCGATGGCGCGGAGTTTGGCGGTAATATGAACGGCTTTACAAGTAATTATGTGAATCCGGGAGACACGGTACGCATCGAGAAACTGTACTTTGATGACGAACTGACAAACAAATATCACAAACAGGTAACGTATGAAGATAGATTTAGCGTTATCTATGACGACGAAAGATTTATCTCCCCGTTCGATAAAGGCTTTACGGTATTGGATTTGGACAAGATTTTGCACTACCTTAAGCCGGACAACGATCACTTTACAGTAACGGTCGTCTTTAATCAGGAAAACGGTCAGACTTTAACCAAAGAGTTTAAGTTCTATATATTTGTAGGCGTAAGAACCGTTCAGTATAAAGAGGGTTTCGACGCCAACGGCAAATCCTTTAAAATGACCAATGATGAACAACTTTATGTGGATAGAAATTGCGGAACGGATAAAAACAGTTTCACATTCAGATTTACAATAAACAACGGCACGTTTACAACAAACAAGCTGTTGCTTGTTAACAATATCACCCAATCGGATATATCCCAAAATCAATTTACCGATACCATTGCGGTCGAGTCGGGCGATTATCTTGCAGGTAAAAGATTGCCGCAGCTAACCTTTACGGCAGATCTGGAAAATGGTTATAACGAGATTAACGTTGTCTTTATGGATTGGTATAATGTAGGAACCGTCTTTAAAATCGTCTTATTAAATCCGGACCATGTCGCCGTCGTAAAGGAACTGTTCAGGTTTACTATACACATAAAACCGGTAAATGTATCGGAAGACTTTAGTTTCGGTATGGACGGTAAATATGGCGCCAACGGTTTGGTTGAAGTGCCGGCCGATGATAGCGAGGATAGTAAGCTAAAACAAAGCTATCAAGTAAAATATCAGGAAGGCCCTACGCCAATTGGCGGTATAAGCACTTATGCCGATTTGCGAATTGGGTATTCGGTAAAGCTTGAGCTTGGAACTCAGCGTAATGACTTTGGACAAATGTGGGTACTGAACGAAGACGAATCAATTGATGATGGACTGGATGTAGTCAACTCAAGCCATTATAGCGATTCTATAATTATCGTCGAGTCAGACGCGGAAGATAGCTATTACAAAGGGAAATTAGCAAAGCTTGTGTTTGATTATATAGATGGATCACAACAATTAAAAGCTGTTGTTTATATTAGGATTGTTAAGCTGTTAGAGCGGGAAGGATCATCATTAAGAGATGAACCGAAAGGTAATCATCCTCGCGATTTGGAATGGGATTTATCTAAAGGTGTAATTTTCGGTTATTCTAATGATAAGCCCAGCACGTATCTTGTTCCGAATTATCACTTGATATCCAAGGGCAATGCGTATATTAAAAATGGGTCGATTCTTGTTATAACAAATCCCAATGACTATGATTTCGGTGAAATTTCATATGATTATAAGCAGTTTTATAACGGTGTTGCATTTAACGTAAAAGATGAAAATAGCCATTCATTAGAAAGACGTTTTATTGCGAATAAGGAGCAACTACTAAATATGACTGAAAAGTTTACAAGCGATACTTATGGAGAAATCAGGCTTATTGCCGATATAAATTTGTCTGGAGAAAACAATCGTGTTATAGGCACATTAAACTTCTATTTTAACGGCAACGGTCATACTATTTCCAATCTAAAATATACCATCGGCTCGGAAAAGTTGAAGAATGAAAGTAATAACGGATTATTTAAAACAATTACGTCAAAAGGATCTGTTAAAAATCTGAATATAAACAATGTAACTGTAAAATCGGATATAAAACATAAGGGAAGCTTCTATAACTTCGGTACGTTGGCATATGAAAATAATGGCTTAATAGAAAACGTGCAAATCATGGGAAATTGTAATATAGATATCGAACGGCAAGGCTCAATCGTCGGAGGTATAGTATCAATAAATAAAGGAAAAATTTGCAATTCTGTAAATAATGCGTCAATTAGAGGAAGCGGCGATATCGGAGGTATAGTCGGACGAAACGAAGGAACTATTAGCGGTTGTAAGAATTACGGTAATATTAAAATAGTATATCATGCACATAGATCTATCGGCGGTATACTCGGTTATAATTACGGTAGCGGCAACGTGAACGGTTGTAGCAATTATGGGCATATTTCGTCTGAAAATACTATTACAGGATACGTAAATGTAGGTGCAATTATAGGTCATAATGCAGCTGATTTTGACGGCAAAGGCGCTATCGGGTCCTTTTATGTTACATATACGACTTATGACGGTTTTATTTTCGGATGGGGTGCATACGATAACGGTACCTATTTGTTTGCATACAGAAGTTACCGTGTAGGTAAAGATGATAAATCTTTTTAAGGAGTGAAATATGAAAAAGAAATTGATTTGTGCAATACTGACTGCGGTTTTGATTATTGCATCAATAGCTTCATTGGCAGCATGCAGCGAAGTAATTGAATACGACGCGGGTGAATACGGACAGTTGGAAAAAGAGGGAAGCGATTACGTAGTCGCAAATGCCGGATACCGTTTTATCGGTTGGAGTGAACCTGTGCAAAAAGGTAGAAAAACCGTTTATAAGGCGCAGTACGAATATGCGGAGTACTATTTGAGCGAAGTTAAAGATACTTATATATGTCCTCAGGATACTCAGGAAGGGCTTCCCTACATAAAGCGAAAAATAACAAATATGCAGACTATGGAAGAAAGAGATGACTTTGCGCCTATGGCGTATACTAAAGCATCTTGTTCTGATGAAAGGTGTGAATACGGTTGGTTTGGTGATGGAAAACCTAATGTAAATAAGCGGTCATACGAATTCGACGGGATTCTCACGATTGCTATTAAGGATAATGAATACAACATAGAGCAAGAAATAAAGATTCATATAGTTCGCAATCGCATTAAACCTGAAAGTCTCACCATCTACCCGGGTTCGGGAGAACCGTTAGTTGCCGTTATGAGCAGTTGTTATATAGGACGTACCTATTTACCTGAAAACACAACTTTTACTGAATGTGGAATTAATATTGTTGAAATAATCAGGGACGGCAAAGCAATAGACCCGGAAAACATTGAAGAAATTGCTTACTTTCCGGAAAAAAAGTATGGGTTAAGGACAACCGATAAAGCGCAAGTGGGGGATATAATCAAGGTGCAGGCATATAACTTGCGCGATCCCGATATTATAAGCAATATTTTATCCATCATAGTTTACTGAGAGAATAAACACGAATGAAGAAAGCTACAAGGAATACTAAAATACTTAAACTTATCGCCATTATGGTTTTTACAGTGGTATTATTCTTTGTTGCTTTATTATTGTTGTGTAATACCGAATATCAAACCGTTTATGCGGAAGGCGACGATTTCGGCGGCGGCGACGGTACCGCCGATTCGCCGTATAAAATTTCAACCGACGCGCATTTGCAAAGACTTTCCGCAAACGTGCAAGGCGGCGGGGTAAACGGGTATAACGGTGTATATTTTATTCTGGAAAATAATATCGATCTTACCGAAATATCAAACGGCTCGCTTTCCGGATGGATGCCAATCGGCACAACGTTATACCCGTTTCACGGCGTTTTTATGGGTAATAACAAAAAAATATCCGGCGTAAATATTAACCGAATATCAGATAATATAGGATTATTCGGAGTTACGGGAGAAACCGCCGTAATAAAAGATTTGACAGTCGACGGGCTTATCCGTGGTGGAGCGCATACCGGAGGAGTTGTAGGATATAATTCAGGACGCGTGGAAAACTCGGTTAATTACGCCGCCGTAGGAGTCATGTCTTCCTCGGCAACGGATACCGGAGGAGTCGTCGGATATAACTCCAGCGGCACTCTCATAGGAAATTCCAATTACGGTGAAGTTACCAATACCGCATTTAACGTCGGTGGAATTGCAGGAACTAACGACGGGTCAATATTAAAATGCTTTAATGTCGGCGTCGTAAACGGAAAATCGAATGTCGGTGGAATATCGGGGACTAATAGTCGCGACGGACAAATCTCCGAGGTTTTTAATAATGGAAAACTAATTGTTTCAAGTAATTTTGCCGGCGGCATAGTAGGCGACAACAAGGGTAAGGTTTGCAATACATACAATAGCGGAACTATATTGTCTAACGGTATTGCGTCAGACTATTTCGGCGGCATTGTCGGCAACAATGATGGGAGTAACGGAAGCGAGGGGATTGTTTGTCATTCGTATAATATCGGTATAATAGATAACGTTTCTTTCTATGGTCATATAAGCGCTTTTAATACGGGTGTAATTGAAAAATGCTATTTTAACAGTGAATTCAATAGCGGCGACGTTACAAACGGATTGTTTGCCGTAAACACGTTTGGACTTACAAGCAAGGTAATGTTAGACGCCGACACTTTAACCAAATCGGGCAAAATGGATTTGCTTAATGAGGATGGGGTATGGATAAGGAGAAATTTTGATAACGACTACGTTTATTTCCCCGAGCTTAGCGCATTATACAGTTTTCAACAATCCAAAGAAAGTACCAAGTTTGAAAGAATCGAATTGTATTATGAAGATATTCAATTGGGCGAAACGGATTTTGAGTATAACGGCGAAGCGCATAATATGGATATCCTTTTGGGGGATATTAAGTTAATCGAAGATTTGGATTATGTTGTGTTATCAAACCCTATAAATGTAAGGGGGGATAACGGCTCTCTTATCGTTTTGGAATTGATCAATTACTATGCCGGAACAGTTTCCAAGGAATTTACAATTCATAAAAGACCTATTACGGTTGTGTGGAGTAATGAAATTTTTTATTATAACGGTAAGGAACAGTATCATACTGTAACTGTTGAAAGTGGTAGGGTAAAGGACGAAAATATCACTTTTGTTTATTACTTTAATTCAAATATAAATGCCGGCGAGCACATTGTAGAGGTTGCTCTGGAAGATACGGCTATAAATAGTAATTATCAATTTACTCCTCAAACACATAAATATACAATACATAAAAACCCCATAACCATATCTTGGAGTAACGAAGAATATGTTTATTCGGGTAAAGTGCAGCATCACATAGCTATTGTTGAGAGTGGGAGAATCGGCACAGAAGTCATAGAATTTGATTATAGCTATGATGATTGTATTAGCGCCGGGCAGCATACCGTAACCGCTTATTTGATTAAAAACACTATAAATGCAAATTATGAATTTGCGCCTCAATCACATAGCTTTGTAATCAAGCCGCAAAGTTTGCTGGTTTCTTGGGATAATGAAGAACTGATCTATAACGGACAGGTTCAACACCCCATTGCTTCCGTTGCAGGAATAATTAACAATGAAAGTGTTACATTGGTATACAATGGATTTGAAAATAATATATGCGCCGCCGACGGCTATTCCGTAGTAGTATCATTAGAGGATACCGTAATTAATGCGAACTATGTTTTAATCGGAGAAGTTGAAAAAATTTATTCAATCGTTAAGTCCGATTTAGTTATCGAGTGGGATGATAATGAGCTTATTTATAATGGCAAACCTCAAAAACCTTCATTCAGTATAGTAAGCGGACAAATAATAAATGAGATAATCGAATTCGATTTTTCAGACTATTCAAAAAATATCAATGCATGCACCGAATATTTTGTTGAAGTTAGCCTCATGTCGAATTCTATTAACATGAATTATATGTTTGTCCCACAAATTAAAACATACACAATAAAAAAAGCGCCGATTATACTTATATGGGAATCCGAAGATTTAGTTTATAATGGGGAGATTCAACACCCTGTTGCGAAGATAGCCAGCCCTATCTTCGATGAGATTAATTTGATTTATGCAAATTATTACGGGCGAGACGCTTATTGCGGATATACAATAGATATAAGTGTAGATAACATTAATTATGAGATAATCAATAGCCTTACTTATGATATTCTGCCCAAAGTAATACAAGTTAAGTGGCTTGGCGAGAATATACAATATAATGGATTGGCACAGCGCCCGGAATATGTTATTATCGGGGTTTTGAACAACGAAACAATTAATGAAATAATATCCGACTATTCATCGAATATTATTCCGAATGAATATGAAGTAACTATATTGTCATGTAATCCTAACTATATATTCGATGATACCGATCACGGAATATATAGTATTGTTAAAAGAAAAATATATATAGAAAATGTTACCGCAATTGATAGGTGTTATGACGATACGCAATTTGTGGAATTGTGCGGTGGCGTTTTGATAGACTTAATCGGAAATGACGAAGTATCTTTCGTTCTTGGGCAAGGACAATTACTTGATGTAAATGCCGGTTATGATAAAATTGTACAAACCGATATCATATTAGTCGGGACGCATTCTATCTATTATGATTTGTGTCAACCTAATTTAACGGTTAATATTTTTAAAGCTATAATAGATATGTCTGCAATTAGCTTTAATGCACAAGTTTTTACATATGATGGAACACCCAAAAGCATATTCATCAGCGGAAGTTTGTCAAAGCATTTAAATGTAGAGTATCAAAATAATGGTGCAATAGAAGTTGGTGTATATACAGTAATTGCCAACTTTACTTTGCTGGACGATATAAATTTTGAATCGGTTTTGCCGTTAGTTGCTTCTTTATATATCGTCGATGCTTATAAGTTTGAGTTTGTAACTATTGAAATATTTGATGGAAATGTTTTATACGGAACGGAATTTCAAGTTAAGGAGTGTATGGATATCCTTAACATTGCCGGATTAGAAAAATATAAATTGCAAAGAGGATTTACAATAAATCTCGTTTTAAATGAGGAATTGATAAGTCTGGATGGGGTTTTAAAGTTTAATGTCGTCTTGCAGCGGAAAGTTCTACATAATAATACTCTTAAGGTATATTCAATTATCGATGGTACGCTGCATGAGATTGAATATGGTTTTGAAAAAAATATGTTGGTCTTCTATACGGACAGAATAGGTGAGTTCGTTATTGTAACGCGCAAGAGTTATGATTGGATTTCGGCGATTGCTATTTTAATAATACTTATTACAATAGTTGCTTGTATTAGTTTCTTTTTACGCCGAGTATGGAAGAGTCATAGGAAAGCGAGTGTGGCTGTACTTAATGACTCAAATACAATTGCGCAATCGGAACAAGTAATTGAAAACAGTGGGCTTGATAAAATAGAAAAACATGATATCAAATCGGATTCTCATGACGTACCGCAAATCGAGTTTGTTTTCGATAGTGTATATTGTAAAAATTATGCATGCTTTATGGAATCATTAAACTTTCGCACTGTTGAAAAACAAATCGCTGTTTGCGGTGGGGATCTGTCTGTTGCAAAACTGTTTGAAGCTAAGCCTCAGAACTCTGTATTTTGGAAAGGTCAAAGACTCAAGGTGAACGGCAAAAAGTATATACAGTTGCTTGCAGATGTTTTGGAGGTGATTAATAATGCACAAAAAGATAATTAGGTTTGGTTTTATCATCGGATTAGTGATTTTGTCCGTATTGACTTTTGTTGCTTGCGGACAAAGTGAAAATAGAGTCAAAGTCGAACAAGCTAAAGAACAAGCAATATCGGAATTGATATTGTCTCGTGAAGAATATCCGGATCATTTATATTCTCCCGAAAGAATTAATGAACTGAATATTTTGTTGGAAAACGGGAAGAAAAAAATCGAAGAAGCAACTAAAATTGAGGAAATACAGCAAGTTGTCAATACGGTGAAAAGCGCATTTTCGAAAGTCCCCACAATGGCTCAAGAGATGGAAATTAGACAGGACGAGGAAAAAAAGGCTTTCGCAATCTATAAAAGAGATAGGCAATCCGAATTGGATACGTATAGGGCAATGCTTGATGACAGTAAATATTCTTCGGCTGCAGTTGAAGAATTAGATAGTATTATTATGTCTGCAAAAAACAGTATTTTTTATGCGGAAACGTATGATGCCGTATTACAAATATATAATACTGCTGTTGAACAGCTTCTTGCCGTTAAAACTATTGAACAAGAAAATATAATACGATTACAAATAGCTCGAGATACAGCTATTTTGGCATTGCATAATTATCGTAACGCTAAAAATAATGATTATTATTCATATGATAGTTTGATTGAGCTAGATAGAATAGTGGAAACAGTTTCGGCCGAGCTGTCCGTGGCAATGTCGTTCAATGAAATAGACCGTATTTTACAGCAAGGGTATATTCTAATTGATTCCGTTCCGATTTCGCAGAATGCTCTAGAAGAATATAAAGCTAACAAGGTGAATGAACTACGGATGTATCGGTTCACTTTTGATGATGACAAATACACTATTGACGGCGTAAATAAGCTTAACCATATTCTCAATGAAGCTATTGACAGAATACAGAGTGCAGAAGATGAGGATCAGGTAAATGAATATTTTAATACGGCCAAGATTGCTTTGGAAGCCGTTGATACGTATGCGGAATTGCTTGAAACTTACAAAAAAGAGGCTATAGATAGAATTCGTTGTCATCGTGAATCCAAATTAGATATTTGGTATTCTAATGAAGGAATAGTTGCGCTCAATACAATTCTTATCAATGCGCAGCAAGCTATAAACGAGGCGACAACTTTTGAGGCTGTTATCTCGATTGAAAACGATGCAATTAGTGCATTAGATAATGTTAATGTTTTAGATGACGAATTGTTGAGAATAAAAAATGTGCGAGTTAATGATTTGATCGCTTATAGGAACAGTTTTGTAAATTCGGATTATTCCCAGAACGGTATAACGCAGTTAGACCAAATACTTAGTATCGGTTGCGAAAGTATATTACAAGCTGCGTCTTTGGCGGATATTAATAAAGTGTATGAAGCTTCCAGGCAACAAATGAATTCAGTATTAACTAAGGTTCAAGAGTTAGCGCAGAAAAAAATCGAAGCTGTGAAAGAGCTGAATGAGTATAGAAGTAGTTTAGCCGATGAAAAATATAGTTCGTATGGCATTCAATTGCTCAATCGCTATTTAAACGAAGGCATTATAGCAATTAACGCCAGTATTGATTTTGTTGATCTGCAAAATGAATTGATTTCGGCTAAGAATAATTTAGCGAGTGTAATGGAGTACCCCGCTGAATTACAATGGCGAAAAAATCAGGCTATAGCAGATATTATTAATGTGCGAAATAATAAGGATAATGCCGCTTTTACCGCTAAAGGTATTGAAATGCTGGATTCTATTGTTGAGATATATACTAATAGAATTAACTCAGTTTTGAGTATAGATGAGATCGACGGACTAAAGGCTGCCGCAATCGAAGAGCTGAATTCGGTTTTAATTTATTCGCAAGAGCTTGCTCAAGAAATTGCACAAACAATAAAAGCTATAGAAAATTATTATGAAGAAAAATTGCTAATCAAATATACGGATGATGGTGCCGTTCTACTTGAATTAGCATTGCAAAAGGGCATATCTTCTATCAAGTCCGCTAAAACTTTTGAACAATTATATGCGGCATATACCACAGCTATTTCTGATCTTGATGATGTAATGACGTACGATGAAGAATTGACTGAAGCTAAAAAAATCGCTGAGGAATCTATTCGACTTTATCGTGAAACTAAATTGAACGGCAGTTATACGCAAGAAGGTATTACTTTGCTGGATAAAATATTAATAGATACTATTGAACTAATTTGGAATTCCGATAACTTTGTTTTAGTTTCACAAATGCTGGAAAATGGTAAACTTAATCTAGATGCAGTACCTACATATGAACAGGAATTAGCATCATGTAAGATAATTTTAGTGGAGGATTTAATAGAGTATAGAGCATTAAAACAAAATCAAAATTATTCAGAAGAAGCAGTAAAAAAGCTTGATCAGATTCTAGAGAACGGAATTAACGAAATCAATATGGCCCAAACAATTGATCAAGCAAATGATGCATTTGTCCGTGCAAAAGTTGGCCTAGATTCAGTCCCCAATTTAAATCAAGGAATTCAATTAATCAGAGAAAATGCTATCGAGGCTTTGAGAGCTCATCGTAATAAAAAGAATAATGCCGATTATTCAAGCGAAGCTGTGATCGCTTTAGATTTGGCGTTGAATAAAGGTATTCAAAGTATTAATAGTGCGTTGACGGAAGATGAAATACTTGATGCATTAAATAAAGCAATTGCGGATATAGATAGCATTAAATCTATTGCCGATGTATTAATTGAAAGTAAAAATTCTGCCTTGTACACTCTCAGAAGCTATAGAAACTCTAAAAATGATAATGAATATTCTGATGAGGGAATTAAAGAGCTTAATGACGCGCTCCGTAATGGTGAAATCGCTATTGACAAAGCTTCTACCGTTGATGAAGTGGAAAATGCCCTGCAGTTTGCAAAAAACGCAATTGATGCAGTGCGCACAAAAGCAGAAGAAGAAAATGTTGATATTTGGGCGATTAAAGCAGCAGCATTGGATGAACTCAATATTTTTAGAGAAAACATGTGCGATGATAATTATGGACCGAAAGGAATTCAGCAGCTAAACAATATTATAATGAATGCAATTTCTGAAATCGCTGCTGCGTCAACAGAAATAGAAATTAAGCAAATTGTGCAACAAACAAAAGAAAATTTACAAAGCGTTAAACAATTCGGAGAGGAATATCAAAATGAGATATATGTATATAGGGATTCTTTTGCAGATGATGATTATTCCTTAGATGCCCTAGAAAGACTTGATGCCATTACGCAAAAATACGCTACGATGATTATTTCTAGTAATAATAAAGAAGAAGCGCGCCAAGCATATTTGGAAGCTATATCAATGTTGGATTCTGTTTTACCAAAAAATGGTGATTCTAGAAATACAATAAAACGTATTGCAATTGCTGAAATAACAGAGTATAGAGAAAGTAAACGGCGCGAAGACTATGATGATGACACCAACATGAAACTTGATATCATTTTATCTAATGCTATTGAGCAAATTACTATGAGTGTAAATCAAATAGAAATTGATGAAAAAGTGGTTAATGCAAAAATACAAATGAATCAGTTAAAGTCGAATAACCATAATTTGGCTGTATCTTGGCTTACTCAATATCGAGAATTATTTGACGATGATGATTATTCTGAAGAAAATGTAGATTTACTTGACAGCATATTGGATACTTTTATAGAAAATGTTGCTAGCTACCCTTCTTTGAAAAATGCATTGTTAGAGGCTGTAAAGAGTATGGATAGCATTGCAACACTGTCGGGCGACAATAGACAATCCGTAAAGGATTTCTATATTAACGAGGTGCTTATTTATAAAAATGCGTTTCGTTTATCTAATTACAGTATAGCAGGTATTGAATTATTAGAGTCGTATAGCGACCGTGCTATATGTATAATTCAGCTATCAACGACTTTAGACACGAGTGCTTTTGAAAATGCGTTGAATGAGGCGAAAAGCGCAATGGACGCTGTTTTAACATTGAAAGGGGAAGCTGACAAAG